>JBDSRZ010000260.1:0-13228 GCA_039929025.1 Usitatibacter sp. | reverse complement strand
ATTTTCTTAGAAAATCGAAGTCGACACCCTGGTCCGCCTGCGTCACCGTCTCGAGGAAGAGCTTCTGGTAGCCGCGGGGGGCCTGCGGCTCCACCACCGGACGCTCCTTGCGGCGCTGCTCCAAAATCGACTCCGACACCAATTTTTGGGAGTGGAAGTGAAGAGCTACCGGATTGCCGCTATCGGCGGCGACGGCATCGGCCCGGAGGTGATCTCGGCCGGGGTCGAAGTGCTGGAAGCGCTGGCCGCAGCGGACGGCGGCTTTCGCTTCGACTTCAAGGCTTTCCCATGGAGCTCGGACTATTACCTCGAGCACGGGACTTACATCCCCGAGGGCGGCCTCGCGGAGCTGAAAGCCTTCGACGCGATCCTCTTCGGCGCCGTCGGCAGCCAGAAAGTCGCCGATCACGTGTCGCTGTGGGGGCTACGCCTGCCGATCTGCCAGGGCTTCGACCAGTACGCCAATGTCCGCCCGGCGCGCGTGCTGCCCGGTGTGAAGAGCCCGCTCGCGGCTGGCCAGGACATCGACTGGGTCGTGATCCGCGAGAACTCCGAGGGCGAGTACGCGGGGATGGGCGGGCGGGCGCATCGTGGCCTGCCGATCGAGACCGCCACCGAAGTCGCGGTCTTCACCCGGGCGGGCGTCGAGCGCATCCATCGCTTCGCCTTCGAGCTCGCCCGCAAGCGCCCGCGCAGGCACCTCACGCTGGTCACCAAGTCCAACGCCCAGCGCCACGGCATGGTGCTGTGGGACGAGGTCTTCTTCGAAGTGGCGAGCGAGTATCCCGACGTGAAGCACGACCGCGAGTTGGTCGACGCGATGACCACGCGCATGGTTCTGAAGCCGGCGACAATCGACGTCATGGTCGCGACCAACCTGCACGCCGACATCCTCTCGGACCTGGCCGCCGCGCTCGCCGGCAGCCTCGGCATCGCGCCCACGGCGAACCTCAATCCCGAGCGCGCCTTCCCGTCGATGTTCGAGCCGATCCACGGCTCGGCCTTCGACATCACCGGCAAGGGTGTCGCCAACCCGGTCGCCACATTCTGGACGGCGGCGATGATGCTCGAGCACCTGGGCGAGGCCGCCGCCGCCGCACGCCTCATGAAGGCCGTGGAGACCGTGACCGCCAGCGGCCTCCTCACTCCCGACCTCGGCGGCAAGGCGCGCACCGCCGACGTCACCGCCGCGGTGCGAAAAATGGTGTCGGAGTCGAATAAAATAAATGGTGTCTGACACCCATTCCCCATGGCCCATCTAGAACTGGCGGGGCTCACCAAGCGCTACCAGGAGGTGGTCTCCGTAGGCGGCATCGACCTCGCGGTCGAGCCGGGGGAGTTCATCTGCCTGCTGGGCCCCTCGGGCTGCGGCAAGACCACGACGCTGCGCATGATCGCGGGCTTCCTCGAGCCCGACGAGGGCGAGGTGCGCGTAAGCGGCAAGGTGATCTCGAAGCCCGGCTCGGCGCTGCCGCCCGAGCGCCGCAACATGGGCATGATCTTCCAGAGCTATGCGGTGTGGCCGCACATGACGGTGCGCGACAACATGGCCTACGGCCTCAAGATGCGCGGGGTGCCCGCGGAGGAAAAGACGCGGCGCACCGACGCCGTGCTGCAGGCGACCAAGCTCTTCGACTACGCCGCGCGCTATCCCTCGGAGCTCTCCGGCGGCCAGCAGCAGCGCGTGGCGCTCGCGCGCGCCCTCGCGCCCAACCCCGAGATCCTGCTGCTCGACGAGCCGCTCTCCAACCTCGACGCCAACCTGCGCGGCGACATGCGCCTGGAGATCCGCCGTTTGCACGACGAGTTCCACAACACCTCCATCTATGTGACCCACGACCAGCTCGAGGCGATGACCATGGCCGACCGCATCGTGGTGATGAACCTCGGCCGCATCGAGCAGATCGGCTCGCCGCGCGAGGTCTACGACAGCCCGAACTCGCGCTTCGTGGCGAAGTTCATTGGCGGCAGCAACGTGATCGAGGCGCGGCACGTGGCCGGCAACGAAGTGAGCGTCGCCGGCCATAGCCTGCACCTGGGCCAGGGCGACTTCGCCGGCGAGGGCAAGGAGATGAGCTTCTGCGTGAAGACGCACGACATCGGCCTGGAGCCGGGGGCGGCGCGCGGCGCCGACACGAATACCCTTCCGGGCGTCGTGCGCAGCCATGCCTACCTCGGCAGCCATCGCGACTACGTGGTCGACGTGGGACAGGACTTGCTGGTGACCGCGCCCGCCACGCTAGAGCTCGCGCCGGGCTCGGCGGTACAGGTTCGGTTCCCGCCCGACCGCTGCCGCGCACTCGCCCGCTGACCTAGACGTGCAACAAGTGTTCCCCGCAGTACCCATAACGAGGAGGAGAAATCGATGAAGAAGCCATTCGCAGCGCTGCTGCTCGCCGGGCTCGCATTCCCGGCCGTCGCGCAGGAAACCACCCCGGCCATGGTCGCGGCCGCCGAGAAGGAGGGCAAGGTCGTCTGGTACTCCTCCGTGGACGTGAAGGTGGGCGAGGCAGTCGCCAGGGTATTCCGCGAGCAGTATCCGAAGATCCCCATCGAGGTCGAGCGCGCGGGCTCCGAACGGGTCTTCCAGCGCGTCAACCAGGAGATGCAGTCGGGCATCAAGAATGCCGACGTGGTGAATTCCTCCGACGCATCGCACTTCCTCTTCTGGAAGCAGCAGGCGAAGCTCGCGAAGCACACGCCTCCCGACGCGCTGAAATTCCCCGCCCAATACCGCGACCCCGACGGCACCTACTTCACCTGGCGCGCGACGCTCTCGCCCATGGGCTACAACACCAACCTGCTGAAGGAGGCCGAGGCGCCCAAGGGCTACAAGGACCTGCTCGATCCCAAATGGAAAGGCAAGCTGGTGAAGGCGCATCCGGGCTACAGCGGCACGGCGCTCACCGGCACCTACGCCATCACCAGGGCGCTCGGCTGGGACTACCTCGAAAAGCTCTCCAAGCAGGGCGTGCAGCAGCTGCAGTCGACCACCGCACCGCCCAAGACGCTGGCGAGCGGCGAGCGCGCGGTGATGGTGGACGGCAACGAGTACAACATGTTCATCGAGATCCAGAACAAGAGCCCGGTGAAGATCATCTATCCGGTGGAGGGCACGCCCTTCGTGAGCTCGCCCACGGCGATCTTCTCCGACGCCCCGCACCCCAGCGCCGCGCGCGTACTGCAGAACTTCCTCTTCACGCCGAAGATCCAGCAGTTGATGGTGGACGAGGGCGGCGCGCGCTCGGTGCATCCCGACGTGAAGGAGCCCGCCGACCGCACGCCGCTTTCGAAGATCAAGCTGCTGCCCGACGATCCGCAGGGCATGCTGCCGCTCATCACCGAGATCAAGAAGAAGTACACGGCACTCTTTGGCAACTAGGAGCGACGCCCATGCCATTTGGGAGCGACGCCCATGTCATTCCCGCGTAGGCGGGAATCCAATATCGGGCCCCCGCCGGCGCGGGGGCGACAGGCTTTCGCCCGGGATCCGTCCTCGGCCTTCGTTCGTCTGGACCTGACCGCGCCATTTTCCATCGCGATGGTGCTGCTCCTCGCGGCGCTGGTGCTGCTGCCGATGTACTGGCTGCTGGTCACGAGCTTCCGCGACGACGCCACCCTGGCCTTTACGCTCGAGAACTACCGCCACCTGGTCGCGGATCCCTCATTCTTCAAGCCGCTGGTGACCACGATGTGGACCTCGGCTGCCGTGGGGTTCCTCTGCCTCGCGGTTGCCGCGCCCATGGCGTGGTTCGTGGCGCGCACCGACCTGCCGGCCAAGCGCCTCCTGCGTACGCTGGTCCTCGCCTCGTTCGTGACGCCGCCCTTCCTCGGCGCATTCGCGTGGGTGCTGCTGGGCGGCCCGAACGCGGGCCTCATCAACCAGTGGTACTACACCCTCACCGGCCTCAAGGCCTTCGAGGCGGAGCCCCTCATCAACATCTTCTCTGCGTGGGGGATGGTGTTCGTGATGGCGCTCTATACGTTCCCCTACGTCTTCACTTTCGTCGCCAACTCCCTCGACATGATCCCGAGCGAGCTGGAGGAGGCCTCGGCGATATTCGGCGCGTCCCCATTGCGAACCGCCGTCAATGTGACATTGCCGCTCGCGATGCCGGCGCTGCTCGCCGGGTTCCTGGTGGCCTTCCTGCAGTCGATGACGCTCTTCGGCGTGCCCGCGATCCTCGCGCTCCCGGCGGGCGTCGACACCATGACCACGAAGATCTGGAGCCTCTTCCAGTTTCCCCCGCAGCTCGGGCTCGCCGCGGCGGCGTCGCTGCCGCTCCTGCTGATCACGGTAGTGCTGCTGCGCGCGCAGCGCGCCATCATGGGCCGGCGCGGTTATTCGATCATCGGCGGCAAGAGCACCGGCATGCGGCTCATGAAGCTGGGCGCCTGGAAGGTCCCGGCGCTCGCCCTCTTCGCCTTCGTGCTCGGCTGCTCGATCATCCTTCCCTATGGCGTGCTCGCGCGCACCGCGATCGTGAAGAACTGGGCCGGGCCGCTCGCCGGCAACCTGTCGCTCGAACACTGGCGCTTCGTGTTCCTCGAGTTCAGTGGCACCAAGGTAGCGCTGATGAACACCTTCATCCTCGGCGCATCGGCGGCGACGGCGGGCACGATCCTGGTGGTGACGATCGGCTACCTCAGCCTGCGGCGCCTTGTGTGGGGCCACCGCTACCTCGCTTTCCTTGCCACTGCGCCGGTCGCGATTCCCGGCATCGTGCTGGCGGTCGGGCTTTTCCTGAGCTACACCCGCCCGCCGCTGGTGCTCTACGGCACCCTCGCCATCATCTTCCTCGCCTACCTCACCAAGGAGCTGCCGGTGGGCTTCCAGCAGGTGTCGTCGTCGCTGAAGGCGGTGCACCCCGAGCTCGAGGAGGCGGGGCGGATTTTCGGCGCGTCACGCCTGAGGACCCTCGTCGACATCACCGCGCCACTCATCAGGAACGGCGTGATCGCCACCTGGATCCTCATCTTCATCGGCTCGATCCGCGAGCTCTCCGCCACGATCCTCCTGTTCACCGCGAAGACGAAGACGATCTCGGTCACCATGTTCGACCTGCGCGAGAGCAACGACTGGGGGCCGATCGCGGTGCTTTCGATCACGATGCTGGCCATCACCTTCGCAATGGTCGCCGCGATCAACTACTTCACCGACAGGAGATCCTCATGACCCATCATTCGTCGCCCCCACCGCGCGGCGGAGCCTGCCCAGGCAATCATGAAGCCGGGGGCCCGGGGCCCAATCTGCCGTTGCTCGCCCTGGTCCTGGGCGACCCCACCGGCATCGGCCCCGAGCAATGTGCACGCGTACTTGCCGATGGCCGCCTCGCGGAGGCGGCTCGCCTGCTGGTCGTCGGCGACGCGCGCGTGCTCGAGATGGGCGCCCGCGACGCGGGGGTGTACCTCTCCACCCACCTATGCGCTGCGCCGGAAGAGGCCGATTGGGCTTCGGGCGCGATCCCGGTGCTCGATCTCGCGAACCTCGATCCGGCGCGGCTTAAGCGCGGCGAGATCTCGGCGGATTCCGGGCGCATCACCGGCGAAACGCTCGCCCACGCCATCGGCCTCGCCCTCGAGGGGCGCCTGGACGGCGTCACCTTCGGGCCGCTCAACAAGGCGGCGCTGCATGCGGGCGGCTGGAAATTCAACGACGAGCACCAGATGTTCGCGCACCTCACCAGACACCAGGGGTTCTTCGGCGAGATGAACGTGCTCGACAACCTGTGGATGTCGCGCGTCACGTCGCACGTGGCGCTGCGTACCGCGATCGACCAGATCACGCCGCAGCGGCTCGACGAGGCGCTGACACTCGCCGATCGCACGATGCGCGGGGCGGGGTTCGCGGCACCCCGCATTGCCGTCTGCGCCTTGAACCCGCACGCCGGGGAGAACGGGCTCTTCGGCCGCGAGGAGATCGACCTGATCGCGCCGGCAGTCGCCAAGGCGGCGGCGCGCGGGATCGCGTGCAAGGGCCCCTATCCCTCCGACACCGTGTTCCTCAAGGCCTTCGCGGGCGAGTTCGAGGGAGTGCTCTCGATGTACCACGACCAGGGACAGATCGCGACCAAGATGAAGGGCTTCAACCGCGGCGTCACGGTGACCGCCGGATTGGAGACCGTGTTCACCACGCCGGCCCACGGGACCGCATTCGACATCGTCGGCAGGGGCGTCGCCGCCACCGGCGCGCTGGAGCAGGCGGTGCGGCTGGGCGCGCGCCTCGCCGCCGCCCGACGTGCAGCCGTCATTCCCGCGTAGGCGGGAATCCTATGACTCCATGCAGCCGTCATTCCCGCGCAGGCGGGAATCCAATGACCCAACACTGAAATCAAAAATGTCCACGAGCCAGGCCGAACCCCCGGAGGTGACCTCCGCCACCACCGATCACGTGGCGGGTTTTGTTGTCGGCGTCGATTTTGCGGATGTCCCCAAGGATGTCGCGCACCTCGGCAAGCGCTCGGTCCTGGACGGCATCGGGCTCGCGCTCGCGGGCGCGGCATCCGAATGCGGACACATCGCGGCGAAGTACCTCGAGTCGCTGGGGATCGCAAACGACAATGGCTCCACGGTGATCGGGACGGGGCTGCGGCTGCCGGCGCGCTTCGCCGCGTTCGCCAATGGGCTCGCGATCCACGCCGACGACTATGACGACACGCAGCTCGCGGTGGCCAAGGACCGCGTCTACGGGCTGCTCACGCATCCCACGGCCCCGGCGCTGCCGCCGGTTCTCGCGCTGGCGGAGCGCGATCGCCGCAGCGGGGCGGATCTGATGCTCGCCTACCAGGTGGGCGTGGAGGTCGAGTGCAAGGTGGCCGAGGCGATCATGCCGCGCCACTACCAGCATGGCTTCCACAGCACCGCGACCTGCGGATCCATCGGCGCGGCGGCCGGGGCGGCGAAGCTGCTGGGGCTCGACCGGGAGGCGACGCGGCGCGCGCTTTCGCTCGGCGCAACACAGGCCGGTGGGCTGCGGGAGAACTTCGGGACGATGACGAAGCCCTTCCACGCGGGACGCGCGGCGGAGAATGGGGTGATCGCGGCAGAGATGGCGGCGCTCGGATTCACCGCGTCGCCCAACGGGCTCGAGGCGGATCGGGGTTTCTTTCGCGCGGCCGGCGGTGGCTACAGCGTGGAGATGATCGAGGGCAAGCTGGGCGCGCCGTGGACGTTCCACTCACCCGGCGTCTCCATCAAGCCGCATCCTTCGGGTTCGCTCACCCACCCCGGCATGGCGGTGATGATGGAGCTGATCGTGAAGCACGACGTCCGCCCTGGGAAAGTGAAACGCGTGGCCGTTGGGACCAACCACAACATGCCGAACGCGTTGATCCACCATCGGCCGAAGAACGAACTGCAGGCCAAGTTCTCGATGGAATTCTGCATGGCGATCCTGCTGCTCGAAAGGAAGGGCGGGCTCGAGCAATTCACCGACAAGGTGGTCAACCGGCCCGACGTGCAGGCGATGATCGCCAAGGTGGACTTCGGGGTGCATCCCGAGGCCGAGGCCGCGGGCTTCGACAAGATGACGACGATCATCGAAGTCGAGCTGCTGGACGGGACGCTGATCAAGGGTCGCGCCGACTTCGGCAAGGGCAGCCCCGCCAACCCGATGAGCGATGCGGAGCTCGCCGAGAAGTTCGGCCAGTGCGCCGCCTGGGGCGGACTTTCCCGGGACCATACCCAGGCGGTGCTCGACCTCGTCTGGAAAATCGAAACGCTCACCGACGTGAACGCGTTGACGCGATTGCTGCGCAAATAAATGGTGTCGGAGTCCATTTCCTTGAAAATCGACTCCGACACCATTTTTCCTGGCTTTACCCAGGCCGACGTCGATGGCGCCGGGGCGCGGATCCACCTACGGCGTGGCGGCAAGGGTCCGCCGCTGCTGCTGCTGCACGGAAACCCCCTCACTCATTTCATGTGGCACAAGATCGCGCCACGGTTGGCAAGGGAGTTCACCGTGGTCGCGACTGACCTGCGCGGCTATGGCGACAGCGCGAAGCCCCCCGGCGGCGGCGACCACCACGATTATTCCTTCCGCGCGATGGCCGAGGACCAGATCGCCGTGATGCGTGCGCTCGGCCACGAGCGTTTCTTCGTCTGCGGCCACGACCGCGGCGGGCGCGTCGCGCACCGCATGGCGCTCGACCATCCCGGGGCGGTGGCGAAGGTTGCCTTCCTCGACATCGTGCCCACGCACCACATGCTGAACAACATCAAGCGCGGCTGGGCGGTGGATTCGTACCACTGGTTCTTCATGGCGCAGCCGGCCGACTACCCCGAGAAGATGATCGAGGCCTACGGCTTCGAGCGCTACATCCGCAGGAAGCTCGACAAGCCCGGGGTGGGACTGAGCGCCTTCACGCCCGAAGCGATGGCGGAGTACATCCGCTGCTGCACCGCCGAGAACATCCATGCGGTGTGCGAGGACTACCGCGCTGCGGTCGGCATCGACCTGCTCCACGACGAGGCCGATCTGGCGAGCAGGATCGGGATGCCGATGCTGGTCCTCTGGGGCGAGAAGAGTCACGTGAACCGCAGCTACAAGCCGATCGAGGCGTGGAAGGAGCGCGCCGCCGACGTTTGCGGCAAGATGCTGCCCTGCGGTCACTATCCCGCGGAGCAGGTTCCCGAAGAAACGTACCAGCAGTTGGCGGCGTTCTTCCGCTAGGCGATGCGCTACGACCTCCTCATCCGCAACGCGACCGTCATCGACGGCACCGGGGCGCCCCGCTTCAATGCCGACATCGGCATCCGCGAGGGGCGCATCGCGCAGCTCGGCCGCCTCGAGGGGGAAAACGCAAGGGTTGAAATCGACGCCTCGGGTCTCGTCGCTGCCCCGGGATTCATCGACGCCCACACGCACGACGACCGCCTGATGCTCTCGGCGCCCGCGATGGAGCCGAAGGTGAGCCAGGGCGTAACCACCGTGATCGCGGGCAATTGCGGCGTTTCGCTCGCGCCGGCACCGCGGGGAATGCCGCGGCCGGTGACTCCGCCGATCGACCTCATGGATGTCGAGGGCGGCTGGTTCCGCTTCAGGACCTTCGGCGATTATGTCGCGGCGCTGCAGGAGACGCCGGCGGCCACCAACTGCGCGCTGCTGGTCGGCCACAGCATGCTGCGGGTTCAGGCGATGGACGATCTCGACAAGGCAGCATCACCCGCCGAGACGGCCCGCATGCGTGCGCTCGTGGACGAGGCGCTCGCGGCCGGAGCAATCGGCGTATCGACGGGCCTCTGGTACGAGCCCGCGCGCGCGGCGACCACCGACGAGGTGATCGAGGTGTGCCGTCCCCTCACCGCGCGGCAGGGCCTCTACTGCACGCACATGCGCGACGAGGGCGACCACGTGGTCGATTCGCTCGAAGAGACCTTCCGCATCGGCCGGGAGCTCGGCGTGGCCGTCGTTGTTTCGCACCACAAGGTGATGGGCACGCCCAACCACGGCCGCTCCGCCGAGACGCTGCCGCTGATCGAGAAGGCGATGCGCTCGCAGCGGATCGGCCTCGACTGCTACCCGTATTGCGCCTCCTCCACCATCCTCTCCTTCGACCGCACCCTCACCTCGTCGAGGACGCTCGTCACCTGGTCGCAACCGCATCCCGAGTTCTCCGGCATGGAGCTGGGCGCGATCGCCGCTCAGATGGGCCTGCCGCTCCGGGATGCGGTGGCGCGCCTCCTTCCCGCGGGTGCCATCTACTTTTCGATGGACGAGGGCGACGTGCAGCGGATTCTCGCCTTCGAGCACACGATGATCGGCTCCGACGGCCTGCCGCACGACGCGAAGCCCCATCCGCGTCTGTGGGGCACGTTCCCGCGGGTGCTGGGCCATTACGCGCGCGGCCTCGGGCTCTTCCCGCTCGAGGCCGCGGTGCACAAGATGACGGGCCTCACGGCGAAGACGTTCGGACTCGCCGACCGCGGAATCCTCAGGGAGGGCCTGGCCGCCGACGTGACGCTCTTCGATCCGGCCACCATCGACGCCGCCGCGACGTTCGAGCACTCCATCCAGCCCGCGCGTGGCGTGGACACGGTGATCGTGAACGGACTGCCGGTATGGCGTGGGGGAAGGCCGACCGGAGAACGGCCGGGGAAAGTGCTGCGCCGGAACGCGGCTGCGTAGCCGCGGCCACGGGCCATTACCCCGCCGAACAAGCGCCCGACGAGACGTACGACGAATTGCGCGCCTTTTTCGCGAATAATGGTGTCTGACACCATTTATCGATCCCGATGCCCCACATCCCCGCCTCAGCCGCCCTTTCCCGCTTTCGCGTCGTCGACATGACCCAGGTCCGGGCAGGCCCTACCGCCGCCCGCCAGCTCGCCGACTGGGGCGCCGACGTGATCCAGGTCCAGATGCCCGAGCACATGAGGGGCGACGACACCCTGGGCGGCCAGGAGGGCTCGGATTACCAGTACACGCACCGCAACAAGCGTTCGATCACGCTCAACCTCAAGGAGCCCGAAGGCATCGAGGTGCTGAAGAAGCTGGTCGCTACCGCTGACGTGCTGCTGGAGAATTTCCGCCCGGACGTGAAGACGCGCCTCGGCATCGATTACGACGCGCTCTCGCCCATCAACCCGCGCCTCGTGTACGCGAGCATCTCGGGCTTCGGCCAGACGGGACCGTACGCGACGCGACCGGGCTTCGACCAGATCGCGCAGGGCATGGGCGGCCTCATGTCGGTGACCGGGCTGCCTGGCCAGGGGCCGGTGCGTGTCGGCATCCCGATCGCGGACCTCTGCGGCGGCATCTTCGCGGCCTATGGCGTTACCGTCGCCCTCCTCGAACGCGAGCAGTCGGGCAAGGGCCAATGGCTGCACACCTCGCTCCTCGAGGCGATGATCTACATGATGGATTTCCAGACCTCGCGCTGGACGATCGACGGCGAGGTCCCCGGCCAGGCGGGCAACTTCCACCCGACCAGCATTCCCACCGGCGTCTACAAGACCCGCGACGGCTTCATCAACATCGCGGTCTTCGGCGGCAAGATCTGGGAGCGCTTCGCCGAGGCGATGGGCGCGCCCGAGTGGATCACCGACGAGCGCTCGAAGACCAAGATGAACCGCTCGGTGCATCGCGACTGGCTGAACGCCGAGATCGAGAAGCGCCTCGAGGGCAACACCAGCGGCTACTGGATCGAGGCGCTGAACGCCGCGGGTGTGGCCTGCGGGCGCATCAACAACCTCCAGCAGGTGTTCGAGGAGCCGCAGGTGAAGCACCTCGGGACGCTGAAGAAGGTCGTGTCCCGGCAGCTGGGCGAGCAGACGCTGATGGGGCAGCCGGTGACCCTCACGCGTACCCCATCCACCATCGCACGCTCGGCGCCTCGCCGCGGCGAGCATTCCGAGGAGATCCTCACGGAGATCGGCTACGCTCCCGAGGAGCTCGCACGCATGAAAACCGCAGGAGTCTTTTGATGAACGACATGAGCTATCCCACCAACACCGAGCGCGTGAAGTCCTGGCTCGATGGCCAGGTGCTGCACATCCGCTTCAACAATCCCGCGAGGCACAACGCGCTCTCCGTGGACATGTGGGAGGCGGTACCGCAACTCCTCGAAAGGGCCGAGAAAGACGACAACGTGCGCGTGGTGGTGTTCTCGGGGGAGGGCGAGAAGGCATTCGTCTCCGGCGCCGATATATCGCAGTTCGAGGACATGCGCGCCGCCGAGGAAGCGGTGACCCGCTACGAGCAAATGGCGGAAGCGGCGCTCACCGGAATCTTCGAGTTTTCCAAGCCCACCATCGCCTCCATCCGCGGCTACTGCATCGGCGGCGGCGTGAATGTGGCGATCTCGTGCGACATGCGTGTGGCGACGACCGCCTCGGTCTATTCCATCCCCGCCACGCGCCTGGGCCTCGGCTATCGCGTCTCGGCGATGAAGAACCTGGTGCAGCTCGTAGGCCCGGGCTTCGCCAAGGACATCTTCTTCACCGGGCGGCGGCTGGACGCGGCGGAGGCACTGCGCATCGGCCTCGTGAACCGCATCACCGAGCCGGACAAGCTGGAAGAGCTGCTCGCGGAATACACCACCGCCATCTGCACCGGCGCGCCGCTCACCGTCAAGGCCGGCAAGCGGATCATGCGCGAGGTGATGAAACTCGACCAAGACTTCGACATCGAGCTCTCGCGCCGCCTGATCCTCGATTGCTTCGAGAGCCAGGACTACGCCGAGGGGCGTAAGGCCTTCATGGAAAAGAGAAAGCCCGTGTTCAAGGGCAGATAAACCGTAATCAAGGAGGGCTGCATGCTTCAGCGTCTTGCCGCTGTACTGTTTTGCCTTGCTTCGCTGGCCGCCATCGCCGCGTGGCCCGAGAAGCCGATCAAGGTCTTCATCGGCTACGCCCCCGGAGGCTCGACCGATGTGGTGGCGAGGCTGCTCGCGCCGAAGCTCGGCGAGAAGCTCGGGCAACCCATCGTGATCGAGAACAAGCCGGGAGGCGCAGGTGATTTCGCCGCGGAGATGATGCTGCAGGCGCCGCCCGACGGCTACACGCTGTTGATGACAACGGTGGCGGTGCACGCGATCAACCCGGGGCTGCTCAAGCAGCGATTCCATCCGCTGAACGATTTCACGCCGGTCGCGCTGGTGTGCTCGTATCCGATGATCATGATCGGATCGCCACAGACCTCGTTCAAGACCATCGCCGAGCTGAAGGACCTCGCCGCGAAGGCGCCGACGTTCTATTCATCGTCGGGAGTCGGCTCGCCGGGGCATCTTTCGGGCGAGTTGCTGGTGCGCGCTCTGAACGCCAACATCACCCATGTGCCATACAAGGGCGGCTCGCCCTCGGTGCTCGCGATCATGTCGGGCGAGGCGCAGGTGAATTTCGCGACGCTGCCCGCGGTGGTCCCACAGATCCGGGGCGGCAAGGTTCGCGCGGTGGGGCTCGCTTCGCGCGAGCGCAATCCGGCCGTCCCCGACGTCCCGACCCTCGCCGAGCTGGGCCTCGCGGATTTCGAAGTGGGCACCTGGAGCGGGCTGGTGGGACCCCGTGGCATGCCGGCGGACGTCGTGCAGAAAATCAACGCCGCGGTCTCCGAGGTGGTGAACGATCCGGCGCTGCGCAAGCGCCTCGTCGACGAGGGCGCCGAGATCCGCCTCATGTCGCCGGCCGACTTCGGCGCCTTCATGCGCCAGGAGAACGCGCGCTGGGTGAAGGTCGTCAAGGACGCGGGCATCCAGCCCCAATAATTGGTGTCGGAGTCGAATTTCGG
>JBDSRZ010000259.1:0-5536 GCA_039929025.1 Usitatibacter sp. | reverse complement strand
CGGAGCGCCGTGACCGACACCACCGCCGGGAAGCGGCTGCCGTCCTTCCTGATGTAGGTGAGCTCGTAGATGTCCTCGATGCCGCGCGAGGCCTTGAACACCAGCGCCTCGAAGCCCGGCGTGATCGTGGTCCCCAGCTCTTGGCTCAATGCCTTGGCGCGGGCGATCACTTCCTGCGGGTCGGAGATCTCGGCCGGGGTGATCTTGTTCATTACCTCGGCGGCGGTATAGCCGAGCATGCGCTCGGCGCCGACGTTGAAGATCTGGATCACGCCGCTCGCGTCGGTGGCGATGCTGGAGAAGTTGGCGCTGTTGAAGATCGCGCTTTGCAGCGCCCCGGCCTTCAACCCGGACGGGTTCACTGGATTGCCACCCGCCGAGCGGCGGGCACTCCGCGGCGCGGGATCTCCGCGAAGAGGCGCAGGTACTCCTTCTTCACCACCGCGTAGCACTCGCACGCCAGCGATTCGAGCCCGGTGCGCCCGAGGACCGCGATGTGCCCCCGGCGGTAGCGGATGTAGCCCGCGTGCTGCAGGTTCCCGGCGGCCTCGGTGATGCCCTCGCGTCGGACGCCGAGCATGCTCGCCACCAGCTCCTGCGTCATCACGAGCTGTCCCGAAGGCACCCGGTCCAGGGTGGTGAGCAGCCACCGGCACAGCTGCTGCTCGACCGAGTGATGGCGGTTGCAGATCGCCGTCTGGCTCATCTGCGAGATGAGCGCCTGCGTGTAGCGCAGCATCAGGCGCTGCATCGCGCCGCCGCGGTCGAACTCTTCCTTGAGGACGGCGCGCTCCAGGCGGTAGGCCTCGCCGGCGGTCTGCACCACCGCCGAGCTGGACGTGGTATCGCCGCCCATGAAGAGGGAGATGCCGACCATGCCTTCGTTGCCGACGCCGGCGATTTCGGCCGAGGCACCGGACTCGGTCACGTAGTGCATCGACACGATCGCGCTGGCGGGAAAGTAGGCGTGCTGCAGCTGCCCGCCCGGCTCGTAGAGGAAGTCGCCGACCGCAAGATCGACCGGCTCCAGGTGCGCCGCCAGGCGCGCGAATTCCTCGGCCGGAAGCGCCGCCAGGAGGTGGTTGCGGGTGGTGTCGGGGACCGCCGTGATCGCCATCACCTCATGCTCCCGAGGGCAGCTCCACGCCGATGCCGCGGTAGCCGATGAAACGGCAGGCCTGGCTGAACATCGGTTCCCCACTCACCTGGAAGCGCTGCATCCTGCCGTCCGCGTTCACACGGCTCAGCACGTACTCCAGGAACGGCTGGCGCGACGCGACGGCGGCCTGCAGCGAGCGTTGCTCCTCGGCGTTCCAGCTCACGTCGGCGGGAAGACCGTCGGCTCCCAACGGTCCCACCCGTATCCCCAGCATTTCGAGCACCGGGCCCGAGACCTTGATGAAATTGCCGAGCTCGTCCTGCTCCCAGTACCAGTCGGTGGCGAGCTCGGTCAAGCTCCGGTAGCGCGCCTCGCTCTCGCGCAGCTCGGCGGTGCGCTCGCGAACCGTCGCTTCGAGGACCTTGTTCGCGTTCTCGAGCTTCGTGTAGAGCAGGCGCACCTCGAGCATGTTGCGGATGCGCGTCTTCACCTCGACCAGGTCGAACGGCTTGGCGACGAAGTCCTTGGCGCCGGCCTGCAGGGCGCGCAGCTTGTGGCCCGGCTGGGCGGTGATGACGAGGACGGCGAGGTAGCCGTCGGCATCGTTGGTCTTCAGGCCCGCCATCACCTGGAAGCCGTCCATCACCGGCATCTGCAGGTCGAGCAGGATCAGGTCGTAGCGGTTCTTGCGGTGCAGCCCGCATACCGCCCCTGGATCCCTGGTCGAGGATACCCGGAGGTAGCCCGTTTCGCGCAGCATCTGCTCGAGCAGCAGAACGTTGGCCTCCTGGTCGTCGACGATCAGGATGCTGGCATCGAGGATCTCGGACTCGGCAAGGATCATGCGGGGATTCCTTTGCTGGCGGGCCGCGCGAACGCGAACGCCGCGTCGAGCGCATCCATGAACTGGAGCACGTTGAGGGGCTTGGTGAGATAGTTGAAGAACCCGGCTTCGAGCGCCTTCTCGATGTCGCGCGGCACCGCGTTGGCACTCAACGCGATCACCGGGATGTGAGCCGTGGTCGGATCGGCGCGCAGGATCTTCATCGCCTCGATGCCGCTGATTCCGGGCAGGTTGAGATCCATCACGATCACCTCCGGCATGCAGGTGCGCGCGAACTCGATACCGAGCGTGCCGTCCGCCGCGCTCATCAGGCGCAGGTCGGTGCGGCGCGCGACGATCTGCTCGACCAGCTCCAGGTTGGCGGGGTTGTCCTCGACGTATAGCAGCATGCGCGGCGTGGCCCCATTGGGCATCGCCGGACGCATCAGTGCGGCTTGCTCGGCCTCGCGGACCGCGCGTTGCGGCGCCGCCGTGAGGCGCAGCTCGATCCAGAACACGCTTCCCTTGTCCAAGGTGCTGTCCGCGCCGATGGCGCCCCCCATCAGCTCGACCAGCCGCTTGGTGACCACCAGGCCGATGCCGGTGCCTTCCTCGGCGCCGGACTCCTTGCCGAGGCGGTTGAAAGGCTGGAAGAGTTGCGCGAGCTGCTCCGGGGTCATGCCGGCCCCGGTGTCGCGGATGCTGATGCGGATCAGGTCCGGGGCGGACGGCGCGCAGGCGATGGCCACCGTGCCTCCCGGCCGGTTGTACTTGATCGCATTGAAGAGGAGGTTGATGAGGACCTGCTTCACCCGCGTGCGGTCGGCGGTGACGAAGCACGGAGCCTCGAAGAGCGGGTAGCTCATGCCGATGCCGCGCTTCTGCGCCTGCGGATCGACCATCGCGCGGCATTCGAGCATCACCTCGGCGAGCGACACCGGCTCGCGGGATAGGCTCACATTGCCGGATTCGATCACCGCGAGGTCGAGGATTTCGTTGATGAGCTCGAGCAGGTACCAACCGGCCTTGAGGATCTGTTCGAGGTTGCGCTTCTGGGAGAGGGTTGGCGATGGCAGGCCGGACTCCATCAGCTGCGCGAAGCCGAGGATCGCGTTCAACGGCGTGCGCAGCTCGTGGCTCATGGCCGAGAGGAAGTCGGTCTTGGCGCGGTTGGCCTGCTCCGCGGCCTCCATCGCCTCGTTCAGCTTGGTCTCGACCGCCTTGCGCACCGAGTTGTCGGTGCCGATCAGGAGGTAGCCGATGATCCTGCTGGCGTCGTCCCGCAGCGCCGTGATCGACACGATGGCGGGAAAGCGGCTGCCGTTCTTGCAGATATAGGTGAGCTCGTAGACGTCCTCGATGCCGCGTGAGGCCTTGAAGGCGAGCGCTTCGAACCCCGGGGCGATGGTGGTTCCGAGCTCGGCGCTCAACGCCTGGGCGCGGCGCCGCACTTCCTGCGGATCGTGGATGTCGCTCGGGCTGATCCGGTTCACCACTTCCGCGGCGATGTAGCCCAGCATGCGCTCGGCGCCGACGTTGAAGAGCTGGATGATGCCGTTCTCGTCGGTGGCGATGATGGAGAAGTTGGCGCTGGTGAGGATCGCCTGCTGCAGCGCTCCCGCCTTGAGGAGCGCCTGGGCGCGCAGGCCCTCGTTGTTGCCGTCGGCCTTTCCGGCGGCCGCGCTCGGCTTGAGGCTGCTTGCCTGCGCCCTCGTCACGAGGCGGCCGTGGGTTCCGGCGCCTGGAAGGGATCGGAGCGCGGCGGAACCACCGTGCCCATGTCGACGCTGCGGCCTGCGCATGCGTCGATGGGCGACCACGAAAACCGGCCGCGCACGACGCTGCGTGCCCAACGCGCGTGGCAGCAGCGGCATTCGAAGGTGAGCATGGTGCTGCCTATCGTCTTGACACCGAGGTCGGGATGGCCGTCGATGGAGGAAGGTGTCGCCAGGCAGGCCGGACACGGCGCATTCATCGGGTTCCCTTGTTCAGCGTGATCGACTTTGGATGGTGGGCGCGGCCGGGCCTGGAAGTCGGTGCGCTAGCGCACTTAAGGGGAGTCCGTGCGGCACGGGCCACCGCGTAGGCAAAACGACACAAACACGCGCAGCCTCAGTACCTCGAGGTGACCATGACATGCGAACACTTTGTGAAAAATGCAGGTAAAGATCCCGGCGCGGCTGGCGGTGGCGTTGGTCGTGCGCGACCGGCCCTCCGCGAAGGCGATCTGGTGAGGGTGCTCTGCGCCAAGTGCCGAACCGGGCCGTCGGGAGTCGAAGGACACTCGCACCTGCTGGCGCAGATCCTCGGCGACAGCTGGATGGCGTTCACCTGCCAGGGCTGCAACGCGATGTGGTCGCGGACGGCACGACCCAACCGCTACACCTGGGCGAGGCTACCCAAGCGGCATGGCATGCCGGGCGTGCACATTCCGCGTCCGCGCGACTCGCCGCTCTACTAGCAGGAGGCCTCGGCAATCGGCAGGTCGACCGTGAAGACGCAGCCCACACGGGGCATGTCGCGCGCCATCAGTGTCCCGCCGTTGGCTTCCACCGCGCGACGGGCGATCGAAAGCCCGAGGCCCAGGCCGGTCCGGTTCTGGTCGAATTGCGTGAAACGGTGGAACAGGTCCTCGGCGTTGGGGACGGGCAGGCCGCCGCATCGGTCCTCGACTTCTATCCGCACGCGGTCCTGCTTTGCGACGGCGCTGAGGCGCACCTGGCCGTGCGTGTGGGTGAACTTGAAGGCGTTCTGCAGCAGGTTCGCGACCGCGGAATACAGCAGCTGCCGGTCCGCGCAGACCACCAGCCCCGGGGCCACGGGTGCCACGATGAGCTCGCAGCCCTTTGCTTTCGCCTCCAGGCAGCCGGCCACCTGCACCTCGGCGATGAAATGCGCCACGTCCACTTCTTCGAGGGCGGGGGGCATGCCCGAGGTCAGGCGAACGTCGGCGAGCGCCCGGTCGATGAGGTCGCGCACGCCCAGGAGGCTGCGGTCGAGGACCGCCGAGGTCGCTCCATTGGCGGCGACGGCGCCGGACTTGATCGCGGCGAACGACAGGATCGCGGTGTTGAGGAAGTTGCGCAACTCGTGGGCGAGCGAGCCGAGCCGCTCGCTCATGTCGCGAGCGGTGTTCGCCGCGATCCCCTCGTCGCGTTTTCGCGCGAATTCCGTCACCGCGTTGGCGATGGCGTTGTCGAGGCATCGGTTGAGGGTGCGGAACTCCGTCGGCGAGGGCGCCGAGCGCTTCTCGATCGCGAGCTCGGTTACGGCCTGGCAGAGATCGCCATAGTCGCGCACCACCTGCTCGACCGTATATCCATCGCGCAGCAGCTCATTGCCGTGCAGCGTGGCGCCGGATTTCATGGTCGCGTCGCGTTGGGCGGTGCCGGACGCGGGCGTCGAGTCCTCCATGCGAAGCATGTCGATCAGCTGACCGAGGAAGAGGGGGACGCCGTGCTCCGCGTGGGCGGTCGCGGCGTGACCCGTGCTGCGCTCGGCGACCTTGACGCGGCAGCGATCGATCAGTTCGACGCGATTCTCGTCGAGGAAGTCGTAGAGCATCAACAATCCCCCTGGTTCAGGCCCAAGCCATGGGCGGCACGATCAGATTA
>JBDSRZ010000258.1:0-5591 GCA_039929025.1 Usitatibacter sp. | reverse complement strand
ATCTCCAGCGATTCCCGCACTCGCGCCGAGTTGTCCAGCTGCAAGTCGGACGCCTTGCGCCTCGCCTTCTTGTAGCGCGAGTACTGGTAGCCGCCCAGGTCCCAGGAGAACGCGGCATTGTCGGCGGCGATCGCGACCGGTCCCTTGCCCAACTCGTAGCGGCCGCGTGGGAGCTTCAGGGGCGCCGCCGCGAGCGCCCAGGGGTCGTCGCCATCGCGAACCCCGGCGAGCACGCGCGCGACGCCGCCCTTGCCATCGGGAAGAGTACAGAGCGTGTTGGGTGTGCCGTCGAACCCGGCGCCTTCGGCCCACTTGCGTTCGGCGGGAGTGAGCGCGGCCAACAGCTTCGGCAGGCGCTTCACATCGGTTGCGAGGATCGGCGTGGCCTTCTCGAAGGCCTTCTTGTCAGTGATGACGGTCATCTCGAATCTCGTTGCGGGAAACCACCATTCTAGTGCCCCGCTACCGCCGCGCCCTCGTGCTGCCGTGCGCGATGCGCCCGGCCTTCAGCGCACCCGCTTGTAATCGATCTCCCACTGGGTGGTCCACGTGGCGCCGCCGTCGGGCGACGCCTGCCACAGCCACTTGAGGGCGTCGGGGCGGATGTCCTGGAACACCTTGCGCTGTCGGACCTTCTTCCCCTGGCGCTCGGCCTCGCGTGTGAAGGTCATCTTGCCGTCGGCAAGCCCGCCGTTGAAATCGAGGTACGACGCGGTGTTGTCCACCCACGTCTGCTTCCAGCGCTTGGTGGCGCGGTCGAAGATGGAGACGCTGTGCCCGTTGAGCTTCGTGCCCGGCGAGCCCTCGAATTGCTCCAGTACCGCGCAGCCATCCATGATCTTGGTGACGCGGTTGCGGCTCTTGGCCACGGCGTTGTTCGGGCCTGCGTAGGTGAGCTCCCACTCGCCCAACCAGAAGTCGAGCTGCTTCGACTCGGGGTTGTCGCAGCCGTAGACCGGCGGAGTCTGGGCCGCGGCGCCTGAAGCCCAGGTCGAGGCGAACAATGCGAGCAGGAAGCGCGCTTTCATCCGGCCATTGTGTGCCGGCGCCTTCTGGTCACGCGTTACCGTTGGTCACGCGGCGCTGGTGGAGTGATGTCGCAATCATCCAAGTGCAGGGCCGCGTTATTCGCTACGCTGGGCGCAATTCCAATCGGGAGCCGCCCATGTTTCGCTTCGCAGCCTGCCTTTTATTGCTCTCCACGACCGCCTTCTCACAAGCGCCCGCCAAGGTCGAGTCCCTCGGCTGGATGAGCGGCACGTGGGTGAACGAAAGCTCGCGCGGAAAGGTGGCCGAGAGCTGGCTCGGCCCCGGCAACGGAGTGATGGTCGCGGCCAACCTCTCCACCTTCGCCGGCGGCCGCAAGAGCTTCGAGTTCCTGCGAATCGCGGAGACGCCCGAGGGCTTTTCCTATTTCGCCAGTCCCGGCGGCCGGGCCCCGGTGGAGTTCAAGCTGAAGGAAGCGGGGGCCCAACGCGTGGTATTCGAGAACGCCGCGCATGATTTCCCGCAGCGCATCCTCTACTGGCGCGAAGGCGAGGCGCTGGTCGCGCGCATCGAGGGCACGATCAAGGGCGAGGCGCGGCAGCAGGAGTGGAAGTTCTCGCGGCACTGAATCCCGCGGCGGCGAAGCCCGCGAGCCCCGCGATGCAGAGTGTCCATACGATCACCGGCCCCGTCGGCCAGTCGAGCGCGGTCGAAAACAACAGTCCCAACGCGTAGCCGACCGCGGCGATCGTCCAAGCAGCGGCGAGCCGACCGCGCGCCATCCGCCTCGTGGCGAGCGGCGGCACGATGAGCGTCGCGAACACCAGGTACAACCCCACCAGCTGCACCGACACCGTCACCGCGAGCGCGAAGAGCGAATAGAAGCCCACGCGCCCCATGCGCTCGCCGAATCCGAACCACAGCGCCAGCACCACTGCATAAACCGCTGCTGCCCAGGCGAGGCGCGCGGGCTGCGCCCACAGGATTTGGCCCACCAGCAGGTCGCGCAGGTGTTCGCTGCCGTGGACGTTGCTGGCAAGCAGCAGTACGCTACCGGTGGCCGCCAGCACGAACACCACACCAATCACCGCCTCCTGCACTTCTGGCCAGACCCACTCGGTCCAGGTGAGCAGCAGGGCACCGCCGAGCGCCGCGGCGAGCGCGGCGACTTGAACGGCGATGCCCTCCGCCTCGAAGCCGAGGCGGTCGGCGAGCAGCACGCCGCAGCCCGCGATCTGCGCGATGGCGAGGTCGATGAAGACGATTCCTCGCGCGAGCACCTGCATTCCGAGCGGCACGTGCGTCGCGGCGACCAGCAGCCCGGCGGCGAATGCCGGCAGCAGGATGGAGAAGTCCACGGCGCCCATCAGGCGAGTCCCTTGAGGAGGCGCTGGACGGTGTCGTCGAAGAGTCCGAAGAGATCTTTGGCGGCCTCGCTGCCGCCGACGGTGAACGGCAGCACCACGGGGTTCACCTTGGCGCGCTGCGCCAACCACTGCGAGGCGCGATCGCCCTGGTAAGCCGCGCGCAGCACCATCTTCGCCGGCTGGCGCTCGAGCGTCTGCAGGACCTGGGAAAGGTGCGCGGTAGTCGGCTCCATGCCGGGCTTGGGCTCGAGCGCGGCGACCTCGCTCATCCCCAGCCAGGCGATGAGGTAGGTGAAGGCGCGGTGCTGCACGACCACCGCGGCGCCCTTCAACGGCGCGGCGTCCTTCTGCCACTTCGCGAGCGCCGCATTCCAGCGCTCATTGAAGCGCGCGAGCCGCGCCTGGTAGAACGCGGCATTGGGCGGGTCGAGCTCCGCGAGGCGCTGCGCCAGCGGGGCCGCCACCCGCGCGATGTTGCGTGGATCGGTCTGGATGTGGGGATCGCCGCCGGGATGGATGTCGCCCTCGGCGCGATCGAGGCGCGTGGGCTTGCCGAGCAGCGGCACCTGCGCCGCCGCCTCGAAGTACCCCGCCGTGCCCGGGCGCACCTTCGCGTTGGCGGCCTGCTGCACCACCAACGGCAGCCAACCCACCTCGAGCTCCGCGCCGGTCGCGAGCACCAGGTCCGCCCCGCGCGCGCGCGCGATGAGGCTCGGCTTGGCTTCGACGCGGTGCGGGTCCTGCAGCGCATTGGTGGCGACATAGACCTTCACCTTGTCGCCGCCCAGCTCCTCGGCGAGCGCGCCCCATTCGGGAACCGTGGCGAAAATGCTCAGTGCCGCGTGGGCGCCGAAAGTCGCCAGCAACGCGGTGCCGGCGAGGAATGAACGAATGATGGATCGCATGGCGTGCCTCAGTACTTGTGGGCGCCGTGGGCGCCCAGGCTCAGGATGTACTGCAGGAACACCTCGTTGTCGGCCGCGCCGGGCTGCGTCTGGCTGCGGGCGAACTGCAGGCGGATGCGGCTGAACTCCGAGGGGTTGTAGTCCACCATCAGGCTCGATCGTTTCGGCCTGAAGTCGATCAAGCCGGGATCCAGGCGGTCGTAGCGAGCGCCGACACGCCATTCCGGCAGGAACTGGTAGACGCCCTGCAGGTACCAGCCGCTGGCGCGGGCATCCAACGAAGCATCCGTGTCACCGCGTTCGCGGCGCTGGAAGTACTCGCCCTGCAGCTTGAAACTGGTGTCGCGCGAGTTGCCGTTGGGCGCGTACTTCCAGACGAAGTCCGCGATTGCCGTGCCGCTCTTGCCGCTGAAGCCTTCACGATCGACGGCGCGAGTCCTCAGCCACGAGACGCCTGCGCGCCAGCCATGGTCGTTTCCGATGTCGCCGCCGCTGTGCGCATGGATGGCGCCCGATCCCGCGCCGTTCACGCCGCGCTCGGTGCCGGGGAAATTCCCTCCGTTGCCGAGCTCCGCCCCCAGCTCGAGAAAATGCTCGGTGGGCGCGAGCCAGCGCACCTGCACGCCGTCGTTGGCGTACTGGCCGCCGAGGAAAGCCTGGTAGGCCAGTGGCGCGTCGACGAAATCCCACGCATGCGCGTGCTGCTCGTTGAGATAGCCCACGCCCGAAAGGAAACGCCCGAACTTCGGCGACAAGCCGAAGGGCGCGGTGACCCATTGCCCATAAGCTTCCTCCACCGCGATCTCGTTCTCCGGCGTGAACGCGAGGGTGAGCTTTCCGGCGAAGTGCGGATCGGCATTCGCCGAGAGCACCAGCTCCGATTCGCCCAGGTTGAAGCCACGCTTGCCGGGGCCGGTCTCGCCGCCGGCGGGAAAGCCCGCGATGCCGAAACCCGCCGGATCGCGCGTGAGGCGCGAGTAGGTGCCGCCAAGGATGGCGGAGATCGCGGGGTTGAACGCCGAGAGCGATGCCGAAGAGCTCGCCTTGGCCGGTGCAGGCGCCTGCGCGGCGGCCTCCGCGTCCTTCAGGCGATCCTCGAGCGCGCGGATGCGCGACTCGTACTGGGACTTGAGTTGCTGGATCTGGATGCGGATCTCGGCGAGATCCGCGTCGGTGCCGCTCCATGCGGGGAGCGCTGCGGGCAGGGCCAGCGCCACGGCGCTGGCTGCCAATGGAAACCGGGACACGATGAATCTCCTCTGGTGGACGGGCGATTGCCGCGGCATCGCGGCGCACGGTCGGTCAGAGAAGAACGGGCGGAGCCCTCGAACGGAAGACGACACGGGTGAGCGCCGGTGCGGCGCGCGCCATGGGGGACGCGGCCGGCACGAGGTCGGCGGCGGCGAAGGTGAGCGTGGGCGGTGTCGCCGAGGCTCCCACAAGCTGCGCGCAGAGCGAGCACTGGTCGCAGGTGGAAGGAGCCGGTTTGGAATCCTGCTTCTGCGTGGCCTTCTCGCTGGCGTGCGCGAGACCGTGAAGCAGGCCCGAATGCTGGCCGACCGCCAGGGCAAGGGCGAGCCAGAGTGCGAAGCCGAATCTGCGCAGGAGCTTCATGGGAGGCGAAAGCTTACACCCGCGTCCCCGGATCCATCTCGGGCGCCGTGTCGCGGCAATGGTCCGGGGCCCAATCACCCTACGCCAGCGAAAGCACCTTCGTGCTCTCCTCGCCGAACTGGCTCACAACCCTCACCGCGACGCGCCTGCCCGTCTTCGCGAGGATCGGATGCGAGCGGAAGCCATAGAGGCGGTCGAAAGCCTCATCGTCGATCTCGACTTTCAGTGTCTGCTCCACCTTCTTCTTCGTCATTTGCTTGACGAGATCGGAAAGGCCCCGGCGCCACTTGTCGAACTCGTCCTTCTCGCCGCCGCAGAAGAACACCTGCCGCACGATGAAGCTGGACCCGCCGTAGTCGTCGTCCACCATCCAGTATGCGATATCCGCGACGGATCGCGGCTTCACCTCGTCGTGGATGGGTCATAGATGTCCAGCCCACGGATCTCCATGATCCACGAACCGTCAGCTTGCTTTTCGGCATGGACGTCGGGCTCGCCGATGGTTACGAAGTACGCGGCCTTCCTGTCCTTCTTGACCAACCCCTCCTGCAACAGATCGTCATGCATCCGCACCTTGGTAACAATGAAGCTGCCATGCTTGGTGAACACTTCCCGCGTCTCGATGTCATCGTCGAATCGAAAACCGAGGATCACGAGCCAGTCAGCATCGCCCCGAATGCGGCACTCCTTCGCGGCCTCGTTCACCGCTTGCTTGCTC
>JBDSRZ010000257.1:0-2772 GCA_039929025.1 Usitatibacter sp. | reverse complement strand
GATTTCGAGGCCGCGTTGCCGACGTACCCGAGGCTCGCGCACGGTGCCCTCAAGCTGTACGGATCGATGGTCATTGCGCCCCTGATTCGGGAAGACATCGGCATTGGCGCCCTTTTGGTGATGCGGGAAGAGCGCGGCGCGTTCGATCAAAAGGAGCTGCATCTCCTGCAGACTTTTGCGTCCCAGGCGGTCATCGCGATTCAAAACGTCCGCCTCTTCAACGAGATCCAGAAGAAGAGCGCACAGCTGGAGGCTGCCAACAAGCACAAGAGCGAGTTCCTCGCCAACATGTCTCACGAGCTGCGCACGCCACTCAACGCGATCATCGGGTTCTCGGAAGTCCTCGGCGACCGCATGTTCGGCGAGCTGAACGACGAGCAGGGGGAGTTCGTGAAGGACATCCACGACTCCGGCAAGCACCTCCTCACGCTGATCAACGACATCCTCGACCTGTCCAAGGTCGAGGCCGGACGCATGGAGCTCACGCTCGGCGAGTTCGATGTGCCGAGCGCCATCGACAACGCGGTCACGCTGGTGAAGGAGCGGGCCACGCGCCATCAAATCCGCCTGGCGAGCGAGGTCGCGCCGGACCTGGGAATGCTGGTGGCCGACGAGCGCAAGTTCAAGCAGATCCTCCTGAACCTCCTCTCCAACGCGGTCAAGTTCACGCCCGAAGGCGGGAAGGTCTCGGTCGCGGCGCGGCGCGTCACCGGCGGAATCGAGGTCGCGGTCATCGATACCGGCGTGGGCATCGCGCGCGAGGACCAGGAGGTGGTGTTCGAGGAGTTCCGCCAGGTCGGCAGCGACTATGTTCGCAAGGCCGAAGGCACCGGCCTCGGCCTCACTCTCACACGCAAGTTCGTGGAGCTCCATGGCGGGCGGATCTCGCTCGCGAGCGAGCCGGGCAAGGGCTCCACGTTCACCATCTATCTCCCCAACCAGGCTGTCATCCCAGCGTGACCATGGCGAACGAGCTCATCCTGATCGTCGAGGACAACGAGAAGAACCGAAAGCTGGTCCGCATGGTGCTGCAGCGGATCGGCTACCGCACCCTCGAGGTCGAGACGGGGGAAGCGGCCGTGCAGGCCGCGCGCGACAATGCGCCCGACCTGATTCTCATGGATTACCAGTTGCCCGGCATCGATGGCATCGAGACCTTCCACCGCATCCGCGCCGACGCGGCCATCCGCCGCATGCCCATCGTCGCGGTGACCGCTTCGGCGATGCCGGAGGACACCGAGCGGATGCGCGAGGCCGGCTTCGACGGCTTCGAGACTAAGCCGATCAACGTGAAGGCATTCCTGGCGAACGTGCAGGCGATCCTCGCGCGCACCGCGGGCGGCGCGCAATGACCGAAGCTGCGGCGACGGCGCGCATCCTGGTAGTGGACGACGTGCCTGCGAACGTGCGCATGCTCGCGGGGATCCTCAAGCCGCGCGGCTATGAAGTGCTGACCGCCGGCAGCGGCACGGAGGGCCTCGACCGGGCGACGAAAGAGCTGCCCGACCTGGTGCTCCTCGACGTGATGATGCCGGACATGAGCGGCTACGAAGTCTGCCGCGCGCTGCGCGCGAATCCCGCCACGCAGATGCTGCCGGTGGTGATGGTCACGGCGCTCGACCAGCCGGAGGAGCGGACCAAGGGGATCGAGGCAGGTGCAGACGATTTCCTCTCCAAGCCGGTGACACAGCCCGAGCTGATCGCCCGGGTGCGATCGCTGCTGCGGATCAAGGGGTACCGGGAGACGGTGGAGAAACAGGCGCGCCAGCTGGCGGAGTGGAACCGCACCCTGGAGGCTCGGGTGGAGGAAGGCATCGCGCAGCTCGAGCGCGCGAAGAGACTGCACCGGTTCCTGCCACCGCAGGTAGCCGAGATGATCCTCTCCGACGGCGCCGAAGAGCTCCTCAAGCACCATCGCCGCGAGATCGTGGTGGTGTTCGCGGACCTGCGCGGGTTCACCGCGTTCACCGAGACGGCCGAGCCCGAGGAGGTGATGAGCGTCCTGAACGAGTACCACGCGCACATGGGCGGGATCATCAAGGCGCACAACGGAACTCTCGACGGCTACGCGGGCGACGGCATCATGGTCTTCTTCAACGATCCCCTGCCGGTGCCCGATCCGGCGTCGCGCGCGGCGAAGATGTCCATCGACATGCAGGCGGCATTCACACCGATCGCCGCGGGGTGGAAACAGCGCGGCCACCACCTGATGCTCGGGATCGGAATCGCCCAGGGATTCGCGACGCTCGGCATGATCGGATTCGAGGAGCGGCGCGACTACGGCGCCGTGGGGACGGTCTGCAATCTCGCGGCGCGGTTGTGCGCCGAAGCGAAGGGCGGAGAGATCCTGGTGTCCCAGCGGCTGGTGGGCAGCCTGAACGGCGAGATCGCATCCGATCCGGTCGGGGATCTCTCGCTCAAGGGGTTCGCGCGGCCGGTTCCCGCGTTTCGCCTGAAAGGATGACCGTGCGGGGAGCTCTTCAGCTCGACGCGGACCTTGCGCTACCGCAATTCCCAGTCGCTCATCGTCCGCGCCGGCGTGCACTTGACATTTTTCATCCGTAAGCGAAGCGGGTGACAAATATTGCTTCATGCGGTTCTGCGCTGCGTATAAAATAAGCACTCTTCCGCTTCTCGCTCCGGCCGGAACGGACCTCCCCCAAGAACGCGTCGCCTCGAACGTGAGAATCGGCCCCATCCAATTGCGCAACAACCTGATCGTCGCCCCCATGGCGGGCGTGACCGATCGGCCTTTCCGCAGCCTGTGCAAGC
>JBDSRZ010000256.1:0-12757 GCA_039929025.1 Usitatibacter sp. | reverse complement strand
TTGTTGATGGTGATGAAGCGGTTCTCGACGCTGATATAGCCGCCCGCCGACAGGTCGCGGAAAATCCGGCTCACCATGTCGCGCGAAGCGCCGACGCGTTCAGCAATCTCCTGCTGGGTAATCTTTTCCGGGATGAGGAGCTTGCCGTCCTTCTCCACCGACAGGTTGAGGAGGAGCCGCGCGACGCGGCCGTAGACGTCCAGCAGCGCCAGGTCCTTCACGCTGCTGGTGGCGATCCGCGCGCGGTCGATGATCTTCGAGATCATGTCGAGCGCGAAGTCCGGGTTGCTCCGGATCGCTTCGCGGATCGGGTCGCGTGCCACCACCGCGAAGGTGCTGGGCTCCAGTGTCATCACCGAGGCCGAGCGCGCCTTGCCGTCGAGCGCCATTTCGCCCACGTACTCGCCCGCGCCCTGCATGTCGAGGATCATCTCGTGGCCTTCGGAGTCGGAGATGAATACCTTCACCCTTCCGGACAGGATCACGAACACCGAGTCGCTCGAGTCGCCCTCGGTGATGAAGACGGTGTTCTTCGGATAGGTGCGCAGCCGCCCCAGGGAGGCGAGTTCCCGAGTGAACGCATCGGTGATGCCGGCGAGTTGCGCGGCGCTAGGCGAGTCCCCTGTCATTTTTTTCTCGGGCGCGCGAATGTGCGGGGCCAGTCTAGCACCGCAGCCCGCCCACGTTAAGATGAGCCATGACGCAACCGGAGCGCCGGGAGTCCTCGGCGACACGCGCCTTTGCCGCCGCCGCCGTCGCGCTGACGGGGCTCGCGCTCACGCTCACGACGCCGGCAGAGCGACTCGACAACCACCTGCTCGACCTGCATTGGGCGGCGCTCGCGCGATTTGATCGAGTGCCGGCGCCGGCCGACATCGTGATCGTCGGCATCGACGAGCGCACCTCGGGCGCGATCGCCGCGCCGCCGGGCCTGTGGCACGAGTCGATCGGCATGGCGCTGGTGCGCATCGCCTCGGCAAAGCCGCGCGCGATCGGCATCGACCTGCCCTTGCCCGAGCGTTCCTACGACGGGATGCGCCCCGGTCTCGATCGCGCGCTGCTTGTCGGGCTCGCGGCGGCACGCGATAACGGTCCGCTGGTCGCTTCGCTCTCCGTCGACACGCGCACGCGCGGCGTGCGCCCCATCAACCCCCCATTCCTTGCCCTGCTGGGAGAGGAGCGGCTCGGCATCTCGCTCCTGGCGCGCGACATCGACGGGGTGACGCGGCGCTTCTCGCTCGTCGTGCCGACGGAGGATGGCGCGTTTCCCACCCTGGCCGGACGCCTGTGCCGCATGCTTTCGCGGGGATGCTCCGAGGGGCTGGTCAACTATGCGCTCGGGCCGCACTTCGGCTATGTCCCGTTGCAACGCGTGCTCGCGACCCAGGATGCCGCGATTTTGCAGGGCCTCTTCAAGAATCGTGTCGTTCTGCTGGGTGAAATCCAGCGGTTCGCCAATCGCATCCCGGTGCCCGTCAACTTAGCAGGTTGGGAGGAGGGCGGGCGGGAGTCGCCGGCCGTCGTGGTCCATGCGCAGTCGCTTCGCACCGCCCTGCTGGGTGCGGCGCCGCGGGAGGCGTCCCGACCCATGTCGGTGCTTCTGGTAGCGCTGGCGGCGCTTCTGGTACTGATGCGCGACTGGCGGCATGCCCTGGCTACCGGGATCCTTGCCGGCGTCGCGATCTGCATCCTCGCCGCAATCGCACTGAGAGCAGGGATCTTCGTTCCCATCGGCGGCGCGCTCGCCACTCTCGTGTTCGCCTGGATTGCCCGGGCCCTGGTGAGCGCCTCCCGCGCCTTCGAGTTCCGTCGCCGGACCTGATCGGCTCGTTT
This sequence comes from Usitatibacter sp., assembly GCA_039929025.1. Classification (GTDB taxonomy): domain Bacteria; phylum Pseudomonadota; class Gammaproteobacteria; order Burkholderiales; family Usitatibacteraceae; genus Usitatibacter. The sequence continues at coordinate 10,924 of JBDSRZ010000256.1, read as the reverse complement.
GTCCGATTTTCAGCACCCCAGGTGTGGCAAATCTGGATGTGGCCATGGCGGTCGCGGCGCAGGATGGCTTCAGGTTGTGGGTCTCCTCCTCTCCCGCAGCCTGCTGGGCGGTGAGGCCAAGAGTATCGCCCTCCCTTGCTCTCCCCGGTCCCCAGGCCGGGGAGAGGCTGTTTTTCGTTTCCGCCATGAGAGAATTGCGGTCCCATGTGCGGAATCGTTGGCGCAATCGCGAACCGGAATGTCGTTCCGATCCTCACGGAGGGACTGAAGCGCCTCGAATACCGCGGCTATGACTCGGCGGGCATCGCCGTCCTCGATGGCGCCATCCGCCGTGTGCGGCGGGTGGGCCGTGTGGCGGAGATGGAGAGTGCCGTGCGCGCCGAGAATCTCCGCGGCATCATGGGAATCGCCCATACACGCTGGGCCACCCACGGCGGGGTGACCGAGCCCAATGCGCATCCGCATGTGTCTAACGACCAGATCGCGGTGGTGCACAACGGCATCGTGGAGAACCACGAGGAGCAGCGCGCGCGCCTGAGGACGCTCGGCTATTCGTTCGCCTCGCAAACCGACACCGAGGTGGTCGCACACCTCATCCATCACTATTTCTCCCAGTCTTGCGATCTCTTCGCGGCCACCAGGAAGGCGGTGGGCGATCTCCAGGGTGCCTTCGCGATCGGCGTGTTGGCGCTCGGGGAACCCGATGTGATGACCGGCGCGCGCATGGGATGCCCGCTGGTGATAGGCCTGGGCGATGGCGAGAACTTCCTCGCCTCCGACCTCTCCGCGGTGATCGCCGAGACCAACCGGGTGATCTATCTGGAGGATGGGGACGTGGTTGCGCTGCGCCGCAGCGGGATCGAAATCGTCGATCGCGCTGGCAAACCCGTGCAGCGCAAGGAGCATTTGTCGGAGCTCACCGCCGACGCGGTCGACCTCGGCCCCTACCGGCACTACATGCAGAAGGAGATCCACGAGCAGCCGCGCGCGATCGCGGACACGCTGGAGGGCGTGATCGACGGGGGCATCGACATCGAGGCGCTCTACGGGCCCGGCGCGGAGAAGATGTTCCGCGATATCGACGCGGTGCTGATCCTCGCTTCCGGCACCAGCCACCACGCGGGGCTCGTGGCGCGCCATTGGATCGAGGCGCTCGCGATAGTGCCCTGCGGCGTCGAGCTCGGCCATGAGTATCGCTATCGCGAATCGATACCCAACCCACGCCAGCTGGTGGTCACCATATCGCAATCGGGCGAAACCCTCGACACGATGGAGGCGCTCAAGCGCGCCATGCAGCTCGGGCAAGACAAGACGCTGTCGATCTGCAACGTGCGTGAGAGCGCCATTCCCCGCGCTTCGCGGCATGTCTTCTATACCCGTGCCGGCGCCGAGATCGGCGTCGCATCCACCAAGGCGTTCACCACCCAGCTCGCCGCCCTCTTCACCCTCACCCTCGCGCTTGCCAAGGCGCGTGGCCGCATGTCGGCCGAGCTCGAGCGCGACGCCATCGAGCAGCTGCGCTTCGTTCCCGGCAGCGTGCAGCACGCGTTGAACCTCGAGCCCCAGGTGCAGGCCTGGGCCGAGCGCTTGGCCGAGCGCGACCATGCGCTTTTCCTAGGCCGGGGGCTGCATTACCCGGTGGCGCTGGAAGGAGCCCTCAAGCTGAAAGAGATCTCGTACATCCACGCCGAGGCCTATCCCGCGGGGGAGCTCAAGCACGGCCCTCTCGCCCTCGTCGATGCCTCGATGCCGGTGGTGTTCATAGCGCCCAATGATGCGCTGCTCGAAAAGGTGAAGTCCAACATGCAGGAAGTGCGGGCGCGGGGCGGCGAGCTCTACGTCTTCGCGGACCTCGACAGCCACTTCGCGGAAAGCGACGGCGTGCACGTGATCCGGACGCCGCGCCATTCGGGTTGGCTTTCCCCGATCGTGCACGCAATCCCGGTCCAGCTGCTCGCGTACCACACCGCGCTCAGGCGCGGAACGGATGTGGACAAGCCCCGCAACCTGGCCAAGGCGGTGACCGTCGAGTGACGCCAAGGGGGGTCCCCTTGGACCACCCGGAGGCTGGCGGACCACGTGGGGCCTATCGCCCGTCCTACGCCCGAATCGGATGGCGCCTCGCAGACCCCGGACCCCAAAACCGCCAAAGTGGCTGCGTCAACTTTCTCTCCAACGAGGTAAACGCCATGACCATCATTTGGGCAATTGTTATCGGTTTCATCGTGGGTCTGATCGCCAAGATGCTGATGCCGGGACGCGATCCCGGTGGCTTCATCGTCACTGCCCTGCTGGGCGTGGTTGGCGCCGTTGTTGCGACGTTCCTTGGTCAGGCCTTGGGCCTGTACGCCGCCGGCCAGTCCGCCGGCTTCATCGCCTCGGTGATTGGCGCGATCGTCGTGCTCGCCATCTACAACATGGTGCGCGGCCGCCGTCGGGTGCTGTAACGCGCTAGTAGCGAAACGCAGTAACGAAGCGGTGGCGGGTGGGCGCTAGGGGCCGATCCGTCACCGCTTTTCCATTTCCTCCGCCCTTCCACGCGAAGGTCTGTTGCGCTTTCGCGATCATCGGAAAGCCGAGCGTGCCGGCGGCGACTCCGGCGGCGGTGCTGGAGGTCAGGAAGCTTCTGCGGGACGAGCTCATGGGGGTCTCCTGCCGCCGGGATGGGGCGAGTGCGAAAATGGGCGCATGAAACCCCTTTCCTCTCCCGGCGCGCTCGCCGCCATCAAGGTAGTCGAGCTGGGGACGCTGATCGCCGGCCCTTATTGCGCGCGGCTGCTCGCCGAGTTCGGCGCCGACGTCGTCAAGGTCGAGGCGCCCGGCGAGGGCGATCCGCTGCGCAAGTGGAGGAAGCTCCACGAGGGCAACTCCCTTTGGTGGTACGCGCAGGCACGCAACAAGAAATCCGTCGCCGTGAACCTCAAGGAGCCCGAGGGCCAGGAGGTGGTGCGCCGCCTGGTGAAGGATGCCGACATCCTGGTCGAGAACTTCCGCCCCGGCGCGCTGGAAAAATGGGGCCTCGGCTACGAGGCGTTGAGCCGCGAAAATCCGCGCCTCATCATGGTCCGCCTGTCGGGCTTCGGGCAGACCGGGCCGAACAAGGACCGTCCCGGCTTCGGCGCGATCGGCGAGTCCATGGGCGGCATGCGCTACATCACCGGATATCCCGACCGCGCACCCGTGCGCGTGGGCATCTCCATCGGCGATTCGCTCGCGGCGATGTTCGGCGTGATCGGCGCGCTGATGGCGATGCATCACCGCACCCAGTCGGGCCGCGGCCAGGTAGTCGACGTGGCGCTCTACGAGGCGGTGTTCGCGATGATGGAGTCGATGCTGCCCGAGTACGGCATGGGCGGTTTCGTGCGCGAGAGGAGCGGCGCCGCCCTCCCCGGGATCGTCCCGTCGAACACCTATCCGTGCCAGGACGGCAAGTACGTGGTGATCGGCGCCAATGCGGACTCGATCTTCAAGCGGATGATGCGGGCGATCGGGCGCCCCGACTTGGCCGACGATCCGTCTCTCGGCAGCAACGACGGGCGCGTTCGCCGCACCGAGGAGTTGGATCGCGTCATCGGCGAATGGACCGCGGGCCACCCGCTCGACGAGGTGCTGGCTGTCCTGGAACGCGCCGAGGTGCCCTCGGGCCGCATCTACTCGATCGCCGACATCGCCGCGGACCTGCACTACCAGGCGCGCGGCATGATCGAGCGCCACAAGCTGGGCGGCGAAGATCTGCTGCTCCCCGGGATAGTGCCGAAGCTTTCGGAGACGCCCGGAACGACTCGCTGGATCGGGCCCCGCCTGGGCGAGCACACCGACCAGGTGCTCGCCGGGATCGGTTACGACGCGCAGCGCATCGCGGAGCTGCGCGCCCGTGGGGTGATCGGCTGACTCAACTCGCGCTCGCCGAGAGCATGAACGCCGGCTCCTCGTCGGCGGTGGCGCGGATTGTTGCGGCGAGCCCGGCAGGCTCGGAGATCGCCACGAACGCCGGCAGGCCCGCCATTGCGCGCGGCGAGCGCGAGATCGGCGATTCGTTTCATGGCCAGCTCCTCGCAAGGAAAGCTCCTCCTGCCGAGACAAGGCGCCCGGCCCCTGGTTCCGCCGCGGCGCGCCGCGTTCCCGGCGTAAAATCCGGTTTCCACCCCGCCCCCGACCCATGCGCATCTACGTGAACGACGTCGCCGTGCGCGACGGTTTCCAGATCGAAAAGAGCTTCGTGCCGACCGCGACGAAGGTCGAGCTCATCAACCAACTCTCGCGCACCGGCCTGCACAGGATCGAGGTGACCTCGTTCGTCTCGCCGAAGGCGGTGCCGGCGCTCGCCGACGCCCCGGAAGTGCTCGCGGGCATCGACCGCGTGCCTGGCGTGACCTACGTGGCGCTGGTGCCCAACGTTCGTGGCGTGCAGAACGCCGCCGCGGCGCCGCGCAAGGCCGACGAGCTGAACGCCGTCGTCTCGGCATCCGAGACTCACAACCGCGCCAACATCAACCGCACCCATGAGCAGTCGCTCGGCGAGCTGCCGACGATGGTCAAGGCGGCGCGCGACGCGGGCATGAAGATCACCATGAGCCTGTCGACCACATTTGGTTGCCCCTTCGAGGGCCGCGTGCACGAGGATGTGGTTTTCGACCTGGTGGAGCGCTTCCGCACGCTCGGCTTCGACGGCATCTCGCTCGCCGATACCACCGGCATGGCCAATCCGCGCCAGGTGCGCAGCCTCACGGCACAGGTGCTCGAGCGCTTCCCGCCGCCCGACGAGACCTACTACACGCTCCACTTCCACAACACGCGCGGCATGGGCCTCGCCAACGTGGTCGCCGGTATCGATGCGGGCGTGCGCTCCTTCGACGGCTCGCTCTCGGGACTGGGCGGCTGCCCGTTCGCGCCCGGCGCTACCGGCAACATCTGCACCGAGGACATGGTGAACATGCTCGAGGACATGGGATACGACACGCGCATCGATCTCGCGAAGCTGCTGGCGGTCGCGCGGCGCATCCCGCTGGTCGTGGGACACGACACGCCCGGCCAGGTGATGAAGGCCGGCCAGACCCTCGAGCTTCACAACCCGCCCGCATCGGTCGGGGGTTGAAAGGACACAAGGAAAAAATGAAGAGAATCCTGCTTGTCGCGGCGCTCGGCGCCGCCCTTCCGGCCGCGGCCGCCGATTTTTCCACCGTCGGCACGCTCGCGCAGGGGGAATTCCGCCGCCTGTCCGAGGATCTCGGCGCCGCGTTCTCGTACAAGGGCGTTACCCCCGCCGAACCCCTGGGCCTCACCGGCTTCGATGTCGGCGTCGAGGTCACCACGACTCGCATGGAGAACTCGTCGATCCTGCGGCTCGCGGGCGCCGGCGGTCCCTCGAGCCTGGTGATTCCCAAGCTGCACGCGCACAAGGGTCTCTGGGGCGGCCTCGACATCGGCGCCTTTATCGGCGGCGCGTCCGATGTCGACGCGACGCTCTACGGGGCGGAGCTGCGCTACGCGGTGCTCAATGACGGCATCGCGACGCCCGCCGTGGGCGTGCGCCTGTCGGGCTCGAAGGCGACCGGCATCGGCGAGCTGCGCATCGCAACCGCCGCGCTCGATGTCACCGTCTCGAAGAAATTCGCCATCGTGACGCCCTACGCGGGAGCCGGCACGGTGCGCGTGCAATCGTCGGTTCGCGGCGCCGCGCTGGGCGAGGAATCGTTCAACAAGGGCCGTGTGTTCGCCGGCGTGAACGCGAACCTGCTCGCGGCAAACCTGGCGTTCGAGGCGGAAAAGATGGGCGACAACACGTCGCTTTCCGCAAAGCTTGGCTTCAGGTTCTAGGCGTAGGCCACAACAATTACAGAGGAGAAGACGATGAGGCGATTCATCCAGGCTCTGGGCGCGGTGGTGCTGGCGCTCTCGATGTCGGCATTCGCGCAGGCACCCGAGAAGAAGAAGATCACCATCGCGGTGGGCGGCAAGACGCTCTTCTACTACCTGCCGCTCACGGTCGCCGAGCGCAAGGGCTACTTCAAGGACGAGGGCCTCGAGGTCGAGATCCCCGACTTCCCGGGCGGCGCACGCGCGCTGCAGGCGATGGTCGGTGGCAGCGCCGACATGGTCTCCGGGGCCTACGAGCACACCATCAACATGCTCGCCAAGAAGCAGCCGATCAAGGCGGTGGTGCTGCAGGCCAGGTACAGCTCGATCGTGCTGCTGCTGCCGAAGGACAAGGCGGCGAAATACACGGGCGCGAAGGACCTGAAGGGCCTGAAGATCGGCGTCACCGCGCCGGGCTCATCGACCAACATGTTCGTGAACAACCTGCTCGCCAAGGACGGCCTCAAGCCCACCGACGTGTCGATCGTCGGGGTGGGCACCGGCGCGGGGGCCTTCGCCGCGCTGGACAAGGGCGAGATCGACGCGATCTCGAATCTGGACCCGGTGATCACCCAGCTCGAGGCGACGGGCAAGTTCGTCGCGGTCGCCGACAGCCGCACCGAGAAGGGCATGAAGGACATCTACGGTGGCGACTACCACGCTTCGGTGATCTACATCACCGAGGAGTTCATCCAGAAGAACCCGCACACCGTGCAGGCGGTGGTGAACGCGATGGTGCGCGCCGACCGCTGGATCGCGAAGGCCACGCCGCAGGAGATCGTCGACCTGATGCCCAACGAGTACAAGGCTGGCAACCCGTCGCTCTACAAGGTGGGCCTGCTGAAGAACATGATCGGTTACTCCGAGGACGGCCAGATGTCGATGAAGGCCGCCGAGAACGTCTACAAGGTGCTGGTGCAGTTCGAGCCCTCGGTGAAGGCGGCGGGCAAGATGGACCTCGCGCGCACTTTCGACAACTCGTTCGCCAGGAAGGCGGCGGCCAAGTACAAATAGACCGGGGCGCCGTCGGAGCGGACGCCGGGCGCCGCTCAACGCCGCCACACTTGCATGGCTGAGGCCGTTTCCTTCGATCAAATCACTTGTACCTTCGCCGCCCGCGGCGACGGCAGCCGGACCTACACGGCGGTCAAGGACGTGAACCTGGCGGTGGCCGAAGGCGAGTTCGTCTCGGTCGTCGGTCCCACCGGATGCGGCAAGTCGACGCTCCTCAACGTCGCTGCGGGGCTGCTCAAGCCCTCGTCCGGCACCATGCGCGTCTTCGGCGAGCCGCTCGCCGGCATCAACCGCGGCGCGGGCTACATGTTCCAGTCCGAGGCGCTGATGCCGTGGCGCAGCTGCCTCGACAACGTCACCGCCGGCCTCGAGTTCCGTGGGGTCGGGCGCGAGGAAGCCAGGCGGCGCGGCGAGGATTGGCTCGCGCGCGTCGGGCTCACCGGGTTCGGCGACCGCTTCCCGCACCAGCTCTCCGGCGGCATGCGCAAGCGCACCGCCCTCGCGCAGATGCTGATCCTCGACCCGAAGATCATGCTCATGGACGAACCCTTCTCGGCGCTCGACATCCAGACCCGCCAGCTGATGGAGAACGAGCTGCTCGAGCTGTGGAGCGCGGACCGGAAAAGCGTGATCTTCATCACCCACGACCTCGAGGAGGCGATCTCGCTCTCGGACCGCGTGGTGGTGCTGTCGGCCGGGCCCGCGACCCGCCCTATCGGGGAATTCCCGATCGACCTACCGCGGCCGCGCGACGTCTCCGAGATCCGGCACGCGCCGCGCTTCATCGAGCTGCACGATTTGATATGGCACTCGATGAAGGAGGAGGTGCTGAAGGGCTACGCGCAGACCCGCAACCAGGTGAGCGCTTGAAGCGCTACCTGCGCGTCTGGCAGCTGGCGCTGCTGATCGCGATCTTCGCCCTGTGGCAGCTCTTCGCGCAGCCCGGCCTCCTGCCGCCGATCGTCTGGGACAATCCCGACCGCGCCGCGTTCTTCTTCGGCGAGCCGGTGAAGATCTTCAAGGTCGTATGGGAATGGTTCTCGGGCGGCGCGATCTACAAGCACCTCTGGGTCACGCTGCAGGAGACCGCGCTCGCCTTCGTGATTGGCTCGGTCCTGGGCCTGGCGGTGGGTCTCTGGCTGGGGCTCTCGCCCGGTGCCTCGGCACTTTTCGACCCCTACATCACCGCGCTCAACGCGATGCCGCGCGTGGTGCTGGCACCCATCTTCATGGTGTGGTTCGGGCTTGGAATCTGGTCGAAGGTGGCGCTTGGCGTGACGCTCGTTTTCTTCATCGTGTTCTTCAACGTCTACCAGGGCGTGAAGGAGGTAAGTCCCGTGGTCCTCAACAACACGGTGATGCTGGGCGCCAACCGCCGCCAGCTGCTGCGCTACGTGTACCTGCCGTCCGCGACCTCGTGGGTGTTCTCGAGCCTGCACACCGCGGTCGGCATGGCATTCGTCGGCGCCGTGGTGGGCGAGTACCTGGGATCGGCGAAGGGGGTGGGATACCTCATCCAGCAGGCCGAGGGCGCCTTCGACATCAACACCGTCTTCGCGGGGATCCTGGTGCTCACCGCTTTCGCGCTGGTGCTCGATTTCGCCGTCGCGCGGGTAGAAAGGCGGCTCCTCGTCTGGCGCCCGACGCAGAGCGAGACTGAGCAACTCTAGGCCGGCGGTTTGCGGGGCTTGCGCTTCCTGCGCGCCATCACGCGGTCGAAGATCGCGTTCGGCAGCAGGCCGAGCAGGCGCCCAACGATCGCCATCTGCCAGGGAATCACCGCATAGGAAGTCCCCGATGCGATCGCGCGTGCGAAGCGGCGCGCGGCATCGTCGACGCCGATGATGAACGGCATGGGATAAGGGTTGCGCGAGGTCATCGGCGTGGCGATGAACCCCGGACAGATGGTGACGACGCGGATGCCCGAGCCATGGGTCTCCACGCGCAGCCCCTCCAGGTATCGGATCGCCGCGGCCTTCGAGGCGCTGTAGGCCGTGGCGCCCGGGAGACCACGAAATCCCGCCACCGAGGCGATCCCCGCCAACTTGCCCGAGCCGCGAGCGCGCATCGGCGCCAGGAAGGGATGGAAGGTGTTCACCAGCCCGAGGACGTTGATGTCCAGGATCTCGCGGAACACCTCCACGTCCTCCGCAGCCTCGGTCAGGTTGCCGAACGAGACGCCGGCGTTGCCGATCACCACGTCGGGAAGCCCGTGGCGCGCGATGAAGTCCGCGGCCGCGGACTTGAGGGCCGCAGCGTCGGTCACATCGCAGGGATAGGTCTCGCAGGCCCTGGGGAGCGAGGCCTTCAGCTTCTGCAGCAAGTCCCCCCGCCGCGCCGCGAGACCGAGCGTCGCGCCGCTGGCCGCGTAGTGGCGCGCCAGTGCCTCACCGATGCCACTGGAGGCGCCGGTGAGGAAGACCCTCACCTCACTTCTTCGCGACCGGCGTGGCCGCGGGAGCGGCGGCGGTCTGTTCCTTGCGCGCCATCGCGACCAGCTGGTCCACGACCTGGAAGACGCGCGAGCCGCTGCCCGCGAGCTCGGGCGCAGTGTAGTACCGGCCGTTCACGAACACGCGCGGCACCCCATCCACCTTGTAGTTCAGCGTCATCTGCTTGGCGCGCTGCAGCTTGGTGGCGACGGTGAAGGACTTCTCGACCTCGTGGTACTTGGCGACGTCGATGCCGCTTTTCTTCAGCCACTCCTCGCGGATGCGCGGGTTGGCGAGGTTCTGGTTTTCCTTGTGGAAGGCGTCGAACACCTTGGCGTGGTACTGGTCGACCACGCCCATCGATTCCAGGGTGTAGTAGATCTTGGCCGATTCCGCCCACGCCTCGTTGGGGGCGGCGTGAACGCGCTTGAACACCACGTCCTTCGGGACGCCCTTGAGCCACGCGTTCACGTCGGACTCGAGCGAGTAGCAATGCGGGCAGCCATACCAGAAGAACTCGACCACCTCGATCTTGCCGCCGCCTTCCGCAGGCTGCGACGGGGAGAGCACCTGGAAGGGCTGCTGCGGCGCCTGGGCCCAGGCGGCGAAGGCGAAGGTGAGGAGGGCTGCAGCGAAAGCTGCCGTCTTGCGAAAGTTCATGGAGATATCGTCCTTTACGGATTCCGGGCTTCGTCGGTGGTCCTGATGATGGCGGTGCCAATGCCGTTCTGGGTAAGCGTGGTCTTGTTGCGGTTCGCGTCGTCCAGGCTCTGATAGGGGCCAAGGCGCACGCGATAGAGGGTGCCTTTGTCGGGAATCGATACCGCCCGCACCGAGGCCTCCAAACCAGTTAACGCAATCCGCGCCTTGAGGTTGTCAGCCTCGCGCTGTTCCGAGAAAGCCCCGGCCTGGAGCCAGAAGACCTCGCCGGAATGAGGCTTGGGTATCGCGGGCGACGATCCGGGCTTGCCCGGTGCGGCGCGCTGGGCGGGCGAAGGCGGGGCTGGACGAGTCGCGGCGGCCTTGGCCTCCTTCTCGGAGACCTCCTTGTCGCCCGGCAGGATCTGGTAGAACTCGAAGCGCGGGCGCTCGCCGGGCTTTGCGGGTGCCTTTTCGCTGGCGTCCTTGCCCTTGGCGGCCTTCTCCGCCGCCTTCGCGGCATCCGCCGGCGGCGGGGGCTGCGCCGGAGCCATCTTCGATACGGGCTCCACCGGGCGGGCCTTGTCGACGAACGGGTTCGACAACCGGTTCAGCCACAGCGCGACGGCGAGCGAGATCACGATCCCGAGCAGCAGCCCGATGATCATGCCGAGCAACATCGGATGGTTCAGCCGGCTTTCGGCACGCGCTGCGGGAGCGTCCTTGTAATCCTTGGGCATCACATCCTCTCGGGAGCGCTCACGCCGAGCACGGAGAGCCCGCTGGCGAGGACCTGTCGTGTCGCGGCGACGAGCGCCAGGCGGGCGAGCTTGAGCGCCTCATCCTCGACCAGGAATCGCTCGGCATTGTAGTAGGTATGCAATCCTGCCGCCACGTCGTCATGCAGGTAATAGGTGATGAGGTGCGGGGAGAGCTCCGTGGCCGCGCGCTCGAGGAGATCCGGAAAAGCCGCGAGCTTCTGC
>JBDSRZ010000255.1:0-13292 GCA_039929025.1 Usitatibacter sp. | reverse complement strand
AGCGCCCCGGCGCAGCCCGCGGCAGCCTGATCCCCATTCTTCGATAAGGACACAAGACGATGGCACCCCCCTCCAGAGGACGTGGCAAAGGCAAGGGCAAGGGCAAGTTCGCCAAGGGCAAGGACGCGAAGGGCCAGAATCGCGGCCTCTTCCGCCGCCGCAAGTTCTGCCGCTTCACCGCCGAGAAGATCAAGGAAGTCGACTACAAGGACATTGCGATCCTCAAGGACTTCGTGAACGAGAACGGCAAGATCATCCCGGCGCGCATCACCGGGACCAAGGCCCGCTACCAGCGCCAGCTGGGCGTGGCCATCAAGCGCGCGCGCTTCCTCGCGCTGCTGCACTTCACCGACCTGCACTGAGGAGCCCGCCATGCAAGTGATCCTGATGGAAAAAGTGGTGAACCTCGGGGGCCTAGGAGACGTGGTCAAGGTGAAGCACGGGTTCGCCCGCAACTTCCTCATCCCGCAGGGCAAGGCCAAGCGCGCGACGGAAAAGAACCTCAAGGAGTTCGAGGATCGCCGCACCGACCTCGAGAAGAAGGCCACCGAGGCGCTCACCGCGGCGCAGGAAAAAGCCGCGAAACTCGAGGGCCTGAAGGTCGAGATTGCGCAAAAGGCGGGTGTCGACGGGCGGCTCTTCGGCTCGGTCACCAACGCGGACATCGCGGGCGCGCTGCGGAAACTCGGCCACGACATCAAGAAAGCCGACGTTCGCATGCCTGCGGGGCCCCTCAAGCACATCGGCGAGTTCCCGATCACCCTGCAGCCTCACTCCGATGCTTTGGCGAACATCACGGTGCAGGTAGTCGCCGAAGACTGATCCTCGGATAGCGACAAAAAAGCCGCCCTCGTTCGGGCGGCTTTTTTTGTTCCCAAGCGCCAGACCGATGGCTCAGGTGGTGAGCTTCTCGTGCGCTATTTTCCCTGCACAGCTAATACCCCGTAACACACCGCTTGCACACAACTTATCCACAGGCTTTTCCGTTGTATCCCCAGGGGGCATTGTGCAGACTCGCTCTTCGCGGTCGGGGTCGCCGCAGTCGCAGTCGCTTCTCAGGGAGATAAAACCTACTATGCCCTCGGCCCCCGCTGGCTCCGACCGTTTCCTCCGCCCCGTCCCTGGGGACGCCCACATCGAGTCTTTGCGCCTGCCGCCGCATTCGGTGGAGGCGGAGCAGGCCGTCCTCGGCGGCCTGCTCCTCAGCAATTCCGCCTGGGACCGCATCGGGGACGTCATCTCCGAGTCGGACTTCTACCGTGCAGACCACCGCATCCTGTGGCGTGCCATCACGCGCCTGGTCGAGGAGAACCGCCCCGCCGACGTCCTCACCGTCACCGAGCTGCTGAAGACCACCGGCGAGATCCAGGATGTCGGTGGACTCGCCTACCTCCACCAGCTCGCCTCGGGCACGCCGTCGGCGGCCAACATCCGGCGTTACGCGGAGATCGTGCGCGAGCGCGCCATCATGCGCAAGCTCGCGGAAGTCGGCACCTCGATCGCCGATTCCGCCTATTCGCCGCAGGGACGGGAAGCGCGGCAGCTGCTGGACGAGGCCGAAACCAAGATCCTCGAGATCGGCGAGAAGGGCGGGCGTTCCTCCGAAAGCTTCACCCACATGTCCAAGGTGCTCGCGGAGGTGATGAGCCGCCTCGACGAGTTGCACCGAAATCCGGCTTCGGTGACCGGCAAGGCCACCGGCTTCGTGGACCTCGACGAGATGACGACGGGACTTCAGGACGGCGATCTCATCATCGTCGCCGGAAGACCGAGTATGGGCAAGACCAGCATCGCCTTGAACATGGCCGAGCACATCGCCCTCGAGCTAAAGCTCCCGGTGCTGATCTTCTCGATGGAAATGGGCGGCACCCAGCTGGCAACGCGCTTGCTCGGGTCGGTGGCCAAGGTGGATGCGCAGAAGCTTCGTACCGGCCGCCTCGATCCGCCCGACTGGGATCGCCTCGGCACGGCGCTCGGCAAGCTGAACGAGGCGCCGCTCCTCATCGACGAGACGGCGGCGCTGAACTCGCTGGAGCTGCGCGCGCGAGCGCGCCGCAAATGGCGCGAGTACGGCGGCCTGGGCCTCATCGTCATCGATTACATCCAGCTCATGCAGGGCTCCGATTCGGGCTCGGAGAACCGCGCCACCGAGATCAGCGAGATCTCCCGTGGCCTGAAGGCGATGGCCAAGGAGCTCTCGGTGCCGGTGATGGCGCTGTCGCAGTTGAACCGCTCCCTCGAGCAGCGTCCCAACAAGCGTCCGGTGATGTCGGACCTGCGCGAATCCGGCGCCATCGAACAGGATGCCGACCTGATCCTTTTCGTCTATCGCGACGAGGTCTACAACGAGGACTCCCCCGACAAGGGCATCGCGGAGATCATCGTCGGCAAGCAGCGTAACGGCCCGATCGGCACCGTGAAGCTCACCTTCCTCGGCAAGCACACGCGCTTCGAGAACTACTCGGGGGCCTCGGGGTACTGATGCCCCGACCGATCCTGGCGCGCATCTCGCTCGCCGCGCTGGCGCACAACTACACCGCCGCGAAGCGGGCGGCACCTCTTTCGCGCGTCTTCGCGGTGGTAAAGGCCAATGGCTACGGCCACGGCCTCGCGCGCGTCGCGCGCGCTCTTCCGGGGCCCGATGGCTTCGGCATCCTCGAGCTCGATGGCGCGGTGGCGCTTCGCGCGAGCCACCCGGATACGCCGATTGTCTTGCTGGAGGGAATTTTCGAGGCTGCGGAGCTGCAAACCGTCGCCTCGGCGCGCCTCGCAACCGTGGTCCACTGCGAAGACCAGCTGCGGATTCTCGAGTTGGAAACGCTCGAGCGTCCTATCGACGCCTGGCTCAAGATCAACACCGGCATGAATCGGCTGGGTTTCCCGCTTCCCGCGGTCGGCGGGTCGCTGGAGCGGCTGCAGAAAAGCGGCAAGGCGCGCTCGATCACCCTGATGACCCACTTCGCGACCGCCGACGGGCCACAGGGCGTGAGGGAGGCGATGCGCGCCTTCAGCGAGGCGACGCGCGGCATCACGCTGCCGCGCAGCGTGGCGAACTCCGCGGCGATCTTCGCGCACCCCGGCACGCATATGAATGCGGTGCGGATGGGGATCGCGCTCTACGGCGCCACGCCTTACGCCGACCGGTCCGCGGCCATGCTCGGCCTCGAGCCCGCGATGACGCTCACCTCCCGGCTGATCGCGGTCCAGGACCTGCTGCCGGGCGATACGGTCGGGTACGGCGCGAGCTTCGCAGCCGACCGGCCGATGCGCATCGGGGTGGTGGCGTGTGGCTACGCGGATGGATATCCGCGCCATGCGCCCACCGGGACGCCGGTGCTGGTAGGCGGCGCGCGCACCCGCACGGTGGGACGCGTCTCGATGGACCTGATCGCCGTGGACCTCGCTCCCGTCCCCAGCGCGGCAGTCGGAACGCCGGTCGTGCTTTGGGGCGACGGCATGCCGGTGGACGAGGTGGCGCTGGCGGCGGGCACCGTGGGCTATGAGCTGCTTTGCGCGGTCGCACCGCGTGTTCCCATGGTCGTCGCCTGATGGCGAAGGCAAGGAGCGTCTACACCTGTACCGAATGCGGCGGACAGACGCCCAAATGGCAGGGACAGTGCCCTCACTGTAATTCGTGGAACACGCTGGTCGAGTCGGCCGTGGAAGCGGGCGGCAAGGCGGGGATGCATCGCTTCGCGAGCCTCGCGGGCACCCGCTCCGTCGTGACCCTGGGAGAGGTGCAGGCGCGAGACTTTCCGCGCCTGCCGACACTGATCGGCGAGTTCGATCGCGTGCTCGGGGGCGGGCTGGTGGAAGGCGGGGTGGTCCTCATCGGCGGCGACCCGGGCATTGGCAAGTCGACGCTGCTGCTGCAGGCGGCCGCGCGCCTCGCGGAGCAGGTGCAGGTGCTCTACATCACGGGTGAGGAGTCGCCGCAGCAGGTCGCGCTGCGAGGCAAGCGGCTGGGAGTCAACGCATCCAAGGTGAGGCTGCTCGCGGAGATCGAGCTGGAGAAGATCCAGGCGGTCCTCACAGAGCAGAAGCCGCGCGTTGCGGTGGTGGACTCGATCCAGACTCTCTATTCCAGCGCGCTCACCTCGGCGCCGGGATCCGTGGCGCAGGTGCGGGAATGCGCCGCGCAGCTCACGCGCCTTGCCAAGCAGAGCCAGACCACCATCGTCTTCGTGGGCCACGTCACCAAGGAGGGCGCGCTCGCCGGGCCTCGCGTCCTCGAGCACATGGTGGACACCGTCCTTTACTTCGAGGGCGAGACCCACACCAGCTTCCGGCTCATCCGCGCCTTCAAGAATCGCTTCGGCGCGGTGAACGAGATCGGCGTCTTCGCGATGACCGAGAAGGGCCTGCGCGAGGTGACCAATCCCTCGGCGCTCTTCCTCACCCAGCACCATGCGGGCGTAGCCGGCTCGTGCGTGATGGTGACGCAGGAAGGGACGCGGCCGCTGCTGGTCGAACTGCAGGCGCTCGTGGACGAATCGCACGGCGCAATGCCCAAGCGGCTGGCCGTGGGCCTGGAGCAGAACCGGCTCGCGATGCTGCTGGCGGTGCTGCACCGCCACGCGGGAATTGCGTGCTTCGACCAGGACGTGTTTCTCAACGCGGTCGGCGGCGTGCGCATCGGCGAGCCGGGAGCCGACCTTGCGGTCACGCTGGCCGTGGTCTCGAGCCTGCGCAACCGGCCCTTGCCTGAAAAGCACGTGGTGTTCGGGGAAGTGGGCCTTGCCGGGGAGGTGCGCCCGGTTCAGCGCGGCCAGGAGCGCTTGCGCGAGGCGGCGAAGCTGGGCTTTACGCACGCCATCATTCCCGCGGCCAACCGTCCCAAGCACGCGATCGAGGGGCTGCAGGTGGTTGCCGTGGAGCGCCTGGTGGAGGCGGTGGACTACCTGAAGGGCTGACTACTTGACCGCGAGCGCGATCACCAGGGCGATCGCGGCGATGGTGAGGACCACGATGGCTCCCACCGCAATCAGGTTCGACGCGGTGCTGCCGCCTGCCGGGGGCATTGGCGCGGCAAGCGCCGGCCTCGGTGCCGGCGTGGGCGGCGGCTTCTTCCTTTCCTCCACCGGCGCGGCCTTGGCCGCTTCCGCCGCGGCCTGCGCGGCCAGCGGGCTCGTCGACTCGATCTTGCCCCGGTACGCGCGCATCTTCTGCGTCTGCGTGATGTAGTCGCGGAAGTCCTCGGTCTGGTCGGTCATCGCGGCCAGGCGCAGGGTCGCATCGAACGAGTCGAAGGTCTTGGCCAGCGGCACGGCCTTCGCGTCGTCGTCCTTCTTGGCGGTGTCGCCGTGCATCGGCATCGTCGCCGTGTCCACCTCGTGTTGCAGCAAGGGCGCCTGTGAGGTGGAGCGAGGCTGGGGCGGCGAGCTTGTCGCCCTGAGGGCCGCGGCCGGGCGTACCGAATCGGTCTGGCGGCGGACTTCACGCAGGTCGTCGGCCAGCTCCTTGATGGTCTGGTAGCGGTCCTCGAGGAGCTTGGCCATCGCCTTGGCGACGATGAGGTCGAGCATCGCCGGCACCGTCCGATTGTGCTGCGAGGGCGGCGGCGGCGTGCTGTTCACCGTCGCGTACATGATGGCGTTCACGTTGTCGCCGTCGAAGGGCGCCACCGAGGTGAGGGCCTCATAGAGCACCACGCCCAGCGAGAAGATGTCGCTGCGCGCGTCGATCGTCTTGCCGATCACCTGCTCGGGGGACATGTAGCGCGGCGAGCCGAGGATCAGCCCCGTCATCGTCTTCACCGCCGAGTTGGGCAGGCGCGCGATGCCGAAGTCGGTGATCTTCGCGATGCCGCCCTTCATCACCATGATGTTGGAGGGCTTCACGTCGCGGTGCACGATGTCCTGCTGATGCGCGAACCAGAGACCGTCGGCCACCTGCGAAATGATGTCCACCACCTGGTCCGCGGGCATCTGGGTACCCGAGGCGATGATGTCCTTCAGCTCCAGGCCTTCGAGGAATTCCATCGCCATGTAGGCCACGGCATCGGTCTTGCCGACGTCGTAGATGGTGACGATGTTGGGATGGTTCAGCCGCCCGGCGGCCTTGATCTCCTGCTGGAAACGCGCCTCGTATTCCTCCAGCTCCTGGCGCGAGAGGTTGAGGTTGATGGTCTTGATCGCGACCGTGCGGTCGATGATCGGGTCGACCGCCTTGTAGACGACGCCCATCGCTCCCTGACCGATCTCGGAGATGATCTTGTAGCGGCCAAGCGTCGACAGCATTTTCAGTTCTTTTTGGGCACCGCCGCAGCTGGCGGGGCCTTGGCCTTTTCGCGGGCCTCGCGGGCGGCCCTGTCCTGCTGCGCCTTCTTCGCCTGCGCCTTGGCCGAGGCGAAGGTCTTGGCCCATGCCGGGTGGCCGGCCTCGGCCGGAGTGAGATCGAAGCTCCCGTCGACTTCGTAGATTTTCACGAACTCGGCGCGGCATTCGCGGAATTTACCCTTGAGGCACAGGGTGAATGCCATGTGCTTCATGGCGCGCACCTGGTCGGGTTTCTCCTTGAGGCCCTCCTTGAGCGCGCCCTGGAGCAGATTGAGGGAAGTGTCGTAATCGCCGGAGTCGTATTTCACGATGGCATCGGCGAGCATCTGGTCGGCCTTGGGGAGTGTCCCGGTGCTCTTGCGGCCCTGTGCCGCCTCGCGCTCCGCGATGAGCTGCGTGCGTACGTCGCGGTAGACCGGGCCCCAGATCGGGTGGCCGTCCTCGGCAGCGCTGAGGACGAACTCGGAATTGATCTCGAAGGCGCGGCGGAACTCGGCGCGGCACGGGACGTCTCGGCCCGAGACGCAGTGGCTGAAGGCGAGGTACTTGCGCGCGCGCGACTGCTCGATCTTGTTCAGCATGCCATGCTCGAGGGATGCATTGAGGGTCCTTACCGCGTTTTCATACTCTCCCGCCTGGTACTGCGCGACACCCTGCGCGAGCTGGTCCTCCGCGCGTTTCTTCAGCAAATCCTCGGTGATCTGCGGGGACACGGGCTTGGGAGCGGGCTGTCCGGTCTTCGGCACTTCCGCGCAGGCGGTGAGGAACAGCAGGCAAAGCAGGACGTGGAGGCGAATGGGGGTCATCACTGGAACCTATGGCGCACGGTGATCTCGTCACGCGTCTTGAGATCGAGGTTTTCGGCGTGGACCGGGAAAGTCGTGTTTTTCACCTCGAGCTTGTACTTGCCGGGTGGCAGCTTGAGCGACTTCATCGGCGGCGTGACTCCGCGCGACTTTCCGTCCACGAAAATTTCCCCCCACGGCTGGATCGAGAAGACGAGCGTTGCCGGTGGGGACCCGGGCGTCGCCGCCTTGGTGGAATCGCCTTTGTCGGCCTTGGTTGCATCGGCCTTCGCGGGCTCGGAGGGCTTGGGCGAGTCCTTCTTCGGTGCCACTTGCGGTGGCGCCGGGGCCGGAATCTGGGAGGCCGAGGGCTGGGGATCGAGCACCTTGGCTTCCGGCCTCGGCGGCTCGGCCGGCTTCGCGGGTTCCACCGCGGACTTCACTGGTTCGAGTGACGGCTTGGCGTGCGACGTCGATTTCGGCGCATCGGTGCTTGCCGCGGGCCCGGCGGCTGCGACGCCATCGGGCGTCGAGGGTTTCTTGGCGACGAAGAGGATCAGCAGGATCAGCACCACGACCCCGAGGCTGCCGGCGATGATGGTGAGCTTCTTCCTGTCCTGGACGAACGATGGGATGGTGAGCGTGACGGTCGAGGAACCCATGCCCCCGCCCGCGCCGTGGGTTCCGGTGCGGCGCGCCGCCTGGTTGGGGATGGTCGAGGAGGCGCGGTCGCGCATGCCGTCCTTCGCCTTCTGCAGCGCGCCTTCGTGGTGGCCGATCACATAGATCTCGTGTTCGCGCACGTGCTTGTCGGTGCGGGAGCCTTCGTACGAGAAGAGCTTGGCGTATTCGCCCGCGAGGTTCGACACGACGTCGTAGTAGGAGCGCGAAACGACGATCTGCCCGGGGCGCGCGAAGCTCATGATCCGCTGCGCCACGTTGATGCCGTCGCCGATGATGTTCGGGTGCCCGTTGATGTCCTTCACCAGCTTCACCGGGCCGAGGTTGATCCCCATGCGCACCAGGTCGTCGCCCGAGGCGTCGCCGCCGGCAGTCGCCGCCGTGGCTGCGGTGTTGTCGCGGACGATCGCTTCGCGCAGCGACAGGGTCACGAACAGCGCGTCTTCGGGGTCGCCGAGGAAGCTGATCGCCGCGCCGTCGCCGGTGTCGAGGATGATCCGGTCGTTGACCGGGATGTCCTTGATCGCTTCGGACAGGTTGTTGGTCAGGCTCGTCTTGAGTCGGATCTGCTCGGTGACGGGCTTCTTCGAGTAACCCACCAGGTCGATGAACACGACGCTGCAGATGAAGGTTCGATTTGCCGTGTCTTGCATCGTGCGACCTGGGTGTGAGCGGCGGGGAGCCGGCCTCGCTATTAGTTGTGGTAATGCATGGACTTACGCTGCGAAATTCGGGCGAATCCTAGTTTAACCGATTGGGCGGCAAAAAGCCGCTTCGCCGCTCATGGCTCCAGGGTCTGCCCGCTCAGATGGGCACCGTCGGGTCCCAGGAGGTAGACAAATGCGCCCGCGGCTTCTTCCGGCGTGCGCAATCGCGCTCGATCCTCGCCGGGATGGCTTTGCGCGCGTTGCGGGCTTGCGATGGGACCGGGAATCAGGACATTGATTCTCGGCTTGCCGAGGTGCTCGAGCTCGTCCGCCCAGACGGCGGCGAGCGTGGAAAGACCGGATTTGGATACCGCGAAGCCGCCCCAGTATGCCTTGGGGTGTGCGCCGTGCGTTTCGCCGGTGAGCACGACCGAGGAATCGGGCGCGGCGGCGAGGAGCGGGAGGCACGCGCGGGTAAGCGCAAAGGGCGCGGTGAGGTTCACCCGCATCAGCGTGCACCATTGCTCCAGCGTCTGGTTGGCGAGCGGACCGAGCGGCGCGAAGTGGCTTGCGCAATGGGCGATGCCGGCAAGGCCCTTCAGGTCGCGCCGGATGAGCGCCGCGACCTGCTCGAATTCCGCGCTTTCGGCTGTGGCGAGGTCGAGCGGCACGATCGCCGGCATGGGAAAGGCGAGGGCGGCGATCTCGTCGTAAACCGCCTCGAGTTTTTCCTGCTTGCGTCCGAGCAGGACTACGGTCGCCCCATGTCGCGCGCAGGCGAGCGCCACCGCCCGGCCGAGACCCTGGCCCGCGCCGGTCACCAGGATCACGCGGCCCCCAAGAAGGTGTGGCGCCGGCGCGTATTCGGAGGGAACGGTCGCGATCATGCGTTTTCCGTTATGCGGCGGGCAGCTTCGAGCCCGCTGCGAATGGCGCTCTCGAGCGTGGCGGGATAGGGGCCCGCGGTGTAATCGCCGGCGAGATGCAAGCCCCTGGCTGCGGTCGCGTTGCCGGGCCGGAAGACGCCGGGCTTGCAGGCGAAGGTGGCGCGCTTCTCGGTGATTGCCTTGCCCCACAGGGGCGCGGGGAGCGGGCCCAGCGCCTGCGTGAGCTCGCGGTGGGCGACCGTGCAGAGGACATCGTTGTCGAGCTCGATGTGTGGGCCCGAGGCGGAGATCACTGCCGCGATAAGGCCGCGCGCACCCGATAGCGCCTCGCGATCGAAGAGCCATTGGACGTGACCGCCCGCAAGTCCGATCATCGGGAAGGGCAGGCGGACCGGGGCCGCGTACTGCAGGTACACGGTCGAGATCGGTTCGTGCTCCATCGCGTCCAGGCTCGCGGCGAGCGACGCCAGCCCGGGACAGTCCTCGATCAGGGCGGCGACCTGGAAGGGCGCGGCCGCGCAGACGACCGCATCGAACCCGCGGCCCTTGCCTCCCGAGGACGTCACTTTCCAAGCGTTGCCCTCGGGGACCAACGACGTCACCCGCGCCCCGAGGGCAATCTCGCACCCACGCTCGCCCAGCCACGCGAGCGCTGCGTCCGGAAAGAGCGCGGACAGGTCCACCGCGGGCACCAGCAGGTCGGAATCCTCGCGCCGCCGGAAGAGCGCGTCCTTGAGCACATTCGCGAACACCTGCGCGTCGGCTTGGGCGACCGGTGTGTTCAGCGCAGAAACGCAAAGGGGTCCCCATAAGAGGGCGTTCACCCTGGGCGTCTGGCGCTGCTGCGCCAGCAGCCTGCCGACGGTGAAATGGGTGTCAGACACCATTTTTCCCGCTCCTGGCGCGGACCCTTCGCGGGCTGCCGGAAATTGGTGTCCGACACCAATTTTCCGCACCGCAAGGGCGAGGCGCGCAGCGGCGAGGCGGTCACTCCAGGAAAGGCCACGGGCGGTGGCAAGTGCGGCGAGGAGATGCAACGGCGCAGGGAGCGCCGGCGCGCGCATCGTGAGGTGGCCGGGAAACCGCAGTGTCAGCGGAAAGCGACGCAGAGCGTTGTCGGGCACGCCGACGACGCGCATCAGCTCGAGCGTGTCGCGATACGCGCCCAGCAGCAAGTGCTGTCCATTGTCGAGGAGGGTGCCGCGGTACTCGACACGACGCGCCCGCCCGCCCGCCACGCGGTTGGCCTCGAAGAGGGTCACGGCGTGGCCTGCCCGCGTAAGCCCAACCGCTGCCGCAAGCCCCGCGTAGCCAGCGCCTACCACCGCAACCCGGGTCGTCAAGGTGCGCTGTGCCTCATGTGGCGATCCATGTGCGCCATGCGATCCAGAGCTTGCGCAAGGGCGTAAGCGCGATGCGCTGCTCGAGTACCGGAAACCGGTCGCGGCTGATCTCCTCGAGGAGGGTGCGGTAGATCGCCGCCATGATGAGGCCCGCGCGCTGGCTCCTTCGGTCCGCCGCCGGAAGCCTCGAGAATGCGAGGTCGTAGTGCGCCTGCGCTCGCTCGGCCTGGAACTCCATCAGCTTCACGAATGCCTCGTTCGCCCGCCGCGCAAGAATGTCCTCCGGCGTGAGGCCGAAACGCGCGAGCTCGTCCACCGGCAGGTATATGCGATCGCGTCGGGCATCCTCGCCCACATCGCGGATGATGTTGGTGAGCTGGAAAGCAAGGCCGAGGTTCTCCGCGTACTCGAGCGTGGCCGGGTCGGTATGGCCGAAGATCGAGGCCGACAGCTGGCCCACGACGCCCGCGACGCGATGGCAGTACGCCTTCAGCGCGGCGAAGTCGGGATAGCGGTGATGGACCAGGTCCATCTCCATGCCGTCGATGATCTCGTTCAGCCGCCCCGAGTCGATGCCGTAGCTCGCGGTGAAGGGCAGGAGCGCCTTGGTGACCGGGTGTTGTGGATGGCCGGCGAAGAGGTTGGCAACCTCGGTTCGCCACCACGCGAGCTTGGTGCGCGCGACCGCGACGTCCTGCACCTCATCGGCGACGTCGTCCACCTCGCGGCAGAACGCATAGAGCGCCGTGATCGCTCGGCGCCTCTCGGGCGGCAGGAAGAGGAAGCTGTAATAGAAGCTCGAGCCGCTCTGCGCCGCCTTCTGCTGGCAGTACTCGTCGGGGGTCATGCCGGTGCGCGCTTGCTCACGGATTTCGCCAGGATCGCAACCCAGTCGAAGGCGCCAAGCACCGGCCGGTGCCGGAACACGTCCCCCGAAACGGCGTCGATTCTATCGAGAATGGTGGCGCCGCCGTGGATAGTCGCGCGGATTTCGAGCCCTAACCGGCCGGGGAGCCCGAGTCCGAGCGGAAAGCCGGAGTCGAGCATCCCGCGCGCACGCGCGCACTGGAATGCCATGAGATCCCGCCACGGCCCATTGGCGCGCTGGGCTGCAATGTCCTCCTCCCCCACGCCGAATCGCGCCAGGTCTTCCTGCGGAATGTAGATGCGGCCCTTGCGCCAATCCACGGCGATGTCCTGCCAGAAATTGATCAGCTGCAGCGCCGAGCAGATCGCATCGGCCTGGCGGAAATTCGACTCCGACACCATTTTCCCGCCGGGGGTGGTGCTGTCGAACACGTGCAACACGAGCCGGCCGATGGGGTTGGCGGAGCGGCGGCTGTAGTCGAGGAGCGTTGCGAAGGTCGGATACCGCGTGGTGGTGACATCCTGGCGGAAGGCGTCGATGAGGTCGCGAAGCAGCGATACCGGAAGGCCGTACGCGGCCACGGCGTCCGCGAGGCGCCCGAGCATTGCCTCGGCCGGCCGGATGCCCGCCTCGATCTGGTCGAGCGCCCGCAGGAAGGCATCGAGCCTCGCCAGCCTTTCCGCGGGCGGGAAATCACCCTCGTCGGCCACGTCGTCGGCGGTCCTCGCGAACGCGTAGATCGCCTCGACGGGCGAGCGCAGGCGCGCGGGAACGAGCCACGAGGCGACTGGGAAATTCTCGTAATGGTTGACCGGCAAGGGGGCGGAAGCGCTTGAATATCCTGGATTATATCGGTCGCGAAGGGTGCCGCTGGGGAAATCGGCAGCCCCCCGTTTCGGGTATAATTCGACGACCGCGAAAGTGGCGGAATTGGTAGACGCACTGGATTTAGGTTCCAGCGCCGAAAGGCATGTGGGTTCGAGTCCCTCCTTTCGCACCAGGTCGCTCTCGGGTCGTCCGCCGACGCCCCTTGCAAAGGCATCAGGGAACCCCATCAAGGAAAAATAGAAAATGCAGCAGGCTGTTCAAAACGCACCCTCCCCCCTCGAGCGCAGCCTTACGGTGTCGCTCCCCATCGCGGCGATCGAGTCCGAGATCGCCACGCGCCTGAAGAAGCTCGCGCGCACGGTGAAGATGCAGGGCTTTCGCCCCGGCCACGTGCCGCTCAGGATGGTCGAGCGCCAGTACGGCCCGCAGGTTCGCCAGGAAGTGCTGAGCGACTCGGTGCAGCAATCCTTCGCCGCCGCGGTGAGGGACCAGAACTATCGCGTCGCCGGGTATCCGCGCTTCCAGCCCGTTCAGGCGCCGGCCCAGGGCACCGACAAGATCGAGTACACCGCGACCTTCGAGGTCTACCCCGAGGTCGTGATCGACGATGTTTCCGCGCGCGCGGTCGCGCGCCCGGTCACGCCGATCGCCGACGTCAACGTGGAGGCGACGCTGCGCACCTTGCGCAAGCAGCGCGCCAAGTACGAGCGCGTCGAGCGCCCGGCCCAGGTGGACGACCTGGTGAACATCGATTTCGAGGGCCTGATCGCCGGCCAGCCCTTCAACGGCAATAAGGCCTCGAACTTCACCGTGGTCCTGGGCGAGGGACGCATGCTCAAGGACTTCGAGGACGCGGTCGCCGCAATGAGGGAAGGCGAGACCAAGACGTTCCCGATCGTCTTCCCGCAGGACTACGCCGAGGAAGTGAAGGGCAAGGCCGCCGATTTCACCGTCACCGTGAACCAGGTCGCCGAG
>JBDSRZ010000254.1:0-2542 GCA_039929025.1 Usitatibacter sp. | reverse complement strand
ACAAGATCCTGGCGGAGTGGCAGAAGCGCTACGCGGCGAAGACGGAGAAGTGACAGGGCCGGTACCGTCCCCGCGTAGGCGGGGACCCGATGCATCTGCAGTAAGACCCCTGTCGTCCCCGCGTAGGCGCGGACCCAATGTATCGGCAGTACGACTCCTGTCGTCCCCGCGTAGGCGGGGACCCGATGCATCGGCAGTAAGACCCCTGTCGTCCCCGCGTAGGCGGGGACCCAATGTATCGCAGGAAAATTGGGCCCCCGCCTTCGCGGGGGCGACAGCGTTATTCGCGGGGGCGACAGCGTTATTCGCGGGGGCGACAGCGTTTTTCGCGAGGGCGACAGCGTTTTTCGCCAGGGCGACAGCGCTATCCGCGGGGCCCACAGCGTCATTCGCCGGAGGAAAAGCCTAGCGTGGACTTCCTCGAACTCACCGGCATTCGCAAGGAGTTCGGGGCCTTCGCTGCCCTGAAGGGAGTGAGCCTTGGCGTGCGCCAGGGCGAGCTCATCTGCTTTCTCGGGCCCTCGGGCTGCGGCAAGACGACTTTGCTGCGCATCATCGCGGGGCTCGAGGTGCAGAGCGCGGGCACGATCGTGCAGGCGGGCCGGGACATCTCGCGCCTGCCGCCGATGAAGCGCGATTACGGCATCGTCTTCCAGTCGTACGCGCTGTTTCCCAACCTGTCGGTCGCGGAGAACGTGGCCTACGGGCTGGTGAATCGCGGCATGCCGTCGGCGCAGCGCGCCGCGCGCGTGAAGGAGCTGCTCGATCTCGTCGGCCTGCCCGACAGCGGCGCCAAGTATCCGAGCATGCTTTCGGGCGGACAGCAGCAGCGCGTTGCGATCGCGCGGGCACTCGCGACCTCGCCTGGACTGTTGCTCCTCGACGAGCCGCTCTCCGCGCTCGATGCGCGGGTTCGCGTGCGGCTTCGCGGCGAGATCCGCGGCCTGCAGCAGCGGGTCGGCGTCACCACCATCCTCGTCACCCACGACCAGGAGGAGGCGCTGTCGATGGCGGACCGCATCGTGGTGATGAGGGACGGTGAAATCGAGCAGATCGGCACGCCTGACGAGGTGTATGGCCGGCCGGCTACGCCTTTCGTGGCCGACTTCGTCGGCAAGACCAACCTTTTGCCGGCCAAGCGCGACGGAGCCGACCGCGTCCAGGTGGGCGAGCAGCGCTTCCAGTGCCCGATGGTGGACACGCTGGCGAACGGATCGTCGCTGAGGCTTTTCTTCCGGCCCGAGGACGTGACGGTGCGCGGCGTGAACGGCGCCACCCCCAATTCGGCCGCGGCCACCGTTGAAAGGGTGGAATTCCTCGGCGCCTACTCGCGCATCACCTTTCGCCTGAACGGCATCGCGCAGCCGCTTACCGCCGACCTGTCGCTGAACGACATGGCGGAATTCCATCCCAAGCCGGGCGACATTCTGCGGGTCGCGGTACCGGCCGAGCGGTTGCGGGTGTTCGCGGGGGCGTGAGCGCGGCTCGTCACCCCGGTGCAGACCGGGGTCCAATGGATTTGGCCCCGGCTTTCGGCGGGGTAACCCGTTTATCGGTGCACTGGAGCGACCGTGTCGCCCACCTGCTGTTGATTGTCGCGGGGCTTGCGCTCGCGGTGTTCCTGTTGGCACCGCTCTTCATGATCCTCGCGAAGAGCGTCCAGGACCGCGCAGGCGAGTGGGTCGGTCTGCTGAATTTCGCGGACTACTTCCGCACCCCGGCGCTCGCCCGTTCCATCTGGAACAGCGTCTGGGTCTCGACGCTGGTGACGATGATCACCATTCCGCTCGCCTTCGTCTTCGCCTACGGCCTTACGCGCAGCTGCATGCGCTTCAAGGCGCTGTTGCGCAACGTGGCCCTGGTGCCGATCCTCGCCCCGTCGCTGCTTGCGGCGATCTCCTTCATCTTCTGGTTCGGCAACCAGGGGGCGCTGAAGGCGCTGCTCTTCGGCGGGCAGATCTACGGGGCGCCGGGGATCGTGCTGTCGCTCATCTTCGCGACCTTCCCCCACGCGCTGATGATCCTCACGACCGCGCTGTCCCTCACCGACGCGCGGCTCTACGAGGCCGCCGACGCGCTCGGCACCTCGACCACGCGCAAGTTCTGGACCATCACCGTTCCGGGCGCCAAGTACGGCCTCATCAGCGCGGCGATGGTGGTGTTCACCTACGCGATGAGCGACTTCGGCATTCCCAAGGTGATCGGCGGCAACTTCAACATGCTCGCCACCGACATCTTCAAGCTGGTGATCGGCCAGCAGGATTTCTCCAAGGGGGCGGTCGTCGGGATCATCCTGCTGCTCCCGGTGGCGGTGACCTATGTCGCCGAGGGCTGGGTGCAGCGGCGGCAGTCGGCATTGCTGTCGGCGCGCTCGGTACCCTACGTGCCGCGGCCCTCGCGCGGCTTCGACTGGGCGATGACCGCGTACTGCCTGCTGATCGGGCTGCTGCTCCTCTCGGTCCTCGGGATGGCCGTCTACGCCTCGTTCGTGAAGCTCTGGCCGTACAACTTCTCCATGTCGCTCGACCACTACCGCATGGGC
>JBDSRZ010000253.1:0-3377 GCA_039929025.1 Usitatibacter sp. | reverse complement strand
GCCCCGGGGCACGAGGTCGGCGCGAGCGTCTTCTTCAGCGACGGCGATGCGAGCTTCGACAACGGGCCCGACGCCGACCACCGCACCGCGCAGAAGCTCGCGACATACTCGGCGTACAGCCGCAACCGCTTCGTGCCCATGTGGGAAAGCCTGCTGCGCCTGGGCGCGAGCCGCGACGACAGCGTGAGCTCGGGCGACGCCTTCCAGGGCGCGTTCAGGACCGACCAGGTCCAGGCGACGTGGCAGAACACCTTCACGCTCGGCCGGGGCGCCTCGCTGGTGGCGGGCGCAGAGCACCTGGGGCAGGAAGTCGCCACCTCCACGCCGTATGCCGTCACGCGGCGCACCATCACGTCGGCCTTCGCGGGATTCAACGGCGACTACGGCGACCATGGCCTCCAGGCGAGCGTGCGGCGCGACGACAACAGCCAGTTCGGGGCACCCACCACCGGCTCCATCGCCTACGGCTACCGCATCACGCCGCAGGTGCGGGTGCGCGGATCCTATGGCACCGCTTTCCACGCGCCGTCGTTCAACGATCTCTATTTCCCCGGTTTCGGCAACCCGGACCTGGCGCCCGAGCGCTCGCGCAACCGCGAGGCGGGCATCGACTACCAGGCGGCGGGCCATCGCTTCGCGGCGACGTATTTCGACAACCGCATCACCGACCTGATCCAGTTCGTCTTCGACGCGGCGACCTTCGAGGGCCGGCCCGAGAACGCGGCCCGCGCGCGCATTCGCGGCACCGAGCTGTCGTACGCGGGGACCTTCGCTGCCACGGAGTTGCGCGCCAAGCTCACGCTCCAGGATGCCGAGGCCCAGCCGAGCGGTTTCATGCTGCAGCGCCGGGCGAAGCGACACGGCAGCATCGTCGCCTCGCGCGCCTTCGGCGCGTGGCGCTTCGGGGCGGAGATGGTGGCGAGCGGCGCGCGCTTCGACTCGCCCACCGAGGCGCCGGCCTCGCGCCTCGCGGGCTACGCGATCTTCAACCTTTTCGTGGGACGCAGGATCACGCGCGAATGGTCCGTGGACCTGCGCTGGAACAACGTCGCCGACCGCGACTACGAGCTGATCCAGGGATTCAACACCCCCGGGAGCAATGCGCTGCTCAGCGTGCGCTGGACGCTGCCTTGATGAGTGCCGCGCCCGGATGAGGGCGAATAGCGCTCCGTTGGAGAGTCCCGCCGGCACGGGCCTCGGTGCGGGAGCGCGCGCGGCTGCGCGTGCGGTGCGCACCTGGCTCGTCCTCGGCGTGGCCGCGGTCGCCGCGCTGGTGCTGGCGATGTCGGTGGGCAGCAGCCCCATCGCCGCGCTTGACGTCCTGTGGCTGCTGCTGAATCCTGCCGATAGCGCCGCCTCGCAGGTGATCCACGAGTTGCGCCTGCCACGGGCAATGGCGGCATTCGCATCCGGGGGACTCCTCGCGCTCGCCGGAGCGCTGATGCAGGTGCTGCTTAGGAACCCCCTCGCCGACCCGTACGTGCTCGGCCTGTCGAGCGGTTCGGCCGTCGGCGCGCTCGGCGCGATGCTGCTGGGGCTGGGCACCTTCTTCATCGACGCCGGCGCCTTTGCCGGCGCGCTCCTCACCGTCTGCCTGGTGTTCGCTTTCTCGCACGCTGACCTCGCGCGACGCCAGGGGATGGCGGCGCTGGACGCGAGCCCGCGACTGCTGTTGACCGGGGTGATCCTCGCGTCGGGCTGGACGGCGATCATCACCATGATGCTCACCGTGGCCCCCGAAGCGAAGCTGCGCGGCATGCTCTTCTGGCTGATGGGCGACCTCTCCGGCGCGGAGTCCTACGGCGTGGCGCTGGCAGCGCTGCCGATCGCCGTGGCGCTGCTGGTGCCGCTGTCGCGGGATCTCAACGTGCTGCTGCGCGGGCAGGACCTGGCGCACGCGCTCGGCGTGCGGGTGGTGATGTTGCGCCGGACGCTCCTCGTCATCGCCTCGCTGGCGACCGCGATCGCGGTGACCACCGCCGGGGCGATCGGCTTCATCGGCCTGGTGGTGCCGCACGCGCTGCGCCTCGCAATCGGCAACGACCAGCGGGCGCTGCTGCCGGCTTGCGCGCTCGCGGGCGGAACGCTGCTGCTGCTGGCCGACACCGTCGCACGCACCGCCTTCTCGCCGCAGCAGGTGCCGGTGGGCGTGATCACCTCGCTCATCGGCGTGCCGGCCTTCATGCTGCTGCTGATGCGCCGGGGCGGGCGATGAGCGCCGCGATCGAGGCGCGCGGCCTCGCCATCCACGTGGGCGGTCGCACGCTGGTCCAGCAGTTGTCGCTGCAGGTGCGGCCGGGCGAGCTGTGGGCGGTGCTGGGCGCCAACGGCGCGGGCAAGACGCTCCTGCTCGACACGCTCGCGGGCCTGCGCCCCGCCTCGCGCGGCTCCATCGATCTCGCGGGCCGGCCGCTCCCCCAGTGGCCCGCGCTCGAGATCGCGAAGCGGCGCGCGTTTCTGCCGCAGGCCGTCCACGATGCCTTCAGCGCCAGCGTGCTGGACGTGGTGCTGCTCGGACGCCATCCGCATATGTCGCGCTGGGGCTGGGAAGGTGAGGCCGAGCGCCGCATGGCCGTGGCGGCCCTCCAGGCGGTGGAGATGGACGGCCTCGCCGCGCGCGACGTCGTGACGCTTTCCGGGGGCGAGCGCCGGCGCGTCGCGATCGCCGCGCTGCTGGTGCAGGATGCGCCGCTCGCCCTGCTGGACGAGCCGGTAGCGCATCTCGATCTGCACCACCAGATCGCCATTCTCGAGCGCCTTGCGGCCCTTGTGCGCGAGCAGGGCAAGGCGGTGATGCTCTCGGTGCACGACTTGAATCTCGCGGCGCGCTTCGCCACCCACGCGCTGCTCTTTCGCGGCGACGGCCGCGTCGACCTTGGGCCGCTCGAGGCGGTGATGAGCGATGCGGCGCTCTCGAGCGCCTTCCGCTACCCGGTCGCGCGCGCGACCCTGGGCGGGCGCAGCGTGTTTCTTCCCGGCTGAGATGAAGGCGCTTTTCGCCTTCGTGCTGGGCCTTTCCGCGCTGGCGGCGGGCGCGGAGATCCGCGTCGTCGACGACAGCGGCAGGGAAGTGGTGCTCGCCTCCCCGGCGCGCCGCATCGTGAGCCTCGCGCCGCACATCACCGAGACGCTGTTCGAGGCGGGCGCGGGCCACCTTCTGGTGGGCACAGTCTCGCACGCCGACTATCCCGAGGCGGCGCGCAAGGTGCCGCGGGTGGGCGACTCTTCCCTGCTCGACCTCGAGCGCATCGTGAGCCTGCGGCCAGACCTGATCGTCGTCTGGCTCGACGGCAATTCCGAACGGCACGTGGAGAAGGTGCGCAAGCTCGGCATCCCCGTCTACTTCGACCGCCCGGGGCGCCTGGACCAGATCCCCG
>JBDSRZ010000252.1:0-8863 GCA_039929025.1 Usitatibacter sp. | reverse complement strand
AGCTGGCGGAAATCGGCGCTGGCACTCGCGCGAACCGCGATCGCGCCACCGAAGGAGAAGCCGGCCAGATAGAGCGGCGCTTCGCCCGATACGCCGCGCACGTGCTCGATCACGCGCAGCATGTCCTGCGCCTCGCCGCGCCCTTCGTCATGGGCTCCCTCGGTGGCGCCGACGCCGCGGAAGTTGAACCGGTACGCCGCGATGCCCGCTTCCACGAACACCTTGGCAAGCGTGGTGATCACCTTGTTGTCCATGGTTCCGCCGTAGAGCGGATGGGGATGCGCGACGACAGCGACGGCGCGGGCAGCGGCGGGTACGCTCGATGCGACCTCGATCTTCCCCGCCGGCCCGTCGATCAGGGTCCGCGTGCCGCGCTCCGCCATCAGATGCGCAGGCGCTCGACGACGCGGCCGTTGACGAGATGCTCTTCGATGATCTCGTCGATGTCTTCCTTGTCGACGTAGGTGTACCAGACCTCCTCGGGGTACACCACGATCACCGGGCCCTCCTCGCAACGGTCGAGGCAGCCGGCCGCGTTGATGCGCACCTTGCCCTCGCCCGCCAGCTTGAGCTCCTTCACGCGCTTCTTGGCGTAGTCCCTCATCGCTTCCGAGCCGTGGCAGGCGCAGCAGTTCTCCGGCGCCTCGCGCTTGTTCAGGCAAAAGAAGACGTGGTGCTTGTAGAAGGACATCGCGGGCTCCGTTGGAGCGGACGCGTAAGTCGTCCGCTCGGCGAGGCCCAATTATGGCACGGGGGTACGGCGGGAATGGATGAAGAGGGAAGCGAGAAACACCACGGCAGCCAACGGCCACAGCTCGTGCAGGAAGCGGGTGAGGGTGGCGAAGCTCGCGAGCTGCCCGTGCGGCCAGCGGAAGAGCCGCAGCAGCTCTTCGAGCGGGCTGTAGGCGCCGAAGATCTTGGCGAACAGGGCGCCGGCGAGGATCAGGATCAGCGCGAAATAGGTGCGGCCCACGCGTCCCACGCGCCGCAGCGGGATGAAGGCCAGCATGCCGCCGGCGAGCCCCAGCATCCGCCCGGTGCTCACCCAGTCGGCGGAGAAATTCGGCTGCAGCATGAGCGAGGCGAACGCGAACTTGAGCCACAGCGCCATGCTGAGGATCACCACCGTCATGCGCAGAGCGCCGTGCTCGGGCCTCATCACCACCGAGACGAACAGCCCGAACCCGCAGATGCTCATGCTGACCGCAGTCCACAGCAGCACCCTTAGGTCGCCCTCGCCGTAGCTCACGATGTCGCCCGCACCGAAGAACGGCAGCGCGGGATTGAGCTGCGCGAGGAACCACAGCATCAGCAGCACCAGCGCCGCGTCCCCCCACGCGCCGGGAAGGACGAGGTCCTCGCGCAGGACGGCGAGGCGGCCCGTCACCAGCGAATTGAGCGGCTCGGCGAACGCGACGATCCCGATGAGCGATCCAAGCGCGTTGGCGGCCACGTCCACCACGGTCGCGACGCGATTCGGGATGAAGAGCTGCGCCGTCTCCATGGCGAAGCTGAAGGCGGTGCCGAAGGCAAGCGCCAGCAGCAGGGGATGGCGATCGCCGCGCGCGCGGAAGTAGACCGCGGTGAGGACTCCCAACGGGATGTACGCCACGATGTTGAACGCGATGTCCGCGCGGATGAAGTGGCGCGGCACGAGGAACAACGCGCTCACCGACTGCGGGGAAGGAAAGCGCAGAGGGTAGAACGGGTAGAGGCTCGCGTAGGCGAGCAGCGCCGTCCAGACCGCGATCGAACCGCGGTAGCGGCTCGCGGTCATCCGATCGCTTCGAGGCCCTCGCGGTAGCGCTCCGCGCGCTCCGCGTAGTGCTCCGCGATCCAGGTGTTCATCGCGATCTCCTCGGGCGTGAGGCTGCGCACCACCTTCCCGGGCACGCCGAGCACCAGGGAGCCGTCGGGGATCGTCTTGCCCTCGGGGACGAGCGCTCCCGCGCCCACCAGGCAGTTCTTCCCCACCACGGCGCGGTTCAGGACGATCGCACCGATCCCGACCAGTGAATTCTCGCGAATGGTGCAGCCGTGCAGCATCACCAGGTGTCCCACGCTCACGTTCCTCTCGAGCGTCACCTGCACGCCGCCATCGGTATGGATCACCGAGCCGTCCTGCACGTTCACGTTTTCGCCAAGCGTGATCACGTCGTTGTCGCCGCGGATGGTGACGCTCCACCACACGCTGGCGTGGCGCTCCATCACCACGGAGCCGATCACGGCGGCGTTGGGCGCCACGAAGTATTCGCCCTTGAAAGTGGGAGTGCGGCCGTCGAGGCGGTAGATCACTTGGGGACGTACCCTGAATTCGGAATGTGAAACGTAGGGGCTGCACGATCTGCCGTCAACCAATTTCCAGTTTCACATTCCGAATTCAGGGTACGTCCCCGGTTTCACATCTGCTTGAACAAGTGGGAGTAGATCCGGGAAACGACGAGGTTCTCGTCCTTGCCCCGGATGCGCACATGGGCCTGGCCGCGGAAGTCGCGGGTCACCGCGGCGATGGCGTTCACGTTCACCAGCGTCGATCGGTGGATCTGCCAGAAGACCGCGGCGTCTAGGCCGTCCAACAGCTCGCGGATCGGAGTCTTGATGAGCGCCTCGCCTTCGGCGAGCACGACCCGCGTGTATTTCTCGTCCGACTGGAAGAAGAGCACCTCGTTCACCGGGATGAGTCGCAGGTTCTGCCCCACCGTCGCCTTGATCCACTGCAGCCGCTGCCTGCCCGCACCCAGCTGCTCGGTGAGGCGCGAAAGCGCGACGCTCAGATCCGCGGGCGGCGATGGCGCGGCGAGCTTCGCCTTCAGGCGCTCGATCGTCACCCTGAGGCGCTCGTCGGTGGCCGGCTTGAGAATGTAGTCGACCGCGCCGGTCTCGAAGGCCTGGATCGCATACTGGTCGTAGGCGGTCACGAAGACCACGTGCGCCCGGCCCACGACGTGCCGCGCCACCTCGACGCCGGTCATCTCCGGCATCTGGATGTCGAGGAACATGAAATCCGGCGCGCGGTCCTCGAGCGCCTCGAGCGCCGCGGCGCCGTCCTCGACGCTCGCGATTATCTCCAGCTCGGGCCACAGCCGGGCGAGCTTTCCCTCGAGCTGCGTGCGCAGGATGGGCTCGTCTTCCGCAACGATGGCCGTCGGCATTGGTAGATCCTTACTGTACTTCGGACATGGAAGCTCCGAAATTGGCGGATTCTAGCGCCCGGAATCGGCCATCGTCGGCTCGACCCGCGCCGGCGTGGGCGCCGCCGTCTCGGGCCTGTTGCGCCTCACGATCCACCAGATGGCGAGCCCCAGCAGGATGAGGGGCGCGAACACCAGCGCGAACACCAACGCCATCACCAGCACGACGAAGGTCGCCACCCCAAGCATGAAGAATCCAACGCCATAGATCACGATGAGGAAGATCGCCAGCGCGGCAGCCACCGCGACGAACGCGATGAACCCGCCCGCCAACGCCACCAACACGCCGACCGGGCCGCTCAGGACATCGTCGCCCAGGTTGACCGGCAGCACGCCCACCGCAACCGCGACCACTCCCGCAACCGCGACCACGCCCGCGAGCATCACGAGGCCGAGATAGAGGTAGTAGAGCACTTTGCGCCAGACGCGCTCCAGCACCACGAGCACCTCCCAGGTGCGCGCCCAGAAGCCGGTCCCGGGCGGCGGCGACACCGGCGGCGGCGCGGGCGGGGCGATCGGTTGGTGCGACGCGCTCGCCGCTGATTCCGCCCGGCCCATGGCCGATCGCGTGCCTTCCGCGGGCACTTCGATCGTGGCGATTACGCCCTGCGGAGCGTTCGCTTCCAGGGTGAGGCGCGCCGCCGCACCATAGAGCGCTTCAAGGCGCTCGCGAATGTTGGCGAGTCCCACGCCGGCGCCCGGCGCTTCGGCGAAGCCGCGCCCGGTGTCGGTGACCGCCAGGCGCAGCCTGCCGCCCGCCAGCGACGCCGCGAGGCGCACCATGCCACCCTCGCGCTGCGGCTCGAGGCCGTGCTTGATGGCGTTCTCGACCAGCGAGGGCAGCATCAGTGGCGGGAAGGGCATATCCATCAACTCCGCCGGCACGTCGATCTCGAACGCGAGCCGCTTGCCCATGCGCATCTGCAGGATGTTCAGGTAGGCGCGCGCGAGTTCGATTTCCTGGCCCACCGTCGAGACCGACTCGCGCATCTTCGGCAGCGCGTTCCTCAGGTACTGGATGAGGTGGCCGGTCATCTCGCTTGCCTTCGCGGGATCGACTTCGGTCAACGCCTGCACGCTCGCGAGCGTGTTGTAGAGGAAGTGCGGCTCGACCTGCGCCTGCAGCGCGGCGAGCTTGGCCTCGGTCACCTGCTGGCCCATGCGGTGGTACTCGGCCTCCTTGCGCCTGGCGTCGGCCACGCGCTGCGAGGCGCGCGAGCGGTCGCCGAAGAACTTCACCACCACGGCGACGATGAAGAGCGGCACCAGGATGAGGATCAGCGCCGCGCCGATGCCGATGCGGTACATGTCGCCGGTCACGTCGCGCCGGATCCGGCTCGCGACGTCGGGCGGAAGGGCGGGCGGCAACGGCGGCGTGGCCTCCGAGGGCGCTGCGCCCGACGCCGGCGGCGCTCCCTGCGGGATCGGCGGGACGGGCGGGTCGATCTCGATCTGCACCGCGGGCCTGTCCCCCTTGCCGGGGCCGATGCTGATGCTGGCGCCCTTCTCGGCTCGCTTCACCGCGCGCTCGGCCTCACGCTCTTCGCGTTCGGCCTGTTTGAGCGATTTCTCCAGCGCCCTCAAGGCAACCTCTCCCTCGCGCCCCGCGCCGCCCTGCAACGCGCGCTCCGTCTCGCGCTGGGCGTTGCGCACGGCCTCGCGGATGCCGCGGGTGGCTTCGCGCGCACCCGCCAGCGCGTCGCGCTTGGTCCGCAGCACCTCGCTGCCCGCCTCGCGCAGCTCCTGGCGGGCTTCCTCGATGCCGGCCAGCGCCTGCTCGAGCTCGGCACGGCGCTCGGGATCGGTGGTGCGCTCGAGCATGCGCCTGATCACGCCGCGGCCGAGGTTGATCGCGTTCTCGGCGAACGTGTTGTCGATCTCGCGCTTGATGGCGCGCGACTCCTCGGCGGTGCGCCCGACCTCGCGGTATTGGAGGATGTGGTAGGGCGTCACGAACGCCGCGAGCGCCGCCAGGGTGGCGACACCGCCGAAAAGCAGCGCCCACCAGGGGGTCTTGTTGAGCAGTCCGCTGAATGATTTCATCGAAGGCAGATGGTACTTGTCCCGGTCAGTAATCGGCCAAGATCGCGATCACTGCGGTGACCACAGAGAGCA
Organism: Usitatibacter sp.; assembly: GCA_039929025.1. GTDB lineage: Bacteria > Pseudomonadota > Gammaproteobacteria > Burkholderiales > Usitatibacteraceae > Usitatibacter. The sequence continues at coordinate 3,557 of JBDSRZ010000252.1, read as the reverse complement.
TCAACACACCGAAAAATGCCAGGACCGCGGGAAGGTCCGGTCCGAGGGAATCGATGAGCGTCATGGGGCCGGCCTGGTGAGTGTGAATGCGCCCAATCTAGGGGCGTCCCGCCGGCCGTTCCAGCAGCCGGGGCCGAAATGCAGATTCCGGGGGGCGAAGCGTTGCCGATCCCGACGGCCGGGTGGCCGCAAAACCGCGGTGGCCCTCGACCACGATGATGAGGCGCGCCTCGGTCGGGATCGCCACCGCGGGCGCGGCGTATACCACCGTTGCGGGTGCGGCGACGGAGGCGGAGGAGCCCTGGGGCGCGGGGCGCTCGGTGATCATCGAGGCGCCGGCCACCGGGAACCACGCGCAGACGGCGAGGGTGACGGCCGAGGCGACGGAAGAGTTGCTGGGGAAGGCGGCGAATTGGTAGATGCTCATGTCCCTGCTCCTTTGTGGTTGCGTTCGTGTTGGTGTTGAGCCTGAACGCGACACTAGAGAGCGAGCGCGCCACCCGGAACCGGAAAGCGACGAAATGCGGAAATGCGGGGACGAAACGCTCGGAACTAGACCTTCGCCACCTGGCCGGTGCGCGAGTCCCTGATGAGCTGGGGAGCGAGCGAGCCCACGACGATGCCGAGCGTCGAGGCCGCGAGGCCGACGATCTGGGGCGGGATCATCGCGTTGGCGAAGAACGCCTCGCAAAGCGCCCACACGGCGAGCCCCGCGAGCGCCGAGAGCACCGCGCCCTGGGTGGTGGCGCGGCTCCAGTAGATGCCGCACACCAGCGGCACAAAGGCGCCGACCAGCGTGACCTTGTATGCGTTCTGCACCATCTCGTACATCGTGCTGGTGTTGTTGAGTGCGAACACCAGCACGCCCGCGGTGAAGAGGACCAGCACGACACGCAACATCAGCAGGAAGCGCTTGTCGCCCATCTCGCCGAAGAGCGGTTTGATCACGTTCTCGGTGAAAAGCGCGGTGGGCGCGAGGAGCGCGCCCGAAGCGGTCGACAGGATCGCCGACAGCAGCGCGCCGAAGAACACCACCTGGGCGAAGACCGGCGTGTGCGCGAGCACGAAGTTGGGCAGGATCAGCTGCACCTCGCGGCCTTCCTGCTTGAGGAGCGCGTTCACCATCGCCGGGTCGACCATCAGCGCCGCGTAGGCGAGGAACATCGGCACGAACGCGAACAGGAAGTAGGCGCCCGCGCCGAGCAGCGAGCCGTTGATCGCGGTGCGCTCGTCCTTCGCGCTGGTCACGCGCTGGAATACGTCCTGCTGCGGAATCGAGCCGATGGCGAGCGTCGCCCACGCCGCCACGAAGGCCCACCACTCCTTGCTGCCGCCCGTGGGCCAGAACTGGAACCTGCCCGCGTCGGAGGCGTGCTGCAGCACCTTGCCGAAGCCGCCCGCCATGCCGCTGGCGAGGACGGCGACGTAGATCAGGCCGACCACGATGATCACCGACTGGAAGAGATCGGTGAGGGCGACCGACCACATGCCGCCCAGGGTGGTGTAGATGAGCACGATCACCGCACCGAGGAGGATGCCCTGGTCGAGCGTGATCGCGCCCTGCGAGAGCGAATTGAAGACGATGCCGAGCGCGGTCATCTGCGCCGAGGTCCAGCCGAGGTACGAGAGCGTGACCGCGATGCTGGTAAGGACCTCCACGCCCTTGCCATAGCGCTTCTTGTAGAAGTCGCCTATGGTGAGGAGGTCCATGCGGTAGAACGCGCGGGCAAAGAAAAGCGCCACGAAGATGAGGCAGAAGGTGGCGCCGAACGGGTCGGCTGGAATCCCGCCCAGGCCGTCCTTCACGAAGGTCGCCGAGACCGACAGCACCGTCTCCGCGCCGAACCACGTCGCGAACACCGTGGCGGTGGTCATGTAGAGCGGCAGGCTCCTGCCCGCGATCAAGTAATCCTTGGAGCTGGAGACGAATTTCGTCGCGTAGAGCCCGATGGCGACGGTGACCGCGAGATAGAGGAGGACGGAGACGACGAGCGTGGTCATGGGAGCCAACGGCGGGAGGTTGCGCGGAGTCTAGCAAATGTCGTCGCGCGGCTATACTCGCCCGGATGTCGGCGATAGAGCTCATCATCTTCGATTGCGACGGCGTGCTGGTGGACTCCGAGCCCATCGCCAACCGGGTGTTCGCGCGAGAGCTCCAGGCGCAGGGGCTTGCGATAACGGTGGAGGAGGTGACACGCACCTTCATCGGGCGCTCGCGCGACACCTGCATCGAGATGGCCGGGCGAATGAGAGGGGCGGCGCTGCCGGAGGATTTCGCCGCGACCTGGGATGCGGCTCTGCACGCCGCGCTGGAGCTCGAGGTGCAGCCGGTCGACGGCGTGCCCGAGGTGCTGCGCGCGCTGCGGATTCCCTATTGCGTCGCGTCGAACGGCGAACGCGGGCACATGCGCATCGCGCTCACCGCGGCCGGCCTGATGCCGCTGGTTGCCGGCCGCCTCTTCTCCGCGGCGCAGGTGGCGCGACCCAAGCCCGCGCCCGACCTATTCCTGCACGCGGCGAAATCGATGGGCGCGGAGGCGGGCGCGTGCGTCGTGGTAGAGGACACCGTCACCGGCGTCAAGGCGGCGGCCGCCGCGGGGATGCGGGTATTCGGCTACGCGGGCGGAGCGCACACCGACGCGGACGCGCTCGCGGCACACGGCGCAGAAGTCTTTCGCCACATGCGCTCGCTGCCCTCGCTGCTGGAAGAGCCATGAGGGAGGCGAAGGCAGCGGTGTCAACATCATCAAATGGGATGCGAGTCGGCCCATGACCGCATCGTGGCGGACGAATCCGGCAGAATTTCTGGCGCGGGGGCGGTCAATTCGGGCATGAAGCTCATCACCTGGAACATCCAATGGGGGCGCGGCGTCGATGGGCGCGTCGACCTGGAGCGCATCGTCCGCAAGGCGCGCTCGCTCGCCGATTTCGACGTGCTCTGCATGCAAGAGGTCGCGGACAACTTTCCCGCGCCGTGGCGCGAGGGCAATGACGACCGCGACCAGTTCGCCGCGTTCGCGGCGCTTCTGCCCGAATACCGTTGCGTGGCGGGTTATGGGATGGATATCGCCGGCACGGATGGGCGTCGCCGGCGCTTCGGCAACGTGATCTTCTCGCGTTACTCGGTGCTTGCCGTGCGTCGCCATGCCCTTCCCTGGCCCGCCGACCGCGACCGGCGCGCCACGCCGCGCGTGGCGGTGGAGGCGACACTGCGGGCGCCGATGGGACCGGTGCGGGTCACCACCGCGCATCTCGAGTACTACTCGGAGGTGCAACGCCGGGCGCAATCAGTGCGGCTGCGCAACCTGCACGACGAGGCTTGCCAGCGCGCGGTGCAACCGCCGCCGGGGGTACGCGACGGCTCACCCTTCGACGCCCCCGCGCAGACCGTGGACGCGATCCTCGTGGGCGACTTCAACTTCCCGCCCGAGCATCCCGCGTACGCCGACCTGCAAAGTCCGCTCGCCGGCAACGGCCCGCGCTACCGCGACGCCTGGGTGCTTCTCAATGGGCGCCAGCCGCACACGCCGACCTTCCGCGTGCATTCGCCGCAGCAC
>JBDSRZ010000251.1:0-4159 GCA_039929025.1 Usitatibacter sp. | reverse complement strand
CAACACGACGGTGAATGTGGTGCCAGCCTCCGCGGAGGACGAAGCGAGAATCGTTCCTCCGTGGGCGACCACGATTTCGCGGGCGATGAACAACCCGAGCCCGATGTTGGTGGACCGGCGCGGGTCGGGCTCTTCCGAAGGAATCTGCACCAAAGGCTCGAAGATCGCCTTCAGGAGGTTTGGGGCGATCGGAACGCCCTGGTTCGTCACTTGCAACCTGAGGGCCTGGTCATCGCCATTCAGCACCAGGGAACACCGGCGAATCCTGCCGGCCGTGGTGCACCGCGTTGTTCAGGAGATTCGATACCGCCTGGTGCATCCGGGCGCGATCGAAGAGGCCATCGAGCCTGCCCGCGGATTCGAATCGAAACGCGGTCTTCGGATAGACATGGGAAACCTCGTTGACGACCTCCTTGCAAATGCTCTCGATGTTCGCTTCCGTTGGGGTGATGGGGATGCCCTTCCCGAGACTCGACTGAGTGAACTCCAGAAGGTCGGCGATCATCCCGCTCATGGCAGCTACGCCATTGGTCACGGCCGCGGCAGCCTTGTGTCGCTGGGCGTCCGTCGGGGAATTGGACAGGATCGTCGACGCGCTCGCCACCGCATGCAACGGGCTGCGCAGGTCGTGACCCAGGATGGCGAGGAAAATGGCACGCGACTTGCCCAGCTCCGCGGAATAGGACGCCACCGACTCCGCCAGGGCCTGGTCGATCGCCTCGTTGAAGCGGGCCATCTCGTAGGCGCTGTCGGGATCGCCATACCCCTCGTGCGCTATCCACAGGCGCAGCACGGTTGCCCGAAGCGCCCTGAATTCCGCGACCAGCTCGGGCATGTCGAACCCGTCGGATTGCCGCAGCAGCCCGTGGGCGGCCGCCGCCGTCGCCCCGCCCTTGAAAGCCGGGCCCAGGCCCTTCGACTTCTGGGCTTGCTGCCGATCGGTTTGCGAGGTCTCGATGTCCTTAGCGATCGCTTCGAGCATCGGCTTGGCATGATCGCGCAATGCCCACGAATCCATCTTGGCCGTCTCGGGCGAGAGATTCCTGGCGAAGGATTCCCATTCCGCGACGATCTCTTCCATGTTCTGGATGATGAAACTGGCCACAGCTACCCTTCTCAACGCCTCGCTGCTGGAGGCCCCGCGCCTCAACCGGGTTCGACAGCCCGCCGCAATGCCGGGTTCTCACCAACCTGCATCGGCCAAGTAGAGCAGGACTGTAGGCTCACGGCGTCGGGTGCGTCTGTCCGATAACGCACATATCGACGGTCACGGCGGGCGCCTAGCCCGCAACCGCGCCGGTGATCGCCGGCCGGCCCATCACGTAGACCTCGCGCACGCCGCGGTCGTCCCCCAGGATCATCCAGGCGAACAGGCGCTCTTCCAGGGTCTTCGCGGCACGCTCGCGGCGCGCGAGCAGCGGGGTCGCGGCCGAATCGAGCACGATGAAGTCGGCGTCGTTCCCGGGAGCAAAGCTGCCGATGCGGTCTTCGAGGCGCATCGCGCGCGCGCCGCCCCGCGTCGCGAGATAGAACGCGCGCGTCGCGGAAAGGTGCTGTCCCTGCAGCTGCGCCACCTTGTAGGCGTCCTGCATCGTCTGCAGCATGCTGAAGCTCGTGCCGCCGCCGACGTCGGTCGCGAGCGCGAAAGGCATCCCGGCCGCGTCGGACGCCGCCAGGTCGAAGAGGCCGCTGCCGAGGAAGAGATTCGAGGTGGGACAGAACGCCGCGGCCGCGCCCGATTCGCCCATGCGCTTGCGGTCCTGCGTGTCGAGATGCAGGCAGTGCGCGTAGATCGCGCGTTCCCGCAGCAGCCCGAAGTGGTCGTAGACGTCGAGGTAGCTGCGGCAATCGGGGAACAGCACGCGCACCCACGCCACTTCCTCGATGTTCTCGGCGAGGTGCGAGTGCACGAACGCATTCGGATGCGCGCGCGCGAGCTCGCCGGCAAGCTGCAGCTGCGCATCGCTCGAGGTGATCGCGAAGCGCGGCGTGATGGCGTAGTGCAGCCGCCCCTGGCCGTCCCAGCGCTCCACCAGCTCGCGGGTATCGCGGCGCACGCTCTCGGGCGTGTCCTGGAGGCAATCGGGGCAATGCCGGTCCATCATCACCGGGCCCGCGGCGAGCCTCAGGTTGCGGCGCTCGGCGGCGGCGAAGATCGCGTCGGCCGAGGCGCGATGCACGGTGCCGAAGACCATCGCGGTCGTGGTGCCGTGGCGGATCAGCTCGTCGAGGAAGAACTCCGCAACCTCGGCGGCGTGCGCATGCTCGGCGAAGCGCGCCTCCTCGGGAAACGTGTACTCCTCCAGCCAGTGCAGCAGGTTGCGGCCGGCGCTCGCGATCACGTCGGTCTGCGAGTAATGGACATGCGCGTCGATGAAGCCGGGCACGATCAAGCCCGGGCGGCGATCGAGGACTTTCGTGTCGCGCGGAAGCGACTGGAGAAGCTCATCCGCGGGACCGACGCGCGCCACGCGGCCGTCCTCGACCAGCAGCAGCCCGTCCTCGAAGTATTCGCAGCTCTCGGCACCGGATGAGCTGCCCGGGTCGCCGCGGAAGTGCAGGATCGAGGCGCGGAAGGCGCGCAGGTCAGTGGCCACGGGACCTCGCATCGGTCCAGGCCATCAGCTCGGCGCGCTCGGCGTCGGTGAGGCCGGTCACGTTGCCCGGCGGCATCGCGCGGCCCGACACCTGCTCGCGGATCTTCGCGGCGTGGGACTGTAGTTGCGCGGTGGTTTCGAGCGCCACACCTTTCGGCGCGGCGACGAGGCCCTGGAAACGCGGGCTCGCGGCATGGCAGGTGGCGCAGCGTTCGGCGGCGATCGCCTGCACGCGCGCGATCGATGGGGCCGCGGTGGTCGTGCCTTTGGGCCTCACCCCGTACGCCGTCGCGGCGAGGAGTGCGGCAGCCACCACCAGCGGCCAGATCGCGGCACGCCCCTGGTGGCGGGCGACGAAGTAGGTGCGGACGAGGGCGCCGGCGGCGGAAATCGCGATCAACCACACCCAGTTCCACGCCGCGCCGGTGATCCACGCGTAGTGGTTGGCGAACATGGTGAAGATCACGGGAAGCGTGAAGTAGGTGTTGTGCACCGAACGCTGCTTGCCCCGCAGGCCGTGGAGCGGATCGACCGGGCGTCCCTCGGATGCCGCCTGCACCAGCGCGCGCTGTCCCGGAATGATGATGAAGAAGACGTTCAGCACCATGATCGTGCCCAGCATCGCGCCGAAGTGCAGGTACGCGGCGCGCCCCGGGAAGAGCTGGCACATCGCGTACGCCGCGATGGCGCAGAGGAGAGTCAGCGCGAGGGCGAGGGCGCGCTCGTTGCGGCCGAGCGGCGAGCGGCAGAGGGCGTCGTAGGCGAACCAGCCGCCCGCGATCCAGGACACGCCGAGGAGCACGGCCATGGCGGGCGTGAGGTTGGCGACGGCGGGGTCGACCAGGGTGAGCTCGGGCTGCGCGTAGTAGACGATGCCCAGTAGGAAGATCCCCGAGAGCAGCGTGGTGTACGCCTCCCACTTGAACCAGTGCAGCCGTGCGGGCATCGCGGGCGGGGCCCCGCGGTACTTCTGCGAGTGGTAGAAGCCGCCGCCGTGCACCGCCCATAGCTCGCCGCCCACCCCGCGCTCGCCGGCGGCGGCATCGATGGGACCCTGCAGGTGGTTGTCCAGCCAGATGAAATAGAACGACGCTCCGATCCACGCGATGCCGGCGACCCCGTGGACGGCGCGGCCCAGCAGGTTCAGCCAATCCATTGCGTAGGCGACGATCAAGAGCGTCGCACCGCCGTCGCCGGACGAGCCTCGGCCGTGTCCCTGGCCTCGCGCCGCTGCAGGAGCTGGGCCGCCACGCCGACCGCGATCGCCGCGGCTTCCTTGCTGCGGATGCCGTCGATTCCGATCGGCATCGTGAGGCGGGCGATCGCCTCCTCCGCGAATCCGCGTTGCTGCAGCCGCTGGCGGAAACGTTTCGCTTTCGAGGCGGAGCCGATGACGCCAGCCCAGCCGAACCGCCCGTGGCGCAGCAGCGCCTCGCTGATCGCGAAGTCCTCGTCGTGGCTGTGCGTCATCACCAACGCGAACGCACCCGTCGGCATTTCGTGCACCTCGTCCGCAGGCTGCGGGGCAAAAATAATTGGTGTCGGAGTCGATTTTTCGGTAA
>JBDSRZ010000250.1:0-10717 GCA_039929025.1 Usitatibacter sp. | reverse complement strand
ATTCGCTCACGCCAACGGTGCGCGCGGCTCTCGCCGGCCTGGTCATCGAGGGCGGCGAGGACGGACCCGACATCGACGCGGACTGGGGCGAACCCGGACTCACGCCGGCCGAACGCGTGTTCGGCTGGTGCAGCTTCGAAGTGCTCGCCTTCACCTGCGGCAACCCCGATCGGCCGGTGAACGCGATTCCGCCGAAAGCGAACGCCCATTGCCAGCTGCGATTCGTGGTCGGCGTCGATCCCAAGGACATCCTGCCGGCGCTCCGCCGCCATCTCGACAAGCTGGGATTCGACAGGGTGCAGATCTCGCCGGCCCGCGAGGAGACACTCGCCGCAACGCGCCTCGACCCGGAGAACCCTTGGGTCCAGTGGGCAGCGGCGTCCCTCGAACTCACCACCGGATCGAAGCCCGCGATCCTGCCGAACCTGGGTGGCTCGCTGCCGAACGACGTCTTCGCCGAGACGCTGGGGCTACCTACGGTGTGGGTGCCGCACTCCTACGCCTCGTGCTCGCAGCACGCGCCGAACGAACACCTGCTGGTGCCGGCGGCGAAAGAGGGCCTGCGCATCATGACGGGGCTTTTCTGGGACCTGGGGTCGGCGGGCGCAGGCACGCCGGCTACTTTTTCCTGACATTGCGCACTGGGCGCAATGTGCGGACCGCGCTGCGGGACCTGCCCATCTGCCTGGTGGAACGGCAGTCGACTGCAACTCCATACAATAGGGGACGGGGCCCTGCGGCCTGCGCAATTCATCCCGTTTGATGTCCACAAAAAAGGAGAAGCCATGCCGCTTGCCCCATTTCTTCGCCACCGCCTGCTCGCCTGCTGCATCGCATCGAGCTTCGCTTTGCTGGCCAACGCCCAATACCCCGACAAGCCCATCAAGCTGGTGGTGCCCTTCCCCGCCGGCGGCCCCACGGACATCGTGGCGCGCCCGTTGGGACAGGCGCTCTCGGCCGCGCTCAAGCAGCCGGTGGTGATCGACAACCGCGGCGGCGCGGGTGGTTCCATCGGCGCGGACGTGGTGGCCAAGTCGTCCGCGGATGGCTACACGCTCCTCATGGGAACCGTCGGCACCAACGCCATCAACGGCGCGCTCTACGCCAAGCTGCCCCACGACCCGGTGAAGGATTTCACACCCATCGCGCTGGTCGCGAGCTCCCCGGTGGCGCTGGTAGTGAACGTGCAATCGCCGCTCAGGACCGCGCAGGATTACGTCGCGGCGGCCAGGGCCGCGCCGGGGACCGTGGGTTTCGGCTCCGCGGGTGCCGGCACTCCCGGTCACCTCACCGGCGAGATGTTCGCCACCGCCGCGCAGGTGAAGCTGCAGCACATCCCGTACAAGGGCAGCGCCCCCGCGGTGACGGACCTGCTCGGCAACCAGATCCCGTCGATGTTCGACCCGGTGCAGTCGATCATCGCCCACGTGAGGAGCGCAAAGCTGCGCGGCTTGTGCGTGAGCGGCAAGGCGCGCTCCGCCGCGATGCCCGACGTGCCGACCTGCGAGGAGGCGGGCGTGAAAGGCGTGGAATCGCGCGCGTGGTGGGCGGTGTTCGGCCCGGCCAACATGCCTGCCGACGTGGTGGCGCGACTGCGGACCGAGATCGAGAAGATCTCGCGGTCCGACGCCTTCCGCGATCCGCTGGCGCGCATCGGCGTGCAGACCAATACCGAGGTGGCCTCCCTCGCCGACTTCCAGAAGAGCGAGGTCGAGCGCTGGCAGAAGGCGGTGCGCGATTCCGGCGCCAAGGCGGACTGAGGAGAAACGGATGAAGCTCGACCGTGAAGAGAAAGCGATGCTCGCCGGCGAGATGGGGCCGGTCCCCCGCATGGCAATCGCGCACCAGGTGAAGGTGGGCACGTTCTTCGGCGCGCGCGACTTCGTGCCGGTCACACAGGCCCACATCATGGCCGACACCGAGAGCCTGGGCGAGCACAACGTCCGCTGGCTGGAGATGCTGGCGACGGAGACGAAGGGCGTGCGCACCGTGCGCATTCCCACCATCACCGACCCGCGCGGCACCGACTTCACCAAGTCGAAGCAGCTCGGTCAGGCCGACTGGATGGTGGCGCTCGAGCGGCGCGCCGTGGACGCCTTCGTGAAGCTCGGCGTCTCGATGACGGACACCTGCATCAACTACCAGACGGTGCAGCCGGCGACCAAGGGCGAGCACGTGGCGTTTGGCGACACCGGCGTGGTGATCTACAGCAATTCGGTCTCCGGGGCGCGCTCCAACTTCGAGGGCGGGCCGTCGGCGCTCTCCGCCGGGCTCACCGGTCGCACGCCCCGCTATGGATTCCATCTGGACGAGCTGCGCCGCGGCACGCTGCAGGTGACGACGAAGTACACGCCGAAGAGCCTCAACGACTGGGGCGCGCTGGGCGGCGTGATCGGGCGGCTCGCGAACAACTACTGGCAGGTGCCGGTCGTCGAGGGCATAGACCGCGCGCCGACTTCCGACGAGCTGAAGCACTTCGGCGCCGCGATGGCGAGCTTCGGCTCGGTGGCGCTCTTCCACCTGGTCGGCATTACTCCCGAGGCCTCGCGCCTGGCCGACGTGGCGGGCAAGCGCATGCGCAGGTTTTCCGTAGGTCGCGCCGAGGTGAAGGCGCTGCAGAACTCCTATGCGGGCGACAAGAAAGTGGACGTGGTGGTGTTCTCCGCCCCGCAGTTGAGCATCTTTGAGCTGCGCGCGCTCGCCCAGCTCTGTGACGGCCGCAAGATGAAGCTGCCGATGCTCGCCGTCACGAGTCCCCAGGTGAAGCCCGATTCCGACCGCTTCGGCTACACCGCGCGGATCGAGCGCGCGGGCGGCACCGTGTATGCCGGCATGTGCTTCTACCAGTCCTACGCGCGCGAGATCGCCGAGGCCAACGGCTGGAAGCGCCTCGCCACCAATAGCGCGAAGATGGTCAACATCCTGGGGGGCTACGGCTACACGCCGATGCTCGCCTCGATGGAAGACTGCGTCGAGGCCGCGGTCAGCGGGAGCCTGAAGTGAGCCCGGCGACGAAGGCGGTACCGATCAGGATCCACCGCAAGAGCGCCGCTGCCGGGAAGGTGCTGGTCGCACGGCATGCGATGGGCGCCAAGGTGCGCGGCACGGCCCTGGTGGCGAACGACGGCTTCTCCGCCCGCTACGACCTCGACCGGATCGCCGGCATCTTCTCGCGCCCTGCGCACAAGCTCGCGGGCCAGTCGTACGTGGGCCGCATCCTGGTGCTCGATACTTCCAAGGGCGGTGTCGCGAGCGCCTGGATGCTGGCGGAGATGCGATCGCGCGACAAGGCGCCGCTCGCGATCGTCTTCAACACCGTGAATCCGATCCTCGCCCAGGGTACGGCCCTCGGCGACATCACGATGCTCGCCGGCTTCGACGAGGACGTGACCGCCGCGATACCCGACGGCGCGGAGGTGGAGATCGACCCCGCGAAGAAGACGATCAGAGTACTGCGATGAGCGCCGTGCCCAACTGAATCAGAATCGACGACCTCGACGACGCGGCGAGCGTGAAGCGCGCCTTCGCCGGCGCGTACGGCGCATATTGCGTCACCAACTTCTGGGAGCACTTCTCGCCTGAGAAGGAGCAGGCGCAGGCGCGCAACATGGCCGACGCCGCGCGCGCCACCGGCCTCGAGCACGTGATTTGGTCCACGCTCGAGGACGTGCGCCGCTGGGTGCTGCTCTCGGAAAACCGCATGCCCACGCTCGGCGGCAAATGGAAGGTGCCGCACTTCGACGGCAAGGGCGAGATCGACCCCATCTGGAAGGACCTGGGTGTCCCCACCACGCTGCTGCTCACGTCGTTCTACTGGGACAACTTCATCCACTTCGGCATGAGCCCCAAGGCGGGCGCGGACAGCAACCTCGCCATCGCGCTGCCGATGGGAGATCGCAAGCTCCCCGGCATTGCGGCCGCCGACATCGGCCCCTGCGCGTACGGGATCTTCAAGGCGGGCAACGAATACGTCGGCAAGACGGTCGGCATCGCGGGCGAGCACCTCTCCGGCGCGGAGTTGGCCGCCGCCTTCACCAGGGCGCTGGGCAGGAAGGTCGCGTACTACGAGATGACGCCCGAGGCGTATCGCGCGCTCGGATTTCCGGGCGCGGCCGACCTGGGGAACATGTTCCAGGTCAAACGCGATTTCAACGCGGACTTCTGCGCGCCACGCAGCGTGGAGAAATCGCGTGAGCTCAACCCGAAGCTCAAGTCGTTCGAGCAGTGGCTCGCCGCGCACGCCAGGCAGATGACGCCTGGCGAGTGTCCTGGGAGCCGGGCATCCTGTCGAATTCCGCGCCGATCCCGAGGCCTTGGCCAAGTGGCTTGCGCCCAACGGCTTCACCGGCAAGGTCCGCCAGTTGGTTATTGGACTTGTCTCCCAGCCTCAGTCGGCGAGATCCACCACGCGCAGGTAGGGTTTTAGCGTCTTGAAGCCCTGCGGATACTTCTTGCGCGCATCCTCGTCGCTCACCGACGGCGGAATGATCACCGACTGGCCCGGCTTCCAGTTCACCGGGGTGGCGACCGCGTGCTTCGCATTCAACTGCAGCGAGTCCAGCAGCCGCATGACCTCGTCGAAGTTGCGCCCCGCGCTCATCGGATAGATCAGCATCGCCTTCACCTTCTTGTCGGGTCCGATGATGAACACCGAGCGAATGGTGGCGTTGTCGGCCGCACTGCCTCCCGGGCTCGCGTTCGGATGGATCATGTCGTAGAGCTTCGCCACTGCGAGGTCGTGGTCGCCGATCATCGGATAGTTGACGGCCGTGCCCTGGGTCTCCTCGATGTCTCCGGCCCAACGAGTATGGTCGCTCACGGGATCGGTGCTCAACCCGATGATCCTGGTGTTGCGCTTGTCGAACTCGGGCTTCAAGCGCGCCATGTAGCCCAGCTCGGTGGTGCACACGGGCGTGAAATCCTTGGGGTGCGAAAACAGGATCGCCCAGCCGTTGCCGATCCAATCGTGGAACTTGACCGGACCCTGGGTGGTTTCTGCGGTGAAATCGGGTGCTACGTCGCCAATGCGAATCGTCATGATCGTCTCTCCTTGAAGGTCCCGTAGTATCTATCGTATCCGTTTGACGAAGGGCGGGGCCCGGCGCGGGCACTCGGCAAGCGGCCCTTGAGTGCGACACCGAACGCTATCGGGGGAACCAACGAGCCAACCTGCTTGCCCAAGCTCAGGTTCGCGCCATCCCACCAGGAGGATTCGATGAGACAGTTTGCCCTTACCGCAGCTTCGATGCTGATCGCCGCAGCCGCCGGGGTGGCGTTCGCGCAAGACTACCGTCGCCCCCAATACGAACCGTACCGGGCAGGCGACGACGCGCGGGAATGCTGGAATGCGGGCGCCAGGCAGTACGAGCGCGTGCGGCCGGGTGAACGCCAGAATGACCTCGACTTCCGCCGCTGCCGCGAGCTCGCCGACAATGAAGGCAGGGAATGCTGGAACCCGCGCGCCCGGACTTTCGAGGCGATTCGCCGCGGGGAGCGCCAGGACGACCTCGACATGAACCGCTGCCGTGCGCTCTCCAGCAACGAAGGCAGGGAATGCTGGAACCCGCGCGCCCGGACTTTCGAGGCGATTCGCAGCGGCGAGCGCCAGGACGACCTCGACATGAACCGCTGCCGCAGCGCGCGTTACATGGAGAGAAGCTCGAATCGCCACGAATGCTGGAACCCGCGTGCGGGTCAGTTCGAATCAGTGCGACCTGGGGAGCGCCAGGACGACCTCGACTTCACCAAGTGCCACTGAGAATGCCCGCCCCGGGATTCCACGTCATTCGTCAGCGCAGCATCGACAGCTCGCCACCCATCTCGACCGCCTTCGCGTAAGCGGGGCGCAGGTGAATGCGCTCGAGGAAGCCCTTCATGTTCGCCCCGCCTCCGGCGCGTGCGACCAAGGCCTCCACGGGAAAGCTCATCTGGATGTCGGCCGCGCTGAACGCCGGGCCCGCGAACCAGTCGCTACGACCAAGCTCGGCCTCGACGTAGGCGACGATGCGCCCGAGGTTGGGATCGATCAAGTGCCCCTTCACTTTGCTCGCGATGGCGCGGGCGATGGGCCGGGCGAAGAACGGCATCGGAGCCTTCTCGATGCGGCTGAAAACCAGCTTCATCAGCAACGGCGGCATCGCCGTGCCCTCGGCGAAATGCAGCCAATACGTGTAGCGCAGGCGCTCGGGCGAACCCGCCACGGGAACGAGCGCGCCCTGCCCATGCCGCTCGAGCAGGTACTCGACGATCGCGCCCGACTCGGCGAGCGTCAGATCGCCCTCGGTGATGACCGGGGATTTCCCCAGGGGATGCACGCGCAGCAATTCGGGTGGCGCGAGGCTCGTCTTCGGATCGCGGGCGTAGCGGCGTACCTCGTAGGAAACATGCAGCTCCTCCAGTAGCCAGAGGATGCGGTGGGAGCGGGAGTTCTCGAGGTGGTGGAGGGTGATCACGTCATCCTTGAAGCCGCGGCGGACCGGGCGACCGCCGCAACGCGCGCCCCCGCGGGAGCGCGCAACGCATCCATCGCCGCTGCCACGCCTCCACGGGCGTGCGGAATGCCGGCCTCCGCGAGCGCGAGCTCGATCGCCGCCAGCGCGCCGAGCAACATCGGCTCGTTGAGATCGCCCATGTGGCCGATGCGGAACACGCGTCCCTGCAGGGCGGCGAGACCACGCCCGAGTGCGACGCCGTAGCGCTCCGAAGCCGCGCGGACCCGGTCCGCGTCGTGACCCGACGGCACCAGCACCGCGGTGAGTGAATCCGAGGCGGCGTCGGGCCCCAGCGCGTAGATCTCCGGTCCGCCCCCCTGCCCCCAGGCGCGCACGCAAGCGCGCGTGGCATTGGCGAGGCGCCGATGACGTGCGAACACATTCTCCAGCCCCTCTTCCTCGATCATGTCGAGCGAGGCCTCGAGGCCGAAGAAGTGCGCGATCGGGGGCGTGCCGCAGAAGGCCACCTGGCGGCCGTTATCCACCATCGGGCGCCAGTCCCAGTAGCGGCGCGGGTTGCGGGCGGATTGGGCCGCATCCCACGCGCGCGCGTTGATCGCGGTGAATGCCATCCCCGGCGGAAGCATGAGGCCCTTCTGCGAGCCGCCGATCACGAGGTCCACGCCCCACTCGTCCATGCGGAAGTCGTACGAGGCGAGCGACGAGATCGTGTCCACCAGGTAAAGCGCCGGGTGGCCCACGCGGTTCATCGCCGCGCGCACCTCGGCCACCGGGTGGCGGATGCCGGTCGCGGTCTCGTTCTGGATCAGCATCACGGCCTTGATCGCGCCCTCGGTATCGGCCGCGAGATGCCTGGCCACGGCTTCGGGGTCTACCGCGTGGCGCTCCGGCGTCGGCACCAGCTCCACTTCCAGTCCGTACGCGCGTGACGTGGCGGCCCAGCGGTCGGCGAAGAAGCCGGTCTGGGGGATCAGCACCTTGTCACCGGGGGAAAAGAGGTTGGCGATGCTGGCGTCCCACGCGCCATTGCCCGAGGCCGCGTAGGTGATGACAAAGCCCAGCTTGGTCTTGAGGATGCCCTTCATGCGCTCCAGCGACCGATCGCGGAGCGTCACGAACTCCGGCCCGGTGAAATCCACCGCCGGCCGCGCCATCGCCCGCAGCACGCGGTGCGGGATGTTGGTGGGGCCTGGATGCATGAAGAACTGCCAACCGCGCGCAACTTTCATCGCCATCTCCGGGGATCGACTCTTTGATGATACCGGGCCGTCGCGGGGCCCCAGCCAAATGGCGTCAGGCTCGCCTTGTTGCCGTCGGCGTCCCTTGCATGCGGCGTCGAGGTGACACCCACATTGGTGTGACTGACCAGCGCCGGCGCAAGCACCAGGCTCACCGGGATTTGGTAGCCGGTCACGACGGGTGTCGCCAAGCGGGGTTCGGCGACGAATAGGTGGACTCGGCAATCATCTCAGCGCCTGCCGCGCGGCGGCCCCTTGAGCCGGGAGAGCCGCTGCAGGTCCGGGATGTCCTCCGGCCGGTCCGTCCTCTTGGACATGAGCATCCCATCGACGTCGAGCACCTGCACGGGCACGCCTTCGAGGTCGCGCGTGATGATGTGCGCGCGATAGTCCTCGAAGCTTCGGGACGCCGCAACGAACAGAATATCGATGCCCAGCTCTCCCTCCGCGGATGTGGAGAAGCCGGCATCGAGCGTCTTCTTTTCCGGGAGGTGGTCCAGGGAAAGCACCGGGCGCAGCGCCTCGAGCGCCTTCAGCAGCCGCGCATTGTTGCGCCTGTCGCGCGGAACGAGAAGGTCGATGTCCTTGGTCATGCGCGGGAACCCGTGAAGGGCCATGGCGGTGCCGCCCAGGAGCACGTACTCGACGCCATGCCGGCCCAGTTCCGCGAGCACCCTCGCGACGTCAGCGCTTTCCGGAGGGCGGCGCTTGGGAGAGCCGGGCACGGCGCGTCTCCTCATTGCGTTCCCAGGAGTTCTTGCGGGCGACCGTAGCGAAGGCGCGCGGCTTGCGGCGCGTCTCGAACGGCGGCGCGATGCGCTGCAGCGAGCGCTGCAGCGCGTCGAAGGTGCGCATGCTCGCGGCGAGGCGGGCGGGATCGACCTGCGCCCCCAGCGCATCGATCGTCTCCGCGGCGGCGCGATCGCCCCGGGACAACAGCTCGCGCTTGCGATCGTCCAGCAGGCGAAGGATCAGCCGAGTGGCCATGAGCGGCATCGCGCGATGGTCCGTGGACGAGGCCCTGAGCGACCACTTCTCGACAGCGCGCGCCGAAACGCCGAGCTCCGCCGCGAGCTGCCGATAGGGGAGCCCGAGCTCCTGACGTACACGGCGAAGGAAGGCCTGCTGGTCCATGAGTTCCATGATACCTCCCCAATGGGGAGGTAGTCATGAGGTCATGCGTCCGGTGGCGTCTTCAAGCTCTCGAGCGCGAGCGAACGCGCATTGACCCGGGCGCCGATGCGCGCGAGCAGCAGGAACGAGCCCACGAGCTTGCGGTGCAGGAAGATGGTGACGGGCGGCGGGGCACGCATCAGCCCGCGGCGCACGGCAAGGTCGTAGCCAAGATCGCGCATGCGGGCCGGGAGGTCGGAAGCGGGGAAGTCGTACAGGCCATCGTGCCGCAGCGGCTCGCAGGCGAGGAAGATCATGTCCACCGCCGCCGTCACGCGCTCCGCGCCGTCGTCCGCCCCGATGTAGCCGATGCGTGCCGCCTCCCGCGCGACCCGGGCGCGATCGTTCTCGATCACCGCGCGCGTGATGCGCGCGTAGCTCGCAACGAAATCCGCGTCAAAGCGTCGCGTGGCCCCGAAGTCGAGCAGCACCACGCGCCCAGTGGCGGGCTGATACAGGTAGTTGGCGAAGTTGGGATCGGTCTGCATCATCCGGAACTCGAAAAGCTCACGGAAGAGGAGGCGCTCGAGGACCTTCCCGACGGCGTTGCGCTTGCGCGGCGACTCACGGCTCACGCTCTCGAGAGGCTCGCCCTCCATGAAATCCATCGCCAGGATGCGCGGCGTGGTGAGGTCCCAGTGCATGCGCGGGATGGCGAGCGCGGGCTCGTCGCGCACCAGCTCGGCGTAGTCCTCGATGAAGCGGCCCTCGGCCTCGTAATCCGCTTCCTGGGCGAGCTGCCGCTTGGTCTCCTCGGACGTAGCGGTGACGTCGATGCCCAGGGGAAGCAGGTTGAAGAGACGCAGCAGCACCGCCACGTTGTCCACGTCGCTCGCAATCGAGCGCGCCACGCCGGGATACTGGATCTTGATCGCGAGGTCGCGGCCGTCGCGCGCGATGGCGCGGTGCACCTGCCCGATGGAAGCAGCGGCCACGGGCTCGATGTCGAAGCGCTGGAAGCGCTTCTCCCATCCCTTGCCGTACTCGCGCCCCAGCACGCCGCGCAACTGCCGCTCCGGCATGGGGGCGGCCTGGGCGCCGAGGATGGAGAGCGCCTGCGCAAACTCCCGCGGCAGGAGCTCCTCGCCCTGCAACGACAGGATCTGCCCGAGCTTCATGGCCGCCCCGCGCATGTTGGCGAGCCGCGACGCCAGGCGGTTCGCGGTTGCGCCCGTGAGCAGCGCCGCGCCGAAGGCCGGCGCCTGCCCGCTAGACAGGCGCTTCAGCCCCTCAGCGGCGGCTCCCATGGCGAGCTCACCGGCGGCCAGGCCGATCCGCGCGAGGCGACCGAGGCGGGTTTGGGGAACCGGGGCCGGGGGTGGCTTGGGCATCGTTCTTCATTGTCCCCGAACACTCCCTTCGCGCGAGGTCGCCCCATCACTTGGGAGGTCCTTTTTTCGCGAGCAGGTCCTTCAGGTCGGCAAAGGGATTGTGGGTCGTGACGAGATGCTCGCTTGCGTCGCCCGTTGGCGACGATCACGACGTGCGATACGTACCTGGAGCACACGGACACGAGCTTGACGGCGGCGCGCGCGTGCCGGCGATCATCGGGCGCCGTCCCCAGGTGTCGAAGTAACGGCCGAGCACCAGGGGCCCGAGGAAGTTGCCTACCGCAAACGGCAACAGGTAAAGGCCCACGCAGTCGGGCGCGATTCCATGGAAGCGTCCCAGCACGAGCGCGTAGGTGAAGAAGATCGCGTTGTAGCAGAACGCCTGCGAGGCCATGAGCACGAGGCCCAGGACGGCGCGGCGCGGATAGAGGCGAAAGAGGCTGCGGCCCAGGTCGACGAAGCCCGCCGCGTGGCCTCGAAGGCGCAGGCGCTGTACCCCTATTCGCGAGCGAGCGGAACCCTC
>JBDSRZ010000249.1:0-9435 GCA_039929025.1 Usitatibacter sp. | reverse complement strand
AGGGATACGGGTTCATCACGCCCGACGACGGCAGCGAAGACCTCTTCGCGCACTTCTCCGCGATCCAGATGCAGGGCTTCAAGACCCTCAAGGAAGGCCAGAAGGTCTCCTTCGAAGTGACGCAGGGGCCGAAAGGCAAGCAGGCGTCCAACATCCAGGCAGCCTGAAGGGGCGGTACAGAAGGGGAGCGGTATTCGGTAGTGGAAGCCTCTGCGGGTGTTCGCAGAGGCTTTTTTCTTTTCCGGCCGCTATTGGGCCATGCGCTTCTTCAGCGCCTCGTCCACCGCGTCCATGAACTCCTCGGTGGTGAGGAACGGATGGTCGGGACGGATGAGGATCGCCAGGTCCTTGGTCATCTTGCCGGATTCCACCGTGTCCACGCAGACCTTCTCCAGCGTCTCCGCGAACTTGACCACGTCGGGGGTGGCGTCCATCCGGCCGCGATAAATGAGGCCGCGGGTCCAGGCGTAGATCGAAGCGATCGGGTTGGTCGAGGTGGGCTTGCCCTGCTGGTGCAGGCGGTAATGGCGGGTCACGGTGCCGTGGGCGGCCTCCGCCTCGACGGTCTTGCCGTCCGGCGTGGTGAGCACCGAGGTCATGAGCCCGAGCGAGCCATAGCC
The DNA here is from genome assembly GCA_039929025.1 of Usitatibacter sp. GTDB lineage: Bacteria > Pseudomonadota > Gammaproteobacteria > Burkholderiales > Usitatibacteraceae > Usitatibacter. Next base: position 8,815 of record JBDSRZ010000249.1, on the reverse strand, counting down.
CTGTGCCACGGTATCGGACTGGACGTCGCCGTCGTAGTTCTTGCACGCCCACAGGTAGCCGCCGCTCCACTTGAGGTTGGAGGCGACCATGTCGTCGATCAGCCGGTGCTCGTAGGTGAGGCCCGCGGCCTCGAAACGGCTGCGGAATTCGTTCTCGTACACCTCGGCGAAGATGTTCATGAAGCGCCCGTCGTACACCTTGAGGATGGTGTTCTTGCTCGACAGGTAGACCGGGTATCTGCGCCCGATGGCGTAGTTGAAGCACGCCTGGGCGAAGCCGCGGATCGAGGCGTCGAGGTTGTACATCGCCATCGACACGCCAGCGCCCGGGGCCTGGTAGACCTCGCGCTCGATCGGCGCGCTGCCGTCGGCGGGGGTGAAGGTCATCGTGAGCCTGCCGGGCCCTTCGAACTTGATCTCGCTCGCCTTGTACTGGTCGCCGAACCCGTGGCGCGCAACCACCACCGGCTTGTCCCAGTGCGACACGAGGCGGGGCACGTTCTTGCAGATGATCGGCTCGCGGAAGATGGTGCCGTCGAGGATGTTGCGGATGGTGCCGTTGGGGCTCCTCCACATCTGCTTCAGGCCGAACTCCTTCACCCGGCCCTCGTCGGGGGTGATGGTCGCGCATTTCACCGCGACGCCATATTTCTTGGTCGCGTTCGCGGCATCGACGGTCACCTGGTCGTTGGTCTGGTCGCGGTACTGGACCCCGAGGTCGAAATACTTCAGGTCGACGTCCAGATAGGGCAGGATCAGCTTCTCGCGGATCTTCTGCCAGATGATGCGCGTCATCTCGTCGCCGTCCATCTCGACGATCGGGTTCTTCACCTTGATCTTGTTCATCGTTCTTCGACCTTTGCATGCGTGGGGCACAATCGAAAATTATAGCGCAGGGGCGCTGCCCCGCTCGACAGCGTGAGTCGCCTTCTCCTACTCAACAAGCCCCACGGAGTCATCTGCCAGTTCACCTCCGAGGGCGGGCACCGCACGCTCAAGGACTTCGTGCCGGTGCCCGCCGTCTATCCGGCGGGAAGGCTCGATACCGACAGCGAGGGCCTGCTGGCGCTCACAGACGACGGAGCCGCGCAGGCGACGATCGCCGACCCGCGCAACAAGATGGAGAAGGTGTACTGGGCCCAGGTGGAGGGTGAGCCCGAGGACGAGGCGCTCGCCCGGCTCACGAATGGGGTCGAGCTGCGCGACGGGCCTACGCTACCCGCACGCGCGCGGCGCATGGAGGTCCCGCCGGACCTCTGGGAGCGGGACCCGCCGATTCGCCTGCGCAAGGCGATCCCGACTTCCTGGATCGAGATCGCGCTGCGCGAGGGGCGCAATCGCCAGGTGCGCAGGATGACCGCCGCGGTGGGATTGCCGACGCTGCGCCTCATTCGCGCCGCGATCGGGCCGTGGTCGCTGGACGGTCTCGCGCCAGGACAATGGCGCGAGGTACCGCTTCCGGGACCCCGGTTCTAGGGGCGATACGCCGTTCCAGGCGCCGGTGCCGTGTCACGGCTCTTGTCAACCTCGGTATAATGCGCGGCGTTAATGTAGGCGACGCGGCTTCCAAAATAGCGCCGTCACACGTTAATCACCCCGACTGCCGTTCAACACACTAGGAAACCAAAATGAAGAAGCTGTCCGCCCTGATCGCCGTGCTCTTTGCGTCGGCCTCGATCGGCGTGTTCGCGCAAGCGACCCCGGCGACCCCGGCCAAGCCCGCCGAGCCCGCGAAGCCTGCCGTTGCCCCCGCCAAGCCCGCCACCCCCGCGACTCCTGCGACCCCCGCTGCCCCGTCCGCCAAGGCCGAAGCCGCGAAGCCGATGGAGATGACCAAGGAAGAGAAGAAGGCCGCCGCCGCCAAGAAGGCTGCCGACAAGAAGGCGGCTGCGGACATGAAGGCTGCCGATAAGAAGGCCGCCGCCGCCAAGAAGGCCGCGGACAAGAAAGCCGCTGCGGAAGCCAAGAAGCCCGCCGCCGCCGACATGAAGGCCGCACCGTCGCCCGCCGCTGCCGCTGCCAATCCGAAACCGGCCGGCGAGCAGAAGAAGGAAGAGCCGAAGAAAGACGCGCCGAAGAAGTAATCCCGGCACGCAGCACCAGGAAGGCGGGGCTTCGGCCCCGCCTTTCGTTTTTTCGGGCTTGTAGAATCGGAAATCGATGAAGATCGTCGTGGGGCTCTCGGGAGGCGTGGACTCGGCGGTGGCGGCGCTCCTGCTCAAGCGCGCCGGCCACGACGTGGTCGGCCTCTTCATGAAGAACTGGGAGGACGACGACGACGACGAATACTGCTCGACGCGTGAGGACCTGGTTGACGCCGTGTCCGCCGCGGAGAGGATCGGCATCGATGTGGAGGCGGTGAACTTTGCCGCCGAATATCGCGAGAAGGTGTTCGCGAGCTTCCTCGCCGAATACCGCGCCGGGCGCACGCCGAATCCCGATGTCCTGTGCAACGCCGAGATAAAGTTCAAGGCGTTCCTCGACCACGCGATGACCCTGGGCGCGCAGAAGATCGCCACCGGCCACTATGCGCGGGTCGAGGAGCGCGATGGCCGATTCGCGCTGCTGAAGGGCCTCGATCCCGGTAAGGACCAGAGCTACTTCCTGCATCGACTCAGCCAGGGCCAGCTCGCGCGGACGCTCTTCCCCGTGGGCCACCTGCACAAGTCCGAGGTACGGGCGATCGCGCGCGATGCGGGACTCGCGAACCACGCCAAGCGAGACTCCACCGGCATCTGCTTCATCGGCGAGCGCCCCTTTCGCGAGTTCCTGTCGCGCTACCTGCCCCGCGAACCCGGGCCGATGGTCACGCCCGAGGGCGAGCGCATTGGCGACCACATCGGGCTCATGTACTACACCATCGGCCAGCGCCAGGGATTGGGTATTGGCGGGCGCCGCGAGAGCGCCGGAGAGCCCTGGTATGTCGCGGGCAAGGACATCGCGTCGAACACGCTCACCGTGGTACAGGGCCACGACCACCGCCTGCTGATGAAGCAGAGCCTCGCCGCGGCCGACGCGAGTTGGGTAGGCGGCGCGCCACCCGCCGCCGCGAGCGAGACGCTGGGCGCCAAGACCCGCTACCGCCAGGCGGACTCGGCCTGCGAGCTGCGACTGGAAGGCGACAGCGCCTTCGCGCTCGACTTCGCCACGCCGCAATGGGCGGTCACGCCCGGGCAATCGGCGGTGGTCTATCGCGGCGAGGAATGCCTCGGCGGCGGCGTCATCCGCTAGCCCGGCCGAGTGGCCGAGAAGGACGGCCGCATCTCCATGCGCTCGGCCCACGCCTTGAGCTTCGGATTCGCCTCCCGCCATCCAAGCTCCGGCATCCGGAATTCCGCCCAGAAAAGCGCGCAGGCGCAGGCGATGTCGGCGAGGTTCATGTGCGTGCCGCCGATGAAGGGCCTGTCGCCCAGCTCGCGGCCGATGGCGCCGATGCCGGCATCGACCTTGTCCAGCTGGCGCGCGATCCACGCGGGGTCCTGGCGCGAGGCTTCGCGCTTCCTCTCGAGGAACGCGCTGATGCCAGCCTCGGCAACTCCGTCGCCCAGCGCTTCGCCCCTGCGCACCAGGGCGCGCGCGCGCGCGTCGCCCGGAATCAGGGAATTGCCCGAGATCGCGTCGAGATATTCGCTGATCACCGCCGAGTCGTGGATCGATTCGCCACCCTCGAGCTCCAGGGCGGGGACCTTGTTGAGCGGGTTGTAGTGCGGCACGGTGGTAGTCGCGGTCCACGCGCTCTCCTCGAGGAAGTCGTGCGCGATCGAGCGCTCGGCGAGGATCACGCGAATCTTGCGAACGAAGGGAGAGGTAAGCGAGCCTACGAGCTTCATGGAGTGGCCTTTACGAATGCCCTGCGGGATGCGAGGGGCGCGGATACCGCGCCCGCGAAGCGGCGGAGTATAACAGCGGGTGTTAGAATTTCGCCTCCCTAAGATGCCCTCTCCCCTCACCGCCCTCTCGCCCCTCGACGGGCGCTACGCCGCGAAAACGCGGCCCTTGCAGGAGCACTTCAGCGAATACGCGCTGATGCGCGAGCGCGTGGCGGTGGAAGTCGCATGGCTCCTTGCCTTGAGCGAGGAGTTTTCTTTCGACGCGATGCAGCCCTTCTCCGCCCAGACCCAGGAAGAACTGCGCAGGGTCGCCGCCGATTTCTCGATCGATGACGCCGAGCGCATCAAGGCGATCGAGGCGACCACCAACCACGACGTGAAAGCGGTCGAGTACTGGCTGCGCGAGCGCTTCGCCGGCAATCCGGAGGTGATGGCAGCGGCCGAGCTGATCCACTTCGCCTGCACCTCGGAAGACATCAACAACCTCGCGCACGGCCGGATGCTGAAGGGCGGACGCGACGCCGTGCTGCTTCCCGTGATCGACGCCATCGTCGCGCGTCTCGACGCGCTGGCGATCGAACATGCCGACCTGGCGATGCTCTCGCGCACCCACGGCCAGCCGGCCACGCCCACGACGCTCGGCAAGGAGATGGCCAACGTCGCCCTCAGGTTGCGCCGCGCACGCGCGAACCTCGCAAGAGTGGAGATGCTCGGCAAGGTGAACGGCGCCACCGGCAACTTCAACGCGCATGTGGCGGCCGCGCCGCAGGTGGACTGGCCCAAGTTCGCCGAGCGGTTCGTGACCGGCATGGGCCTCGCCTACAACCCGCTCACCATTCAGATCGAGCCCCACGACGCGCTCGCCGAGGCATTCGACGCCGTGGCGCGGCTGAACACCATCCTCGTCGATCTCAATCGCGATGTCTGGGGCTACATCTCTCTCGGCTACTTCAAGCAGAAGGTGAATGCGGGCGAAGTCGGTTCTTCCACCATGCCGCACAAGGTGAACCCCATCGACTTCGAGAATTCCGAGGGCAACCTGGGGCTCGCCAACGCCCTCCTGCGCCACTTTTCAGAGAAGCTGCCGGTGTCTCGCTGGCAGCGCGACCTCACGGATTCGACCGTGTTGCGCAACATGGGCGTCGCCCTCGGCTACTCGCTCCTCGCCTACGAATCGTGCCTGCGCGGCCTCGTTAAGCTCGAGGTCAACCCGCTCCGCATCGCCGAGGACCTGGAGGAAAGTTGGGACGTGCTCGCCGAGGCGGTGCAGACAGTGATGCGTGCTCACCGGGTGCCCGGCTCCTACGAGAAGTTGAAGGAGCTCACGCGCGGCAAGGGCGGCGTCTCGCATGCCGACCTGCAGGAGTTCATCAAGGGCCTGGCGCTCCCCGATGACGTCCGCGCGCGGCTGCTGGCGTTGACCCCCTCGACCTATACCGGCCTCGCCTCGCGCCTCGCCCGCGGGAAGTAAAAGGCTAGTCTTCGGGGGTGGTAAGCAGCACGCCGAGGAGCGCGCGCCGCTTGAGCCACGGACTCGGCCGGTAGCGCGGGTCGCCGTAGAAGGCGAGGAGCCCCTCGAGCAATTCCAGCACCTTCGCCGCGCCGAGCGCGTCGCCCATCGCGAGCGGCCCCTGCCGGTAACCGAGGCCCAGCATCACTGCACGGTCGATGTCTTCGGGTGTCGCGATCCGTTGTTGCGCGATGTCGCACGCCACGTTCACGATGTGGCAGACCACGCGCGGGGCGACGAATCCCATGCTGTCGCGGATCACCGAGACCGGAACGCCGCCGGCGCCGAACAACGACGCGGCGGCATCGCGCCATTCGGGTGCCGTCACCGGCGTCGTCATCAGCGTGCGCCGCGTCGCAAGGCCGAACTGCGCATCGAGCGCCACGGTGCGCGCGGGATCGAGTCCGGCTGACACAGCGGCCGTGGTTGCGTCCTCGGCCCACGGCAGCACCACGCAGAGCGCGTCGTCGTGAGGAGTCTCGCCGCCGTCGATGCTCGCGCCTGCGCCCTGGAGCAACGACGCCACACGCGCGCGGGCTTCGGGATCGCGCGCGCTGATCCAGATCCGTGCCGGGAGGGGCGCCGCGCGCCGCGCGGGGCTCGCGGGTGGCGCCACACGCTTGCCGTCCGCATAGCGGTAGAAGCCTTCCCCGGACTTTCGCCCGAGAAGTCCGGCCGCACGGCGCTGCGCCAGTAGCGGCGTGGGGCGGAAGCGCGGCTCGTCGTAGAACTGGCGGTAGATCGATTCCATTACCGGCTGAGAGACGTCGAGGCCGGTAAGATCCAGCAGCTCGAAGGGGCCCAGCTTGAAGCCCGCGGCATCGCGAAGGATGTCGTCCACCGTCTCGTGGTTCGCCACGCCTTCGGAGAGGATGCGCAGCGCCTCGGTGCCATATCCGCGGCCCGCGTGGTTCACCAGGAATCCGGGCGTGTCCTTGGCGCGCACCGGCAGATGGCCGAGGCGCTCGGCGAAGTCCACGAGCTGCGCGATCACCCCGGGCTCGGTACGCACGCCGTCGATGACCTCGACGATCTTCATCAGCGGCACCGGGCTGAAGAAATGCAGCCCCGCCACGCGGCCCGGCCGTGCGCAGGCTGCGGCGATCGCAGTGACCGAAAGCGACGATGTGTTGGTAGCGAGCAAGCAGTCGGGCGCGACGATGGCCTCGAGCGCGTGGAAGAGATCGCGCTTGGCCTCCAGGTCCTCGACGATCGCCTCCACCACCAAGCCGCACGCGGCGAGCCCCGCGAGTACGTCGACCGGCTTCACGCGCGCGATCGCCTGCTCGGCGCCGGCGGCGTCAAGCTTGCCCTTCTCCGCCAACTTGCCTAGCTGCGCGGCGATCGCATCGCGCGCCTGCGTGGCAGCGCCGGCGCGGGCGTCGAAGAGCAGCGCCTCGAATCCCGCCTGGGCGGTGACCTGCGCGATGCCCCGGCCCATGAAGCCGGTTCCGACGATTCCCACGGGCTTCATGGCCGTGCCTTTCGCTTATGATTGGCGAAACCGCTCGCATGATACGCGACCCCGATTTTGCGCAAGCCTCCCCGCAGTGGGTGGGCGACATCGCCGCCCGGTGGGCGCGTGCGCGCGGCGCGGAAACGGCCCTCGCACAGGAGGGCGCCGTGCTCGCGTGGGCCGAGCTGGAGGCGGCGCGCCTCGAGTGGTGCGCCCGGCTCGCGGCGCTCGGCGTGCGCGCCGGCGACCGCGTCATGGTGGTGGGCGAGAACTGTCCCGCGATGGTGATGCTGGTGCTTGCGATCGCGAGCCTGCGCGCCTGGGTGGTGAACGTGAACGCGAGGCTCTCCGCGCGCGAGGTCGATGGCATCCACGCGCACTCTTCCGCGCGGCTCACGATCTTCCTCCCCGCGGGCTCACCCGATGCTGCTGCCCACGCGCAACGCTGCGGCGCTTCGGTCCACGACGGCGGCCCGTGGGGCGCGATGGCGTTGTCGAATGTTGTGGACTCGCGGCCGGAAGCCGTGGCCGGTGACCCGGTCGAGGACGTGGCGGCCCTGCTCTACACCACCGGAACCACGGGCGAACCGAAGGCGGTGATGCTCACCCATGCGAGCCTTCTCTTCATCGCGCGCAATTCGGGCGACCTGCGCCGCATCGTTCCCGGGGATCGCGTCTACGGGCTCCTGCCGGTCTCCCATGTGTACGGACTCGCATCGGTCACCCTCGGCACGTTGCTCGCGGGCGGCAGCATCCATCTCCAACCGCGCTTTACCGCGGCGGCGACGGCGAGGTTTATCCGCGCCGAACGCCTTACCGTCTGCCAGGGCGTCCCGGCGATGTACGCGAAGCTCGTGGGCTATTTGAGGGAGAACGGCGAGGCCTCGTTCCATGCGCCGGCGCTGCGTTTCCTCTATGCGGGCGGATCGCCGCTCGTGCCGGCGCTAAAGCGCGAGGTGGAGCGCTTCTTCGGCTTGCGGCTCCATAATGGCTACGGCCTCACCGAGGCCTCGCCCACGCTAACGCAGACGCGCCACGAAGCTCCGCGCGACGACTGCTCGGTGGGCCCGGCGATTCCCGGCGTGCGCCTGCGCATCGTCGACCTCGAAGGCCGCGACCTGCCCGACGGCGAGGTGGGGGAGCTCTGGGCGCACGGGCCGAACGTGATGAAGGGCTACTACCGCGACGCGGCAGCCACCGCCGCCGTGATAAAACCTGGCGGCTGGCTCGCCACCGGGGATCTCGCGCGGCGCGAGCCGGACGGGGCGATCCACATCGAGGGGCGGCTGAAGGAACTCATCATCCGCTCGGGCTTCAATGTGTTCCCGGTCGAGGTCGAGGCGGTGCTGAACGCCCACCCCGCGGTATCGCAGTCCGCCGTGGTCGGCCGCAGCCGCGATGGCGACGAGGAGGTCGTCGCCTTCGTCGAGTTGGTACCCGGCGCGAGCGCCTCGCCCACCGAGCTGCTCGAGTTCGCCGCGCGTGCGCTCGCCCCGTACAAGCGCCCGAGCGAGGTCCTGATCCTGCCGGCTCTTCCGGCCGCGCCGAGCGGCAAGGTGCTCAAAGGCAAGCTCGCGCGGATGGCGCGCGAGGCCGGGTCCGCGCCGGCGGATTGAGAGTCAGCGGACCACTTGCGGCTCGCTGCCGTTCAACGCCCCCACGTCGCCCGACATCTCGCCGCCTTCCTGCACCAGCATCTTGCCGTAGCGGATCTTGCCGGTCACGCGGCCGCTCGCGTGGATCACGAGCTTCTTGCGCGCCGTCATCTCGCCCTGGAAAGCGCCGCGGATTTCGGCCACGTCGACGTCGACCTTGCCGTTGAAGGCGCCGCCCTCGGCGATCTGGATCGCGCGGCTCACCATCGTCGCCTCGACGCGCCCTTCGACCACGAGCGTGTCGCAGTCGTCGATCTCGACCCCCTTCAGCTTGATGTTGGGGCCCACGATGAGCTTGCTGCCGGGGCCGTCATCGCTGCGCTCGATGAGCGCGGGCGCCGCTGCCGGCGCTGGCGGGCGCGCG
>JBDSRZ010000248.1:0-5560 GCA_039929025.1 Usitatibacter sp. | reverse complement strand
GCCGGCACGATCGCCGGGGTGGCGCTCGGCGAATTGGCGGCCGCAGGTTGCTGCGGGGGTAGTGAACGGGTGTCGCGGGCGCGATTGAAGATGCTCTCTGCGTATTTCATTGTGTCCTCCCAGTGGGTATCGAGGCGGACACATCCACTTTTCGTGCCAAGTGCTTTTACAGGCGTGGCGCGAACACCGCGCGCGGCCCTTTAGTCGTTGCGGAGCTACAGCGGGAAGCGAGTGCTCGCGTAAGCGCTTGAAGCGACGCCTTGTTCAGCTGTCGTTCGCAACCGACACCGTGCCGCGTAAGGTAGGCCCCGCCCCAGCCCTTCGCGAGCGGCGCTTTCACCCATGTGCCACGTCCCCATCCCGAAACGCGGCATCGCCGCGCGCCCAATGGCCGTCGCCTAGACGGTCTGGGGCTCGGTGCCGTACTGGGGGTTCACGCGCGACTTGTGCCCCAGCTTGTTGAGCGCATTGATGTACGCCTTGGCGGAAGCCAGGACGATGTCGGTATCGGCGCCCATGCCGTTCACGATGCGACCGTTCTTGGACAGGCGCACCGTTACCTCGCCTTGGGAATCGGTGCCCTCGGTCACGTTGTTCACCGAGTACAGCTGGAGCTCCGTGCCGCTTTCGACCATGCTCTCGATCGCCTTGAAAGTGGCGTCGACGATGCCGCTGCCTCTGGCCTCGGCGCGCTTCTCGCGGCCATCCTCGCTGATCACGATGCGCGCGAACGGCTGCTCACCGGTCTCGGAGTGCGCTGTGAGCGCGATCAGCTTGTAGTGCTCGGATTCCGGCGTCACCGCCTCGTCGGAGAGCAGCGCCTGGATGTCCTCGTCGAAGATTTCGCGCTTCTTGTCGGCGAGCTCCTTGAAGCGGGCGAACGCGGCATTGAGCGCTTCCTCGGAGGCAAGCGTGATGCCGAGCTCCTGGAGCCGGCTCTTGAAGGCGCTGCGGCCGGAGAGCTTGCCGAGCGTGAGGCGGTTGGCGCCCCAGCCCACGTCGGCGGCACGCATGATCTCGTAGGTCTCGCGGTGCTTGAGGACGCCGTCCTGGTGGATCCCCGACTCGTGCGCGAAGGCGTTCGCCCCGACCACCGCCTTGTTGGGCTGCACCGGATAGCCGGTGATCGTCGACACCAGCTTGCTCGCCGGCACGATCTGGGTCGCGTCGATGCCGGTGGTGAGCTTGAAGACGTCCGAGCGGGTCTTCACCGCCATCACGATCTCCTCGAGCGACGCGTTGCCGGCGCGCTCGCCCAGGCCGTTGATGGTGCACTCGATCTGGCGCGCGCCCGCCATCACCGCGGCGAGCGAGTTGGCCACCGCCATGCCCAGGTCGTTGTGGCAGTGAGTCGACCAGACCGCCTTGCCGGAATTCGGGATGCGCTCGATCAATTGGCGGAAAAGGTCGCCCCAGAGGTTGGGGATGCCGTAGCCCACGGTATCGGGCACGTTGATGGTGCGCGCGCCGGCCGCGATCGCCGCCTCGAAGATGCGGCAGAGGAAGTCCACGTCGGAGCGCACCGCGTCCTCGGCAGAGAACTCGACATCGTCGGTGTACTGGCGCGCGAGCTTTACCGCGCGCACCGCCGCCTCCAGCACCTGGTCGGGCTCCATGCGCAGCTTGTGCTTCATGTGGATCGGGCTGGTCGCGATGAAGGTGTGCACGCGGCCGCGATTGGCGCCCTTTACCGCCTCCCCCGCGCGCGCGACGTCGCTGTCGTTGGCGCGAGCGAGCGAGCAAACAGTCGAGTCCTTCACCGCCGCGGCCACCGCGCGGATCGCGTCGAAGTCCCCTGGGCTCGAGGCGGCGAAGCCCGCCTCGATCACGTCAACCCGCAGGCGCTCGAGCTGCTTGCCGATGCGCACCTTCTCGTCGCGATTCATGGCCGCGCCCGGGCTCTGCTCGCCGTCGCGCATGGTTGTATCGAAGATGATCAACTGGTCGTGCATGGGATTCTCCGGGACTGGATGGACTCATCCGCCCCGTCTGCCTGGAGCGGCCTTGTGGCTTCGCGAAATGTGGGGTTGGGTTTTTTAGCGCGCGGGGCGCAGCAGCGGGCCCAGCGCGAGCGCGCCGGCCAGGGAAAGGCGGGAAATCGTGGAGTCGCCATTCGGGTGCATCAATCCACTATATCCCGGCCCGGGAACCCCCGCAAGGCGGGTGAGCATGGGACACTTCACCCATGAACGCAGAAGAGAAGCTTCGCACCTTCACTCCCGGGCAGCGCTCGGAGTTCGAGGCCAAGGCGAGGACGCTCGGGCTGGACGCCAAATCCCTCGCGGCGCTGGACGCCGACACCGCCGGGCAGCAGATTGCCGCGCAGAACCGGCTTTCCGCGAGACAGGCGGCCACCGGCCAGGCGATGCAGGATCAGATCATGAGGGAGCGCGAGCAGACGATTACGCGCCTGCTGGCGCTCCTCAAGCTGATGAACGACGCGCAGGCGAAGGCGCTAGGCAAAGCGCGCTAGGGCACGCGCGGGGCGAGTTCCCTCGAGGACCTGCCGCCGTGACGCAGCAGCAAGGCGGCGATGTCGAGCGCGCCGTGCTCCTCGGCGGTGTCGAGCGGCGTGAGACCGCCGATGTCGTGCGGGTTCGGGTCGGCTCCCGCGGCAAGCAGCACCTCGGCGGCCTCCTGGAACCCCATCTGCGCGGCGAGCGCGAGCGGCGTCATGCCCTGGTCGTCGCGCGTCTCGACGGCGGCACCGCGCGCCACCAGCAGCTCCACTGCGGGCAGGTTGCTCTCCTCGACCGCGACCATGAGGAGGCTGCGGCCATCGGCGCCGATCACGGTGTCCACCGGCGTGGCGGCGAGCGATCGCGCGAGCCCCGTGAGGTTGCCCTCCTCGATCGCCTCGCGGATGTTGCCGTACTTCTTCTCCTCGGCTTCGCGCCTCCAGCGCTGCACCAGCCACATCACGTAACCCGACACGCCATAGGCAAGCATCACCCCCCAGAGCACGATCGGCGGCTCGATGGAGATGAGCAGGAGCGCGATCACAAAGGCGATCGCCACCGAGAAGGGCATCGCGCGGCGCAGGTTGATGTCCTTGCCGCTGTAGAACTTGACGTTCGACACCATGGTTACGCCGGCGTAGACGGTCACCGCCGCGGCGAACCATTTCACCTCGCCGCCGCGCACCTGGTAGTCATTGAAGACCCAGATCATGCCCGCGACCAGCGCCGCCGCGGCCGGACTGGGAAGGCCCTGGAACCAGCGCTTGTTGGCGACCGAGAGCTGGGTGTTGAAGCGCGCGAGGCGCAATGCCGCGCCGGCGCAATAGACGAACGCCGCGATCCAGCCCATGCGGCCCATGTCGCGCAGCGCCCACTCGTACATGATGAGCGCCGGGGCGGCACCGAAGGAAACCATGTCGGTCAGGCTGTCGTACTCGGCGCCGAAGGCCGACTGGGTGCGCGTGAGGCGGGCCACGCGCCCGTCGAGGCTGTCGAGGACCATGGCGATGAAAATCGCCACCGCCGCCTTCTCGTACTCGTGGTTCATCCCCTGGACGATGGCGTAGAACCCCGCGAAGAGGTTCAGCGTCGTGAAGAGGTTGGGAAGGATGTAGATGCCGCGCTTGCGGTAGAGCTCGAGCTTGCGCGGCGCCGGGACCGGGCGGGCCATCGGGGGCCTAGGGCTTGCGGGGCAATTCGGCGAGCACGGTCGAGCTCGCCTTTACCGTGTCACCGATGGCGACCTTGGGTATCGAGCCCGGCGGCAAGTACACGTCGACCCGCGAGCCGAAGCGGATGAAGCCGTAACGCTGCCCGCGGCTCAGACGCTCGCCCTGGTGCACGTAGCACAGGATCCGGCGCGCGATCAGGCCGGCGACCTGGACGCACGAGATCTCCCGGCCGTCGTCCAGACTGATCACGAGCGCATTGCGTTCGTTGTCCGACGAGGCCTTGTCGAATGCCGCATTCACGAACAACCCCTTGGCGTACTTCACCTGAGTGATCACGCCGTCCACCGGCGAGCGCTGTGAATGGACGTTGAAGACGTTCATGAAGATGCTGACCTTGAGCGAGCGCGCCCCGCCCCGGTACGGATCCGCCACCTCGCTCACCACGATCACGCGGCCGTCCGCGGGGCATAGCACCAGGCCCTCGCCTTGCGGAATCACGCGCGGCGGATCGCGGAAGAACTGCAGCACGAAGGCGGTGGCGATCCACAGGGGAAGCGACCACCACCCAACCCACAGCGCGGCGAAGATCGACGCGGTGAGCAGGACGATGAGGTAGGGCGTTCCTTCCTGTGCGATGATCGGGTGCGGATAGTTGCTCATGGCGCTCCTAATTGCGCGACGTGTCGACCAGCTTGTTCTTCGTGATCCACGGCATCATCGCGCGCAGCTTCTCGCCCACCTTCTCGATGTCGTGCTCGGCGAGCAGCCGCCGCTTGGCGTTGAGGGTGGGCGCGCCGGCGCGGTTCTCGAGGATGAAGTCGCGCGCGTATTCCCCCGACTGGATGCGCGCCAGGCACTCCTTCATCGCCTTCCTCGACTCCGGCCCGATCACCTTGGGCCCGGTCTCGTACTCTCCGAACTCGGCGTTGTTGGAGATCGAGTAGTTCATGTTGGCGATGCCGCCCTCGTAGATGAGGTCGACGATCAGCTTGGTCTCGTGCAGGCACTCGAAGTACGCCATCTCCGGCGCGTAGCCAGCGTCGACGAGGGTCTCGTAGCCCGCCTTGATGAGCTCCACGATGCCGCCGCAGAGCACCGTCTGCTCGCCGAAGAGATCGGTCTCGGTCTCTTCACGGAAGTTGGTCTCGATCACCCCGCCGCGGGTTCCGCCGATCGCCGCCGCGTAGGAGAGCGCCAGCGCCTTGGCCTTGCCGGATGGATCCTGGTGCACCGCGATCAGCGCCGGCACGCCGCCGCCCTGCGTATACGTGGACCGGACCAGGTGACCGGGCCCCTTGGGTGCGATCATGAAGACGTCCAGATCGGCGCGCGGCACGATCTGCTTGAAATGGATGTTGAAGCCGTGGGCGAAGGCGAGCGCCCCGCCCTTCTTGATGTTCGGCTCGATCGACTCCTTGTAGACCGCGGCGTGGTTCTCGTCGGGCAGCAGCACCATCACCAAATCCGCTCCCTTCACCGCCTCGCCGACTTCCTTCACCGCCAGCTTCGCCTTCTTTACCTTGCCCCACGACGCGCCGCCGGGCCTCAGGCCCACGGTTACCTTCACGCCGGAGTCGGTCAGGTTCTGCGCATGCGCGTGGCCCTGGGAGCCGTAGCCGATGATCGTGACCTTCTTGCCCTTGACGAGCGAGAGGTCCGCATCCTTGTCGTAGTAGACCTTCATTTTGTCGTTTCCCCTGTCGCGTTTCGCCGCCCACGCGGGCGGGCGTTGTGCCGTCAGACCTTCAGCACCCACTCGCCGCGCCCGATGCCGGATACGCCGGTGCGGACGGTTTCCAGGATGGCGCCGCGATCGAGCGCATCGAGGAAGGCATCGAGCTTCTCGGTGGTGCCGGTGAGCTCGATCGTGTAGGACTTGTCGGTGACGTCGATGATGCGCCCGCGGAAGATGTCCGCGGTGCGCTTGAT
>JBDSRZ010000247.1:0-5422 GCA_039929025.1 Usitatibacter sp. | reverse complement strand
TGAGGATGCGCGCCAGGTTGCCGCCCATGTCGTGCTCGTCGGCCACCAGGCATGACGGCGATTGGGTAAGGCGGGTGGAAATGCGCACGTCCTTCACCTTCTCGCCCAACGCTTCCTTCATCTTCTGCGCGACCGGACCGAAGGCGCCGGTCTTGAGCTCCTGCACCTTCTTGTCGCTCTCGGCCTCCTCGCCCAGCTTGCCGAGGGCGGCCAGCTCGAAGACCCCGTTGAATTCGTCAGGGTCAGCAACGAGCTGATGCTGTCGCTGGCCAAGTAGTTCTCCCTCTCCCTCGGGAGAGGGAGGGGAGAGGGTGTCCTACGACGCCGACAGCTGCGCGTTGATGCCCTTGTTGAGGTTCTGGATCCAGCCGTTGTAATTCTTGTGGATCTGGCCGTCGGCCGCGTCCAGGTTGGTGCTGTTCTTGTAGTTGATGCTGTAGCCCTTGGAGGAATAGGGGATCTCGATCTCCGCGGTGTGCTTGCGCACGGCCAGGTTCGCGCTCAGCTTGCCGGGCCCGTTTTCCTTCATCACCCAGCCGAGTGCCGCGCCCGCCCGGATGATCGCCTGCCTGACCTGGTCGTTGGTCAGGGCCTTGCCGGACGCGCTCGTCGCGGGGGCGTCGGCTACGTTGAATATCGGGTCGCATCGCCCGCAGGCGGCCTCAGCCGTGGTCGATGCGGCCGACAGGATCAGAGCGGATGCAAGTGCGGGCAGGATTCGCATGGCGGGTTCCTCGCGGTTGTTTGGAGTTGTTCGCGCCGATTCTGCCACTTCTCCCTCTCCCTCGGGCGCCCAGGGCGTGGGAGACGGCCGGGGAGAGGGTCTATCCCTGCCCCTTCACCCACTCCACGATATCCGCCGCGCCCATCGCGCCAGCCTGCCGCGCGACCTCGCGCCCGCCCTTGAAGAGGGCGAGCGTCGGAATGCTGCGGATGTTGAACCGCGCACCGAGCTGCTGCTCGGCTTCGGTATCGACCTTCGCGAAGCGCACGGCGGGCTCGAGCAGGGCGGCCGCCTGGGCGAACTGTGGCGCCATCATCTTGCAGGGCCCGCACCACTCGGCCCAGAAATCCACCAGCACCGGGATGTCGCTCTTGCCGACGTGGGAATCGAACGTAGCCGTGGTGAGCGCGACCGGGCCTGCGAAAAGCGACGCGTGGCACTTGCCGCAATTGGGTTTCTCGGCGGCGTCCTCGCGAACGCGGTTCACCGCCTGGCAGTCGGGACAAACGACGTGGCGGCTCATCGGAATCCCCCGCGCTCGATTCGCGCGCGCAGCCGATCCAGCTCCTCGAGCATGTCGGCCACCAGCGCCGCGAGCTCGGGCACCGCTTCGAAGTCGCGTTCGACCTGGCGCATGCGACGCGCGCGCAGCAGCTCGTCGGACCTGAACCTCCACTCGGGGCGCGATGGCCCCACCGAGGGCAGCAGGCCCTCGTCGACCCGCTGCACGACCCACTGCGCCTCCACCGAACACGCCTCGGCCAGCTGCTCCAGCGTGAGGCACGCCTCCTCGAGGGCGATGCCGACAATGACGTCGCGATCAGCCATGGCTCAGCTCCTTGCCGCGCGCGGATCGAAAGCCAGCTCGCGCGCCATCGTTTCGTAGAGCTCGCGCGCCTTGGGCGCATCCGCCGGCGGCAGCACGACCTGCAGGTCGAGATAGAGATCTCCGGGCGGGTTCGCGGGAATTCCCTTGCCGCGCACCCGCATCTGCCGGCCGCTTTGCGCCCCTGCGGGAATACGCACTTCGAGCTTCGCGCCAGGCGTCTGCACCGGCACCGTGGCCCCGAGCGCCGCCTCCCACGGAGCGATCGGCAACGCCACGTGCAAGTCGCGCCCATCGACGCGGTAACGATCGCTGGGCTTGAAGGCCACCTCGAGCAATAGGTCGCCCGCCGGCCCGCCGCCCATTCCCGGGCTGCCTTGGCCGGCGAGGCGGATCAGCTGGCCGGGATGGACACCCTGCGGGACCTTGACGTCGAGGGTACGGGTCTCCAGGCGCACGCGGCCCTGGTTATCCTCCTTCGGCACGCGCAGGCTCAACTGCCGCGTGGCGCCGTGGAAGGCGTCCTCGACGTCGAGCAGCACCTTGGCGTGGTGATCCTGGCCGCGAGCCTTGAACTCGCCGCCGCCGGGCCGCCCGCGCGCGCTGCCCCCCATTCGCCCGAAGATCTGCGAGAAGAAGTCGCTGAAGTCCGCGCCGTCGCCCTGGGCGGAGCCGCCCGGGGCGCCGGAGAACTCAAAGCCCGCGTCCCAATCCGGCGGCGGACGGAAGTCCTGCCCCGGCTGGTAGCCGCGCCCGACCTGGTCGTAGGCCGCGCGCTTTTCGGGATCCGAGAGCACCGTATTGGCCTCGTTGATCTCGGTCATGCGCTTGGCCGCATCCTTCTCCTTGGAGACGTCGGGATGGTATTTGCGGGCTAGCTTGCGGTAGGTCTTCTTGATGTCCTCGGCGGTCGCGTCGCGGGCGACGCCGAGCACCTGGTAGTAGTCCTTGAATTCCATGGAAGGAGGGTCCTCGCTCACCCTCAGATGGGGGCGGTGCCGGCATTGGACAATCCCGAGGCGGAGTTATCCCCTCGGCTAGTAAACTGGCCGCAGAAAAGCGGGAAACCATCGAGGGAGGGCCTCCTGATACATCCGGGCTTCGGGCGCGCCATGCGCCCGCTGTGGGTACTGGCCGAGGAAGGCACATTCCTCAACCACGGCTCCTTCGGCGCGTGCCCGCGGGTAGTCCTCGCCGCCCAGGCGCGCATCCGCGAGGCGATGGAGTCCCAGCCGGACCAGTTCTTCCGTAGCGGGATCATGCCGGGGGAGGGGGTGACGACGCTGCGGACCGCGGCCTCTGACCTGGCGGCCTTCGTGAACGCGGGCCACGACCAGCTGGCCTTCATCGAGAACGCGACCGCGGGGGTGCAGGCGGTGCTGCGCTCCGTGGACTTCGCCCCCGGGGACAGGATCCTCATCACCGACCACACCTACAACGCGGTGCGCCTGATGGTGGAGGCGCGCTGCGCGCAGACTGGTGCCACGCCGCTGGTGGTGCGGATTCCGATTCCGACCTCGGCCGACGCCATCATGGCGCGCTTCGCAGAGGCGCTCACGGCGCGCGTGAAGCTCGCGGTCATCGATCACATCACCTCGCCCACGGCGCTGGTGATGCCTCTGGACCGCGTTGTCCCGGAGCTGCGGAAGGCGGGCGCGCTGGTGCTCGTGGACGGAGCCCATGCGGTCGGGCAGATCGCGCTCGACATCCGTTCGCTCGAGGTGGATTGGTACGTCTCCAACATGCACAAGTGGCTCTTCGCGCCGAAGGGGAGCGCATTCCTGTACGCATCACGCGACGTCGCCGCCCGAACGCGGCCGAACGTCGTGAGCCACTTCATCGCGCTCGGTTTCCCGCAGGCGTTCGACTTCACCGGCACGCGCGACAACTCGGCATGGCTCTCGGTGCCCGCGGCGATCCGCTTCTTCGAGGAGCTCGACCCCGCCGCCGTTCGTCGCTACCAGGCCCGGCTGCTGCGGATCTGCAGCGATCTGCTGTTATCCGTCGGGGCGCGCGTCGTGGGCCCCACCGACATGTGCGCGGCGATGCGCTCGTTCGTTTTGCCGCAGGCCCGGCCGGCGACGCAGACCGACGCCGACGAAGTCATGCGCGTGTTGTGGGAAAAGGACCGCATCCAGACGATGGCGAAGGAGCTCGGCGGGGAATTGCTGCTGCGGGTGTCCGCTCAGGTGTACGTGGACGAGGGCGACATGCACCGGTTGAGCGACGCGCTCGACCGGCGCGGGTGGCCGGGACGGTAGGTCCTTCCGTGACCCTCTCCCCGGCCCTCTCCCAAGGGAGAGGGAGCAAAGCCGGTCCTGCCTTCGGGAACCGGACTGATGTTCTCCCTCTCCCTTGGGAGAGGGTCGGGGAGAGGGTAGTGCACGCGCAGCGTGCTGTTGCGTTATCCCGCAATGTCCCGCCATTCCCACCTCGCGCCGCTCCGTCGTCTCGATACCGCAGAACGCGCGAAGCGTCTGCGATCAGGGATGACCGACGCCGAGAAACTGCTCTGGTACCACCTGCGGGGAGGGCGACTCCAGGGCTGGAAGTTCCGCCGCCAAGTGCCGCTGGGACCTTATATCGCCGATTTCCTGTGCGAAGAGGCGTGGCTCATCGTGGAGGTTGACGGGGGCCAGCATGCTGATCAGGTCGATCGGGATGAAGAGCGCACCGCTTGGCTGCGAGCACGGGGTTATTCGGTGGTGCGCTATTGGAACAATGAGGTGTTGAAAAACCTCGAGGGTGTGTTGGCTACCCTCTCCCCGGCCTTATCCCAGGGGAGAGGGAGAACACGTGACCCTCCCCCCGGCTCTCTTCGAACCCGTCGGGTTCGACATCACGACGCCGTGCGTAAGGCCTCGTGTGCGATGCCGTCCCGCCCTAAAACCCCCTGAGCGCTCCCACATGCGCCTCAGGTGCGTTCTGGAATACCGGAATCAGCTGGTCAATCCCCGACGACTTGAGGCTCATCATCACAGCCGAGTATGCGCTGACGAGCAGCACCAGGTGTCCCCCGCGGGCCTTGACCGCCCGGGCATTGACGATCAGTTGGCCGATGGCGATAGAAGCGGCGAACGCGACGGCAGAGAGGTCCACGATCACGCTTCTTACGGGCGCATCCGCCAGCTCGCGGAGTTGTGCGGAGATTTCGTTTGTCCCTTGCGTGTCGAGGCGCCCAGTGATCACGATCCGGCGCAGATCCTGGCCAAGGTCTTCATGGGTGATGGTGGTCATGGTGTCTGTCATGGTGTTTTCGTTCCTTACAAGGGTAAACGGGGAGAATGCCTTGAGCGACGCGGCAATTGCAAGCGCCACGGAGACTCCGGGCGCCCTTGATTCACTCCGCTTCGTCCCACCGCATGCCGAGCGTGAGGTGGTTGCGCCCATTTGCGCGGCTATAGTGCTGGAAGTTGCAGATGCGACGGATCATTCCCAGCCCCATGCCGTTGGGCAGTGCCTCATCGAGCGTCTTCGGCGGTACTCGCTCGGGCGCGGCCAGCGGATCGAATGCCGTGCCCGCATCCGAGAGCGTCACGCTGACGCTGTTGAAGGGCTGGTCGAAGGCCACGTCGAGGCGCAGAGTGATCGGCTCCGAGAGCGCCGACTTGCCGCCGTGGGCGATGACGTTGGAAAGCGCTTCATCCAGGCAGAGGGTGAGTCCGTCGATCTGCGCTTGCGGCACGCCGCGTTCCCGGCAGGTGCTGGCGAGCCATTCGGAGGCGCGCCGCGACTCCTCGGCCGTCGCGCCGATCGTGAGCTCGTCGGGCGAGCGCGGTCCTCTCGGCATCGGGGTCGTGTCAAGGCTCATCGCGGACATTTCGATTCAGTTCGTCGGCGGGAAAGGCGCAGGATGCCCCGAGCGTGACCGC
>JBDSRZ010000246.1:0-9793 GCA_039929025.1 Usitatibacter sp. | reverse complement strand
GCGGTGATGTTCCTCAAGTCGGGCCTCAACTACTACGCCACCATCGCGATGACGGTGGCCTCCACCATGCTGCTCGGCATCGTCGTCGAGCGCCTGGTGATGCGCCCGATCGCGGACTCGGACTGGCTCACGCTCTTCACCGCGACGCTGGGCGTCTACTACATCATGCACGGCGTGGCCGGCTGGATCTGGGGACGCGACACCAAGGCGTTCCCGGTGACCTTCGATCCGACCCCGGTGAAGGTCTTCGGCACCATCATCAGCGAGGGCCACCTCATCAACATGGCTTGGGCCGCCGCCATCGGCGTGGTGCTGTTCGTTTTCTTCAAGTTCACCAAGCAGGGCATCGCGATGCGCGCGGTCACCGACGACCCCGAGACCGCGAACCTGATGGGCATCCCGGTGCGCTTCATCGTGATGCTCACCTGGGGCATGGCCGGGTTCCTCGGCGCCTTCGCCGGCATCCTCATCGCGCCGATCCTCTTCGTGTCGCCGCAGATGATGGACGAGGTCCTGATCAAGGGCTACGTGGCCGCGGTGTTCGGCGGGCTTTACTCCATCCCGGGCGCCATCGTCGGCGCGCTGATGATCGGCGTGGCGGAGAACCTGGCGGGGGGCTACCTCGGATCGCACTACAAGACCGCCACGGCGTTCGTGATGATCGTCGCCTTGCTCGCGCTTCGCCCCCAGGGGCTCTTCGGCATCCAGAAACGCAGGGAGATCTGAAGTTGGTGACCAAGAACGCAGCCGCGCGCGCTTCCGCCCGAATCCTCGACCGCCCCGCGCTCGCTGCGCTGAAATCCAGGTTCCAGAAACAGAACGTCGCGCTGGTGATGGCGTTCTTCGGCGTCCTGCTGGTGATGCCGCTCCTCCCGGGGTTCAAGGGATGGATGGCGGGCCAGGCCTCGCTCGTCATCGTCTACATCCTCGCCGCCCAAGGCGTGAGCATCCTCAGCGGCTACACCGGCCTCGTTTCCGTGGGCCACGGCGGCTTCCTCGCCATCGGGGCGTACACCGGGGCGCTGCTGGTGAAGCTGGCCGGCGCCGACATCATCATCGCCTTGCTGGCCGGGGGCGTCGTGGCGGGCCTGGTGGGAATGCTCATGGCGCTCGTGTTCCTGCGCCTCGCGGGGCCTTTCCTCGCCATCGGCACGCTCGGCTTCGCTTTCTTCGTGGGCACCATCGTGAACAACGTGCCGTTCTTCGAAGGGCGCACGGGCATCTCGGTGCCTCCCAACAAGGTCCTGGGGATCGCGGTGGGGGACGTCGGTTTCTACTACGTCTCGGTGGTCGCGCTGGCGGTCGTCACGCTCTTCATCTACAGCCTGGTGCGCTCGAGCGTGGGGCGCGCGCTGAAGGGCCTGCGCGATGCCGAGAAGGCGGCCCAGAGCTGCGGGGTAAATCGCCTGCTGTATCGCACGTTCGCCTTCACCATCAGCGCGGCCATCACCGGCCTGGCGGGCGCGCTGAACGCGCTGCACACGCGCTACGTCTCGGCCGAGGTGTATTCCGACATCTGGTACTCGGTCGACATCCTGGTGGCCGCCGTGGTGGGCGGCTCGGCGATGCTGATGGGGCCGATCGTGGGCGGCGCCTTCGTGGCGATGCTGCCGTTTTTCCTGGAGAAGCTCGCCGACTTCTCGTTCATCCTGAAGGGCGTGGTGCTGATCGCCGTGCTGATGTTCGCGCCCGCGGGCGTCTGCGACGTGATCGCGCGGCCGTTCCGCGCGTGGCGCCGGCGGCGGCTGGAGCGCGCCGCGCTCGGGCAGCCGGCCCCCGAACCGCCCGCCGCGGTCGCCCTCGAGGCGAAATCCTGATGGGCGCCCTGCTTCGCTGCGAGGGCGTCACCGTCCGCTTCGGCGGCGTGGTCGCTTGCGACCAGGTGAGCCTCTCGGTCGAGGAGGGGAAGATCGTCGGCCTGATCGGCCCCAACGGCGCCGGCAAGACGACGCTCTTCAACGTGCTCACGCGGTTCCAGGCCCACGACGAAGGCCACATCTACTGCCGCGACGAGATGATCGACCTGCGCAAGTGCCACGAAATGGTGGACATCGGCATCGCACGCACCTTCCAGAACATCAACCTGTTCGGCGGGCAGTCCACGCTGGACAACATCCTCGTGGGCGCCCATCGCCTCACCGGCGAGCCCTTCGGCAACGTCTATTCGATGCCATGGGCGCGCCGCCGCGAGCGCGACCTGGAGCGCCGCGCTACCGAGATCGCGCGGATGCTGGGGCTGGAGGACGAGCTCGACAATCCGGTGAGGAACCTGCCCTACGGGCTGCAGAAACGCGTCGAGATCGCGCGCGCGCTGGCCTCCGAGCCCAAGCTGATCCTGCTCGACGAGCCGGTCGCGGGCTGCAACGACGAGGAAACGGCGGAGCTGCGCGAGTTCGTGCGCCGCATCAATCGCGAGCGAGGCATCACCATGCTGATGGTCGAGCACGACATGTCGATGGTGATGAACGTATGCGACTACATCTACGTGATCAATTTCGGCGCCAACCTGGCCGAGGGCACGCCGGCCCAGGTCCGGTCCAATCCCGCGGTCATCAAGGCATATCTCGGCGAGGAGGTCCAGGCCGCATGACGATGCTGCGCCTCCATGGCCTGCATGCGAGCTATGGCGCGGTGCGCGCCTTGCACGGCGTGTCCATCGAGGTTCCCAAGGGGGCGATGGTGGCGCTCCTCGGCTCGAACGGCGCCGGCAAGTCGACGACCCTCAAGGTGATCTCGGGCATGGTGCGGCCGGGGGCGGGCACGGTAGAGCTGGAAGGCAAGTCCCTTGCCGGCAAGGCGCCCAACGAGGTGGTCAAGATGGGCGTGGCGCACGTCCCCGAGGGGCGCAAGGTGTTCAAGGACCTGCTGGTGCAGGAGAACCTGCGCATGGGCGCTTACGCGCGCACCGACGGGGCAGGGGTGAAGCGGGACATGGACATGGTGCTCGAGCTTTTCCCGCGGCTGAAGGATCGCCTCCGCCAGCACGGCGCTTCGCTCTCGGGCGGCGAGCAGCAGATGCTCGCCATCGGGCGTGGCCTGATGGCGCGGCCGAAGCTCCTGCTGCTGGACGAGCCTTCTCTCGGGATCGCGCCGATCCTCGTGGCCGACATCTTCGCGGCGCTGCGCAAGATCAACCGCGAGCAGGGGACCACGATGCTGATCGTGGAGCAGAACGCGCACGTGGCGCTGAAGAACACGACGTTCGGTTACGTATTGCAGGTTGGAAAGGTCGCGGCCGCCGGCGAGTCCGGAGAGCTGCGGCGCAACACGGAGGTGGTGAAGTCGTACATGGGTGCCCAAGGCTAGTCATCGCAACACTTTCAGGAGGAGAGAACACATGAAGCGATTCATCAAGCTGGGCGGGGCGGTCGCGGGCGCGACTCTGCTGGCGCTGGCCCCCGGCACGGCGCTCGCGCAGAACGGGCCCGGCATCAGCGACAAGGAGGTCCTGATCTGCTCGTACCAGCCCATGACCGGAAGCACGTCGAGCTACTTCCGCATGGGCAAGGGCGCGGACGCATGGTTCAAGCACGTGAACGACCAGGGCGGGGTCAACGGCCGCAAGATCAACTTCAACATGGTGGACGACAAGTACGAGCCGGCGCGCACCGCGGGCATCGTGAAGCGCTTCGCCGAGCGCGACAACTGCTTCGCGATCGTCGCACCCCTGGGCTCGGCGCCCACGGTGGCGGTGATCGACTACGTGGTCGAGCAGAAGATCCCGATCATCGGCGCGGGCACCGGGGCGGCGAAACCGCTGGAAATCCCGAGCAAGTGGGTTTTCCCGCTCTACCCCAGCTACCGGGACGAGGGCAAGGACCTGGTGAAGTTCGCCAAGGAGGTGTTCAAGGCGAAGACCATCGCGGTGCTCTACCAGAACGACCCGTCGGGCAAGACCCACATGGACGGCATCAAGTCGGTGCTGGAGCAGTACGGCGTGAAGCTGGTCGCCGATCAGGGCTACGAGCCGAAGGAAGTCGACGTGAGCTCGCAGGTGCTCACCATGAAGAACGCCAACCCCGACGCGATCATCTGCTCCTGCGCGCCGGAGCCCGCCGCCAAGTTCTACACCGAGAGGAAGAAGCTCGGCTGGAAGGTGCCGGTGGTGAACGTGTTCTTCGGCAAGAGCCCGAAGGTGCCCGAGCTCGCGGGCAAGGATGCGGTCGACGGGGTGTACTTCGCCACCATCTTCCGCGACTTCGACTCCCCGGCCCCGCAGATGAGGGAGGCGCTCACGATCCTCAAGAAGTACTACCCGGAAGAGGACCCCGATGCGATCCACCTGTGGGGCTTCACCGGCGCGCAGGTGTTCACCGAGGCGCTGAAGCGCATGGGACGCGACAACATCACGCGCGACCGCCTGGTGGAAACGCTCGAGAGCATCAAGGGCTGGAAGGGCAGCGTGGTTCCGGAGGTCACCATCAACAAGGGCAACGCTCCCGACCACTTCCTGGTGAAGGACATGTCGTACGTGGTCTACAAGAACGGCAAGTTCGAGGAGTTCAAGCCTCCCTGGGCGAAGTAGCGGGTCCCGCGGGGGCGTGCGGCCGCCTGGTCGCCGCCTCCGCGGCAGTCCGCTCACCCATGCGTTTCCCGCATGAAGGGCTTGCGGGGTTGGTTCTCGTTCGGGGGTGCCCGGCGGGTTAGATTCGTTTTCTGACACTCTCGGTCGCGGCACCAGGGCGGGTGCGCCCGCCCGCGCTCCGGGGTATGCGAAATTCGGGGCTCCCCGCCCCGGGAAAGAGGCGGACATGGCTGCGATCATCGGAAGCGCGATTCCCCCCCAACGCAAGCGCGTCCTGGATGCGTTGCACCTGAGGGAGCCGGACCGGGTGCCCCTGGGCCTGTGGGGCACGATCGAGGGCTACCAGAACCTGCGCAAGCACCTCGGCATGGACTACAAGGCCGACACCAAGGACTACCGCACCGGCTCGACCACGTGGACCACCGACGTGAGCTTCGAGATCGAGGTCGCCGAGAAGCTCGACATCGATTTCCTGCGAATCTCCATGGGCCCGATGGGCGGGTCTCCGGGCTTCCGCTCGATCCGCTTCGAGGAGGTTCCGTTCGACATGGGCATCTCGCCCCCGAACGCCGAGATCAACGTGGACGAGTGGGGCGTGGTGCGCAAGTGGACGCCCCACGAGCGCGGCGGCTACTACGAGATGATCGGCTATCCGCTCTTCCACGCGACCAGCGCCCCGCTCGAGGAAGGCCTGAAGGTCCTGGAGGGCTATCCCTGGCCGGATCCGCGCGACGAGGCGATGTGGGCGGATTCGCCCATCCCGGGCCTTACTCTGCGTGAGTACTGCAAGCACATCCGCGAGAACACGCCGTTCGCGTTGATGGGCCAGGCGGGCCGCGGAGGCCTCTACGAGCAGGCCAAGTACATGGTCGGCTACGCGAAGATCTTCTCCGACTTCATCGAATCGCCCGAATTCCTCGACGCGCTGCTCACCAAGCTGGTGGACATCGAGATCGAGACCAACAAGGCAATGATCGACCAGTGCGGCGAGTACCTCGACTGGATCCGCGTGAGCCCCGAGGACCTTGCCAGCGAGAAGACCGCGTTCCAGTCGCTGTCGATGTTCAACACGCAGCTCAAGCCCCACTACAAGCGGGCGATCCAGGCGACCAGGGAATACTTCCTGCAGAAGAATCCCAACGGCAAGATCCAGTTCCACACCTGCGGGGCGCTCGCCGAGCCCTTCATGCGCGGGCTGATGGACTGCGGCGTGGACGGCCATGACAGCCTGCCGCCCAAGGTCGCGCGCCATTCGAACCCCGCGGCGAGAAAGCGCCTGCTGGGCAAGGAGCTGTTCTTCTACGGCGGCATCGACGTGCAGGAGACGCTGCCCTGGGGAAGCATGGAGCAGGTCCGCGCCGAGGTGCGCGCGAGGATCTGGGAGATGGGCAAGGGCGGCGGCTTCCTGCTGTCCAGCTCGCACCGCCTGGAGCACGACGTGCCCACCGAGAACGTGCTCGCGATGATCGACGAATGCCACGAGTACGGGGTCTATCCGCTGCCCGATGCGCCGCCCCCCGGCGCCGACACCGGCGAAGGCTACGAGCCGTGGTCGGAGAAGACCAAGCGCAAGCGCCGCGAAGAGACCGCGGGCTGAGACGCCAACCCGAAGCGAATCCACGAGGAAGTAGCCATGCCGCTGGCAATCGACACCGACAAAGAGCAAGACCTGGAAGACCTGCAGTACGACATCGAGGACACGCGCAAGACCGACCGCTGGTCCGACGCGCCGCCCGAGGTGAAGGACCTCTTCCACCAGCTCGAATGGAACATCATCGACGGCGAGCACGGCGGCACCAACGCATACATCGCGACGCTGCTCGGCAAGCAATGCTCGCCGCGCACCCTCATCGCGGGTCCCATGGCCGCGGGGATCGCGGAGGTCGGCCGGCGCTTCAAGATGGACGAGTACTTCCTGCCGGAAGTCATGATGTCGGCCAAGTGCATGCAGGTGGCGCTCGGGGTGCTGAAGCCCCTGATCGTCGTGGAGAAGACCGAGGAGATCGGCACGGTGGTCGTGGGCACGGTGCAGGGCGACCTGCACGACATCGGCAAGAAGATCGTCGGCATGATGATGGAGGCCGCGGGCTTTACCGTCGTGGACTTGGGCGTCTCGGTGCCGCCGGAGGACTTCATCGCCGCGATCCGCCAGCACAAGCCGCAGATCGTGGGCTTCTCGGCGCTGCTCACCACCACCATGAACATGCAGTGGGAGACGCTCAAGCTGATCAAGGCCGAGGGCCTGCGCGAGAACGTGAAGGTGTTCGTCGGCGGCGCGCCCATCAGCCAGGCGTGGTGCGACAAGATCGGCGCGGACGCCTACGCCGCCGACGCGCTCATCGCGGTGGACAAGGCGCGCGCGTGCATCTTCAAGTACAAGGCCATCAAGGGCGGCGATCCCCAGCTGCACTCGAACATGCTCGCGATCGACGCCGAGCGCGAGGCGCAGAAGGCGAAGGCCGCGGCGGCGTGATGTCCGCAGGCGGGCTCTCGGCGGCCTGGGGCTACGGCCTGCTCGCGGCCTCCGCCCTGATGCTCGCCGCCGGCTGCGCGCTCTTCGCGGTGCTGGTGTTCTCGCGCGCAGGCGATGCCGGATTGCTGCGGAGGTGCTTCACGCCGCTCTTCGCCGGCGGGGCGGCAGCCTACGTGCTCGCGGTCGTCGCCCTCTCGGCGCACTACATCCACGAGACGCTGCAGGGTCGCATGGAGTGGCACTGGATCCTCTTCGGGCCCGCCGCGCTCGCCGCGCTCGCGATCCTCGACGTGGGGCTGTATCGCAAGTTGGTGAAGAACAACCTGCCCACCTGGCGGCGCTACCGCCAGTACATCCGCCGCGAGGATGCCGATCCCGCCGCGATGCGGCGCACGCTGCTGGACGAGGTGATCGTGCACCGCAGCCTCCTCAACGCGGGCAAGCTGCGCTGGCTGCGCCACACGCTGATCTTCTGGGGCTTCGCGGGAATGTTCGCCGTCGAGCTGGCCGCGGTCTTCCTGCGCGAGGGCTTTCCCGCCTTCGGCTGGCGCGACATCTGGCGCGAGCCCGGCCACCCGCTGCGCTTCGCCTTCGACTTCGCCTTCGATTTCACCGGTCTCATGGTGCTCGCCGGTTGCCTTCTGGCGCTCGTCTGGCGCGCGATGGTGAACCACACGCCCGAGCGCAAGTTCGCCGACACACCGACCACGGTCTTCCTGCTCCTCGTGGTGGCGAGCGGCTTCGTGGTCGAGGGCATGCGCATCGCGCCCACACTGGGGGATGCGGCGCACGGCGCATCGTTCGTGGGCGTCGCCTTCGCCGCCGCTCTTGGCGCGCTCGGGCTCGCGGGCCCGGGCCTCTACAAGGCGTTGTGGGTCGCCCATGCGATCGGCGCCTGCGCCTTCATCGCCTACGTGCCGCTCAAGCGGCTGGTGCACACCTGCGCCACGCCCATGGGGCGCCTCATGAACTCGCAGCAGGGCCTGCTCGCCGCGAAGAAGCGCGGCGTCATCGGCGCGATGCTGATGCGCGGGCAGGGCTTCGCCACGCCACCGAACCAACCGATTCCCCCGAGGTAGACCATGGAAAACATCATCGCCCTCTACGGCCCCACCTGCTCGCTGAAGACCGACGTCGCCCAGGAGCTCTCGCAGATCACCGGCTTCAAGCTCGCCAACCGCGGCGAGACCGCCACCACGCAGGCCAAGTACACGGGCACGCCCACGGCGGCGGGCCTGCCCGAGCAGTTCCATCGCGACCTCGACGCCGAGACGCTGCGCATCGCCGGGCGCGACGAGAAGCTGATGATCTTCGAGAGCACCTTCATGGACGCGGTGCTGGGCGGGCGTCCCGACGTCTACCTGGTGCGCCTGCATGCGGCGGACGCGGTGCGCGAGGCGCGCTGGAAGCAGCGCAAGGAAGAGGCGGGCGGGCGCACGCGCCAGCTGGGGGAGAGCGTCGCGCAGCGCGACCGGGAGGACGCGGACTTGCGCAAGAAACTCTACGGCGCCGCCGCGTCGAGCCCAAAGCCGGTGCTCGACATCGATTCCTCGACCCGCAGCGCCGTAGAGATCGCGCTGCAGATCTGGGAGGCCTTCGAGGCCACGTCCGGCATCCAGGTGGTCACCAGCAAGCCGGTGATGGACAAGGCCGCGGCGCGCGGCATCTCGCCCGGCCCCACCCAGGGAAAGGTCAGCCGCTTCACCGCCCGGCAGCCGCCCTTCGGCGGCTACATCACCGACGCGCGCAGCGGCAAGGACATCTACGTGCACAAGTCGGCGCTGGGCGAATTGGCCGAGCTCGCGCCGGGGCAGGAAGTCGCCTTCGACATCGTCGCGGACAGCTTCGGCGGCTTCAAGGCGGTCAAGGTGCGGCTGCCTGCGTGAAGATGCGCCTGCCCGAGGCGTTCAGCGGCTCGCCGCCATACAATCACGCCATGGGCAAGCGCGAGAAATTTGTCGACGGGGATCGCCTGCGGGTTTTCCATGCCGTGGTGGAGGCGGGCAGCTTCACCAAGGCGGGGAGGAAGCTGCAGCTCAGCCAGTCGGCGGTGAGCCGCCAGATCTGCTCGCTGGAGGAGTCGCTCACCGTGCCACTCTTCTACCGGCACGCGCGCGGTCTGGTGCTCACCGAGCAGGGCGAGGGCTTCTACGGCGCCGTCCAGGAGATGGAAAACCAGCTCGCCCAGGGCCTGTCGCGCATCACCGAAGGCCGCGCGCAGGCCGAGGGACCGCTCAAGATCACCACCACCGTCACCTTCGGCTCGGCCTGGCTCACCTCGCGCATCAGCCGGTTCCACCAGCAGTACCCGGATATCGCGGTGTCGCTGATCCTGGTGGACTCACCCGAGCTCGACCTCTTCTCGCGCCAGGCCGACGTGGCGATCCGCTTCGCCGAGCAGACCAACGCCAAGCTGATCCAGAGAAAGCTGATGGAGATCCACTACCAGATCTTCGCCAGCCGCGAGTATGTACGCCGCCACTGCGCGCCGCAGACGGTGCAGGAGCTCGACAATCACGAGCTCATCGTCTACGGCGACGAGGTGGAGGCGCCGCTGAAGAACATGGACTGGATCCTCGAAGTCGGCGCGGAAGCCCGCAAGGTGCGCCGGCCGGCGCTGCGCGTGAACAGCATCTACGGCATCTACCGCGCGGTGAAGAGCGGCCTCGGCATCGCCGCGCTGCCGTACTACATCGCTGACGAGTCGCCCGACCTGGTCGAGGTGCTGCCGGAGGTCGTCGGCCCCTCCTTCGACGCCTACTTCGTCTATCCCGAGGAGCTGCGCTGGTCCAAGC
>JBDSRZ010000245.1:0-22508 GCA_039929025.1 Usitatibacter sp. | reverse complement strand
GCAGCAGGATCAGGAGCCGGGTGAGAATGATCGCGAGCAGCACCCCCACGACTGCGATGGCGATGAGGCTGAACTCGCGGATCAGGCTGCGCTGAAAGATCACGTTGGGAATTTGCCCCGGGCTAGGCCGGGGCGACAGATCGATATGAGATAATCCGCCCCTTTGGGTGTGCGCCAAGCCAAGGAAAACAAATGGAATTTAGCATAAAGAGCGGAAGCCCCGAGAAGCAGCGCACGGGTTGTGTGGTGGTCGGCGTCTACGAGGGCCGCAGACTCTCCGCTTCCGCCCAGGGCATCGACGCCGCTTCGGGCCAGTATCTGGGCGGGGTGCTGCGGCGCGGCGACCTCGAGGGCGCCCTCGGCAAGACGCTCCTCCTCCACGACGTGCCGAAGATTCCCGCCGACCGCGTGCTGCTCGTGGGCCTTGGCCGCGAGCGCGACTTCAATGAGCCCGCGTATCGCACTGCCTTGCTCGCCGCCGCCAAGGCACTCAAGGCCACCGGCGCGACCGATGCGATGGTCTGCCTCACCGACCTCGCGCTCAAGCGGCACGACACCAGCTGGAAGGTCGAGCACGCGGTGCTCGCCATCATGGAAGCCGCCTACCGGTTCGACAGGCTGAAGAGCAAGCCGCCGGAGGCGAAGCGAACGCTGCGCAAGGTGACGCTGCACGTCGCCCGCCGCACCGAGATCGAGGCCGGCGAGACAGCACTCGGACGCGGGGTTGCCATCGCCGAAGGCATCGCGCTCGCCAAGGACCTCGGCAACCTGCCCGGCAACCACTGCACACCCACCTACCTCGCGGAACAGGCGATCGAGATCGGCAAGCGCCACGGCATCAAGGTGGACATCCTCGACCAGAAGGATTGCGAGAAGCTCGGCATGGGCTGCTACCTCGCGGTCGCGCGCGGCAGCAAGCAGCCCCCCAAGTTCATCGTCATGGAATACCACGGCGGCAAGCGCGGCGAGCCGCCGGTGGTCCTCGTCGGCAAGGGCATCACCTTCGATACCGGCGGCATCTCGATCAAGCCCGCCGCCGAGATGGACGAGATGAAGTTCGACATGTGCGGCGCCGCGAGCGTCTTCGGCGCGCTCAAGGCCGCGGCGCTGATGAAGCTGCCGTTGAACGTGATCGGCGCGATCCCCGCCACCGAGAACATGCCCGGTGGCAACGCCATCAAGCCGGGCGACGTGGTGACCACCCTGTCGGGCCAGACGGTCGAGATCCTCAACACCGACGCCGAGGGCCGCCTGGTGCTCTGCGACGCGCTCACTTACGTGGAGAAGTACAAGCCGGCGGCCGTGGTCGACGTCGCCACACTCACCGGCGCCATGGTGATCGCGCTCGGCCATGTGGCGACCGGGCTCTTCTCCAACAGCGATTCGCTCGCGCGCGAGCTCCTCCAGGCGGGCGAGGCCGGCTGGGACCGCGGCTGGCACATGCCGCTCTGGGACGACTATCAGGACGCGCTCAAGTCGAACTTCGCCGACATCCCCAACATCGGCTCGCGCGCCGGCGGCTCGATCACCGCGGCATGCTTCCTGTCGCGCTTCACCAAGTCCTATCCGTGGGCGCACCTCGACATCGCCGGGACCGCGTGGAAGTCCGGCGCCGAGAAGGGCGCGACGGGCCGCCCGGTCGCGATGCTCGCGCACTTCCTGCTGCGCCGCGCCGCGTGACCAGGATCGACTTCTACCATTACGCCGAGGACAAGCTGCGCTATGCCTGCCGGCTCGCGAGCACCGTCTTCGATCGCGCGAGCCGGCTGACCGTCTATTCGCCCGACCTGCAGTACCTGCGCCGCTTCGACCAGGCGCTGTGGGAATTCGCGCCCACCAGGTTCGTGCCCCATTGCTTCGCCGGCGCAGCGGTGGCGAGCGAGACGCCGATCATCCTGGCGGCCTCGGGCGAGGGCCTGCCGCATCACGACGTCCTGCTGAACCTGGGCGACGAGTGGCCGCCCTTCTTCGCATCGTTCGAGCGGCTGCTCGAAATCGTCGCGGCCGACGAGGGCGACAAGGAACGCGCTCGCGCCCGCTATGTCTTCTACAGGAAGCGCGGCTACGAGATCAAGATCAACCCGATCGAGGGCGAGGCTACGCCGCGGGAGAACAGGTGAGCGACAAGGACATCTTCGGCAAGGCGGACGCGCTCCTCAAACGGCACTCGCCGGCACGCCCCGGGACCGAGGCGAGCGGCGTTCCGGTGCTCACCGACCTGGTGGAGAGCCCGGCGGCGCGCGCGGCACCCTCGGATCCGCTGGCACGGGAAGTCTTCATGCGCGTGATGGCCAAGGTCGAGGGACGCCTTGCCGCGGACCTGGAAAGCCGGCTCACCCGGCACCTCGTTGCGCAAATCCACGCGGCGGTCTCGAGCGCGATCGGGGACCTGCACCAGGAGATCGCCAACGCCATCGGCGACGCGGTCGCGGAGGCACTGAAGGCTCGTAACGTAAAATAGCGGGCTCCCATGGAACTCGCAAAAGCCTTCGACCCGCGCGGGATCGAGTCGCATTGGTATCCCTTCTGGGAATCGCGCGGCTACTTCAG
The DNA here is from genome assembly GCA_039929025.1 of Usitatibacter sp. Classification (GTDB taxonomy): domain Bacteria; phylum Pseudomonadota; class Gammaproteobacteria; order Burkholderiales; family Usitatibacteraceae; genus Usitatibacter. The sequence continues at coordinate 19,958 of JBDSRZ010000245.1, read as the reverse complement.
GGCCGCCTTCGACGAAGCCCGCCCCTCCTTCTCCATCCAGTTGCCGCCGCCGAATGTCACCGGCACGCTGCATATGGGCCATGCGTACCAGCAGACGCTCATGGACATCCTGGCCCGCTACCACCGGATGAAGGGCTGTAACGTCCTGTGGCAACCGGGCACCGACCACGCGGGCATCGCCACCCAAATGGTCGTGGAACGCCAACTCGAAGCGAATGGCGAATCGCGCCGCGCTCTTGGGCGGGAGGAGTTCGTGCGCCGCGTCTGGGCCTGGAAGGAGGAGTCGGGTTCGACGATCACGCGGCAGATGCGCCGCCTCGGCGCATCGTGCGACTGGTCGCGCGAGTACTTCACCCTGGACGAGGTCCGCTCGCGCGCAGTGACCGAGGTCTTCGTGCGTCTGTTCGAGGCGGGCCTCATATATCGCGGCAAGCGCCTGGTGAACTGGGACCCGGTGCTGCAGACGGCGGTCTCGGACCTCGAGGTCGAATCGAGCGAGGAGAACGGCACGCTCTGGCACCTGCGCTACCCGCTCGAGGAGGGGAACGGCCACCTGGTGGTCGCGACGACCCGGCCCGAGACGATGCTCGGTGATACCGCGATCGCCGTGCATCCCGAGGACGACCGCTACAAGCGCCTCGTGGGGAAAAACGTGCGCCTGCCGCTCGCCGATCGGCTGATCCCGATCGTCGCCGACGCGTATGTCGATCGCGAGTTCGGCACCGGTGTGGTCAAGATCACGCCCGCGCACGACTTCAACGACTACCAGGTAGGCATGCGCCACGGGCTTGCCCTCATCTCCATCTTCACGCTCGAGGCGAAGGTGAACGAGAACGCGCCCGCGGCTTACCGGGGCCTGGACCGTTTCGCCGCGCGCAAGATGGTGCTGGCGGACCTCGAAGCGCAGGGGCTGGTCGAAAGCGCCAAACCCCACAAGCTGATGCAGCCACGCTCGCAGCGCTCCGACGCCGTGGTCGAGCCGATGCTCTCGGACCAATGGTTCGTGCGCATGGACGGGCTCGCGAAGGCGGGGCTCGAGGCTGTCGCGGAGGGCGACACGCGCTTCATTCCCGAAGAGTGGACCAAGATCTACAACCAGTGGCTGGAGAACATCCAGGACTGGTGCATCTCGCGCCAGCTGTGGTGGGGGCACCAGATCCCGGCGTGGTACGCCGCGGACGGCACGCCCTTCGTTGGCCGCAACTATGAGGAGGCACGCGCGTGCGCCACGGCGGCCGGCAACGAGCTCTCGCCCGATTCGCGCGATCCCGACGTCCTCGACACGTGGTTCTCGTCGGCCCTCGTGCCCTTCTCGACGCTCGGCTGGCCCGACGAGGCGACGTTCGAGCGCGAGCGCCGCTTCTACCTGCCCTCGACGGTGATGATCACGGGCTTCGACATCATCTTCTTCTGGGTGGCGCGGATGATCATGACGTCGCTCCACTTCGCGGGCGAGACCGCGTTTGCGGACGTCTACATCAACGCCATCGTGCGCGACGCCGAGGGCCAGAAAATGTCCAAGTCGAAAGGCAATACCATCGATCCGCTGGACGTGATCGACGGCATCGACTTCGAAGCCCTGCTGGACAAGGCGACGCAGGGCCTGATGCTCGCCGCGCACAAGGAGTCGGCCGCCCGACGCATCAAGCGCGATTATCCCGGGGGTATAGCCTCCTACGGCGCCGACGCGCTGCGCTTCACCTTCGCGTCGCTCTCGACCCTCGGCCGCACGCTCAACTTCGATTTGAAGCGCTGCGAAGGCTACCGCAGCTTCTGCAACAAGCTCTGGAACGCCACACGCTTCGTGCTGATGAATTGCGAGGGGAAGGACGTGGGGCTGGCCACGTCCGCCGCGGTCGAGCTCTCCGCGGCCGACCGCTGGATCGCGAGTCGCCTGCAGCGTACCGAAGAAGGCGTGATCGCCGCGCTCGCCGAATACCGCTTCGATATCGCGGCGCGCACGGTGTACGAGTTCGTCTGGGACGAGTACTGCGACTGGTACGTGGAGCTCGCCAAAGTGCAAATGCAGAACGGCTCCGAAGCGCAGCAGCGCGGCACGCGCCGCACGCTCATTCGCGTGCTCGAGGCGACGCTGCGGCTGGCGCATCCGATCATCCCCTTCATCACCGAGGAGCTGTGGCAGAAGGTGGCGCCGCTCGCCGGGAAGACGGGCGAGAGCATCATGGTCGCCCCTTATCCGCAGCCCGAACCAGCGAAGATCGACGCGGCGGCGGAGAGCGAGGTCGCCGCCGTGAAGGAAGTCGTCAACGCCGCGCGCAACCTGCGTTCGACAATGGGCGTCTCGCCCGCGATGAAACTGCCGGTGTATGTCGCGGACTACGCGCCCTTTCTCCCAGCCCACAAGGATTCGATCACGGCGCTCACGCGCGCCTCCGAGATCCATTTCGTCGCGAGCCTGCCGCAACGCGATGCCCCCGTGGCGGTCACAGGCGCCGGCAAGCTCATGCTGCACCTCGAGGTCGACCGGGAAGCGGAGCGCGCGCGGCTCACGAAAGAGATCGAGCGCGTCGCGGGCGACCTGGAAAAGCAGCGCGCCAAGCTGGGCAACGCCTCCTTTACCGAGCGCGCCCCCGCGGCAGTGGTGGAACAGGCAAGGAAGCTCCTGGCCGATACCGAGATGCGCCACGTCGACCTGCGCACCCAGCTCGCGAAGCTGGGGTGACGTTGCTCCACCCCTACCCGCACCTGCTCGCGCCCCTCGACCTGGGGTTTGCCACGCTCAAGAACCGGGTATTGATGGGCTCGATGCATACCGGGCTCGAGGACCGGGCGAAGAATTTCCCCAGGCTCGCCGCCTACTTCGCCGAGCGTGCGCGCGGCGGCGTGGGCCTCATGATCACCGGCGGGTTCGCGCCGAACATCGAGGGATGGCTCGCGCCTTTCGGCTCGCGCCTTGCCTCGCGCGCGCATGCCGTGAAACACCGCCCGATCACCGCCGCCGTGCATGCCGAAGGCGGCAAGATCGCGCTCCAGATCCTGCACGCCGGGCGCTATGGCCATACGCCGCTTTCTGTAGCGCCGTCGCGCATCAAGTCCCCGATCACGCCATTCACGCCACGGGCGCTTTCGGCCGCCGGCATCGAGCGCCAGATCCGATGTTTCGTTCGCGCCGGCGTGCTCGCCCGCGAGGCGGGCTACGACGGGGTCGAGGTGATGGGCTCCGAGGGTTACTTCATCAACGAGTTTCTCGCCGCCCACTCCAACCAGCGCACCGATGCGTGGGGCGGTTCGTTCGAGAACCGCATGCGCCTGCCGGTGGAAATCGTTCGCCGCACTCGCGAAGCCGTCGGTCGCGACTTCATCATCGTCTACCGCGTCTCGATGCTCGACCTCATCCCCGGCGGGCAGACCTGGGACGAGGTGGTGATGCTCGCCAGGGCGATCGAGGCGGCGGGCGCCACCCTGATCAACACCGGCATCGGCTGGCACGAGGCGCGCGTGCCGACGATCGCGACCTCGGTGCCGCGCGCCGCGTTCGCGTGGGTCACGGGGAAGCTGAAGGGCCAGGTCGGGATCCCGCTCATCGCTACCAATCGCATCAACTCGCCCGAAGTCGCGGAGAAGATCATCGCCGACGGGCTCGCCGACGTGGTGTCGATGGCGCGGCCGCTGCTCGCCGACCCGCAGTTCGTCCTGAAGTCCGAGCAGGGCCGCGCGGGGGACATCAACACCTGCATCGCATGCAACCAGGCCTGCCTCGACCATGTCTTCCAGAACAAGATCGCGTCGTGCCTGGTCAATCCGCGCGCCTGCCACGAGACCGAGCTCAACTACCTGGCGGTGCGCGCGAAAAAACGCATCGCGGTGATCGGCGCCGGCCCCGCCGGCCTCGCCTGTTCGACGGTGCTCGCGGAGCGAGGGCATGAGGTGGACCTCTTCGACTCCGCCGCAGAGATCGGCGGCCAGTTCAACATGGCCAAACGCATTCCCGGCAAGGAGGAGTTCCATGAGACGCTGCGCTATTTCGGCCGGAGGATCGACGCCCTCGGCGTGAACCTCACGCTCGCGCGCCGCGTCTCGGCTACCGATCTCGCGGGCTACGACGAGGTCGTCGTCGCCACCGGCGTGAAGCCGCGCAATCCCCGAATCCCCGGCCAGGAGGAAGGCATCGCGCGCGGCCAGGTGCTTTCCTATGTCGACGTGCTGCTTCGCGGGGCGCGTGTCGGCCCGCGTGTGGCGGTCATCGGCGCAGGCGGGATCGGCTTCGACGTGTCGGAGTTCCTGGTGCACGAAGGCCATTCGCCGACCCTCGACCCCGCAACCTGGATGAAGGAGTGGGGCATCGCCGACCCGGAAATCGCGCGCGGCGGCGTGGTGGCGCCGCAGGTATCGCTGCCCTCGCGCCAGGTCTATCTCCTGCAAAGGAAGCCCACGGGGGTCGGCAAGGGCCTCGGACGCACCACCGGCTGGATACACCGCGCTGCGCTGCGAAAGAGACGGGTCGAAATGATCCCCGGCGTGAATTACGAGGGCATCGAGGCGCGCGGCCTCGCGATCAGCTTCGGCGAGAGACGCGAGAAACCGCGGCTCCTCGAGGTGGACACCATCGTGCTCTGCGCCGGCCAGGAGCCGCTGCGCGAACTGGCCGAGCCACTGCGCGCCGCCGGCATCCGCACCCATCTCGTCGGCGGGGCCGATGTCGCGGCCGAGCTCGACGCGAAGCGCGCCATCGACCAGGCGAGCCGCCTCGCAGCTAACCTCTAGCCTTGGCCTTTCCCGAAAGCCTCTGGTTGCTGCGCTCGTTTAACGTCCGCCGCCATTTCATCGGCCAGGCGGTGTCGATGTTCGGTCGCCTACCAGGGCAGGGGTATCATGCCGAGCGAGAATGAACCGGGGACGGACCCTGAACCAGGCAAGAACATGAACCAGGGTCCGTCCCCATGACGCTCGCCGGCAAGACGATCTTCATCACCGGCGGTTCGCGCGGCATCGGGCGCGAGATCGCGCTGCGCGCCGCACGCGATGGCGCCAACGTCGCGATCGCCGCCAAGACCTCGGATCCGCACCCCAAGCTTGCCGGGACCATCCACAGCGTGGCCGCGGAGATCGGGGCCGCCGGCGGCAAGGCGCTTGCGATCCAGCTCGACGTGCGCGACGAAGCTGCGATCGTGGCGGCCGTGAACCTCGCGGCGAAGGAATTCGGCGGCCTCGACATCCTGGTGAACAACGCGAGCGCCATCAGCCTCACGCCCACCGAGGCCACGCCCGCGAAGCGCTACGACCTGATGCAGGGCGTGAACGCGCGCGCCACATTCCTCTGCTCGCAGGCGGCCATCGCGCACCTGCGCCGGTCGCCGAACCCGCACATCCTCACGCTCTCGCCGCCGCTCGACATGAGGGCAAAGTGGTTCGCGCCGCATGTCGCCTACACCATGTCCAAGTACGGCATGAGCATGTGCACGCTGGGGATGGCGCAGGAACTGCGCGCCGCTGGCATCGCGGTGAATTCCCTCTGGCCGCGGACCACGATCGCCACCGCCGCGATCGCGGCGCACTTCTCCGCGGAGATCCTCGAGGCGAGCCGCCACGCTGCGATCGTGGCCGACGCCGCGCACGCGATCCTCACCAGCGACGCGCGCTCGCACACGGGCAACTTCTACATCGACGAAGAGGTGCTGCGGCGAGCGGGGGAGACCGACTTCTCGCGCTATGCGGTGACGCCGGGCGCGAAGCTATTCCCAGACCTCTTCCTGGAATGAGGTTTCGCCTAGCGTTTTTTCATGAAGAAGGTGAACTCCGGTCCTTCCGCATGGGAAAGGAGCTCGTTCCCGGTCTGCTTGCAGAACGCCTGGAAGTCCTTCACCGAGCCCGGGTCGGTCGCCATGACCTTGAGCACCTGCCCCGCGTGAAGGTCGCCAAGCATCTTCTTGGCACGCAGGATGGGCAATGGGCAATTGAGCCCGCGAACGTCGAGCTCGCGATCGAAAGTTTGCATCAGGGTCTCCGGAGGAGCAGGAATTTTAACATGCGACCCCGGGCGCTTTCCTTCAAGGCTTGAACGCGGTTACCATGCGGATTCCCGGGATGCAGGCTCCCGGGGGCGGCTCCCGCCGCCTCGACGGTGTCCGTCCAAGCCCTGCTTCCGAAAACCACACGGAGGCTCCATGGACGCCGTCTCGATCGATCCCCGCTCCCTTTACTCAACCCTCGGCTCGCCGGCCGCCCCCGTCCTCCTCGACGTGCGCCGCGCCGCCGCGTTCGACGCCGATCCGCATCTCATTGCCGCCGCCCTTCGTCCCGAGGTCGACTTGCCCTCCTTCGCCGCGCGCGTGGCAGCCGGCAAGGTCGTGGTCGCCTACTGCGTGCACGGCCACGAGGTGAGCCAGGAAGCCGCTCGTGACCTCGCGGCAGCGGGCTTCCGAAGCTCCTACCTCGACGGCGGCATCGAGGCGTGGCGCGCGGCGGGACTGCCGACGATCAAGCGCCGGCCCGACTGGCGCGTGCCGGGAGGCTCGCGCTGGATCACTCGCGAGCGTCCCAAGATCGACCGCATCGCGTGTCCGTGGCTGATCCGCCGCTTCATCGATCCGACCGCGAGCTTCGACTACGTGCCCGCGGCGCGGGTGCTGAGCGACGCCGCGGCGCTGAACGCGGTGCCTTACGACCTGCCCGGCGCCGTGGTGACGCACCGCGGCGAACGCTGCAGCTTCGATGCCCTGCTGGAGGACTTCGCGCTCCACGACGTGGCCCTCGATCGCCTGGCCGACATCGTGCGCGGCGCGGACACTGACCGCCTCGACCTCGCCCCACAGTCGGCGGGCCTGCTCGCCGCGTCCCTCGGGCTGTCGCGCCAGTTTTGCGACGACCACGAGATGCTCGAAAACGCGATGCCGCTCTACGACGGGCTCTATGGCTGGTGCCGGCAGGAGAGCGAAGGCATCCGCGAGACGCACTCGTGGAATCCGAAGGCGTGAAAGAGCACCCTCTCCCAGGGGAGAGGGAGCGAACGTTGGACAACAACCCTCTCCCAGGCGAGAGGGAGCGAACGTTGGACAGGGTTTCGCAACCGGCGCCGTCCTTCGAGGAGGCGCTGCGCTTCTGGTGGCGCCTCGGCTTCATCAGCTTCGGTGGTCCGGCGGGGCAGATCGCGATCATGCATCGCGAGCTGGTGGAACGCTTCCACTGGATCTCGGAGCGACGCTTCCTGCACGCGCTCAACTATTGCATGGTGCTGCCAGGGCCGGAGGCGCAGCAGCTGGCGACCTACATCGGCTGGCTGATGCACGGCACGCGGGGCGGGATCGTCGCGGGCGGGCTCTTCGTGCTGCCCTCGCACTTCATCCTGATCGCGCTTTCGTGGGTCTACATGCGCTTCGGCACGGTGCCGGCGGTGGCGGCACTGCTGTACGGCGTAAAGCCCGCGGTGGTGGCGATCGTGCTCGCCGCCGCGTGGCGCATCGGGTCTCGCACGCTGCGGCATCCGCTGCTCTTCGGCATCGCGGCGCTGGCGTTCGTGGCACTCGCCATCATGGCAGTCCCCTTCCCCCTGGTGATCGCCGGCGCGGCAGTGTTGGGCGTCGCGGGCGCGCGCTTCGCGCCTTCCGTCTTTCGCATCGGGGCACACGCCCCGAAGGACCCATCCACCGGCCCGGCGCTCATCGACGATGACACCGCGGCGCCGCCCCATGCGCGCTTTTCCGCGCCGCGGCTGTCGCTCATCGTCGCCATCTTCATGGCGATCTGGGCAGGCGCCCTCGGCGCACTCGCCGCCGTGTACGGTTGGGACGGCGACTTCACGCAGATGGCGCGCTTCTTCACCCAGGCGGCGCTGCTCACCTTCGGCGGCGCGTACGCGGTCCTGCCCTACGTGCTGCAGGGCGCGGTCGAGCAGTACGGCTGGCTCAGCGCCCCTCAAATGATCGACGGCCTGGCGCTGGGCGAGACCACGCCCGGCCCCCTCATCATGGTGGTGGCATTCGTGGGCTTCCTCGGCGGCTGGACCAAGCAGCTCCTGGGCGGGGACGCGCTGCTGATGGCCGGCATCGTGGGCGCATGCGTCGCGACATTCTTCACCTTCCTGCCGTCGTTCCTCTTCATCCTTGCGGGCGGCCCATTGGTGGAGCGCACGCGCGACGATCTTAAGCTCACCGCGCCGCTCACGGCGATCACCGCCGCGGTGGTGGGCGTGATCGTGAATCTCGCGGTGTACTTCGCGATGCACGTATTCTGGCCAGAGTCGACTTCCACCGCTCCGCTTTCCGGGAGGTTCGACCTGGCGAGCGTGGTGATCGCGGTGGCCGCGACGGCGGTGCTGGTGACGCGGCGCGCCGACGTGATCGCCGTCATCGCGGCGAGCGGCTTCGCCGGCCTCGCCCTGTGGATGGCGGGCTACGGCGCGGTGTAGGTGCCCGACTTCCCGCCGCGCTTTTCCAGGAGGCGCACCTCGCCCATCACCATGCCGCGGTCCACCGCCTTGCACATGTCATAGATGGTAAGGAGAGCTACCTGCACCGCGGTGAGCGCCTCCATCTCGACCCCGGTACGCGCGGTGCATTCGACCGTCGCACGGCACTCGACGCGCGAGCCCGGCTCGTCGATCGCGAACTCGATGCCCACCGAGGTGAGCGGCACCGGATGGCAGAGCGGGATCAGCTCCGAGGTGCGCTTGGCCGCCTGGATCGCCGCGACCCGGGCCACCCCGAGGACATCGCCCTTCTTCGCGGTCCCGTCGCGGACCAGCACGAGGGTTTCCGGCCGCATGGCGATCACCCCAGCGGCGACGGCTACCCGGTGGGTCTGCGCCTTTGCGCCCACGTCAACCATCCGGGCGGCGCCGCGTTCGTCGAAATGGGTGAGTTTTTCCGTCATAATGGCTTTCAGCCCTTCGAAACCCTTCCGTGGGCCTGGCCGGTGATCTTAGCGTAAGAATCCTGGCCGCCCCCTCTCGTGATCGCTCGAGCCCTCCCCCTCATCCTCGCCCTCGCCCTCGCCTCCGGGCAGGTGCGCGCACAGGTGCTCCCTGATCTCGGCGACGCCTCCGCCGTCACGCTCTCGGAGACCCAGGAGCGCACTATCGGCAACCGCATCATGCGCGAGGTGCGCGTCGACCCACAGGTCGTGCAGGACCCCGATGTCACCGAATACGTGACCTCGCTGGGCGAGCGGCTCCTCGGCGTAGCGGACACCGGCAGGCGAGAGCTGAGCTTCTTCGTCGTGCAGGACGAGGTGGTCAACGCCTTCGCGCTCATCGGCGGCCACGTCGGGATGAATTCCGGGCTGATCCTGCTTACGCAGAACGAGTCCGAGCTCGCGGGCGTGATGGCGCACGAGATTTCGCACATTTTGCAGCGCCATCAGGCGCGCATGATTCACGGGCAGCGCGGCGCGCAGTGGACGTCGCTCGCGGCTCTCGCCGTGGCCATCCTCGCCTCGCGCAGCAACAACAGCCAGTCGGGCCAGGTGACCGAGGCGGCAGTCGCCTCCGCCGGCGCTCTATCGATTCAGAGCCAGATCGACTACACGCGCGACCACGAGCGCGAGGCCGACCGTGTGGGCCTGACCCTCATGGAGCGCGCCGGCTTCGATCCGCGGGGCATGGTCACGTTCTTCGAGCGGATGCTGCGCGCCAACCGCCTGAACGAATTCAAGGGCGCGCCGTCGTACCTGCGCACCCACCCGCTCACCACTGAGCGGATCGCCGACATCCAGGATCGCGTGCAGAAGGCGAACCCGCGGCTGGTCCCCGATTCGTTGGAGTACCGCATGGCGCGCGTGCGCCTTCGCGCCGCGGCAGGCACGCCCAGCGAGGCGGTCGCCTTCTACCGCAACGCGCTCGCCGACAAGACCGTGGTACGCCCGCGCGAGGATGTCTTCGGCCTGGCGCTCGCGCTGCGCCGCGCCCGCGACTTCGACGGCGCCTGGAACACCCTCGCACCGCTGCGCTCGGCGGGCACCCATCCGTCGTTCGAGCTCCTGGCCGCGCAGCTGCAGGCGGACCAGGGCAGCAACGACCAGGCGATCGAGACCTACCGCGCGGCGCTCAAGACCAGCCCGCGCAATCGCGGCCTCACGTATGGATACCTGGGCCTGCTGCTGGAGAGCGGGCGCACCAGGGAGGTGATAGCGGACCTGGACGAGCGCCTGCGCAGCGTCCAGGACGATGCCACGCTCTACGAGATCCAGGCGCGCGCCTTCGGCGCCACCGGCCAGCGCGTGGCGCAGCACCGCTCGCAGGCCGAGGCGTACTACCGCAGGGGCAACCTGTCCGCCGCCGTGGACCAGCTCGAGATCGCGGTGCGTGACCGGGGGAGCGATTTCTACCAGCTGTCGAGCGCGGAATCGCGGCTGCGCGAACTGCGTGCGATGCTCGATAACGAACGCGCCGCCGAGAAGGCGCTCAAGATCAGCTGATGCGGTTTTTTCGCTCGGCCCTCGCGGCCCTCGCCGCCGACATTGCCCTGGCTGCTTCCGCGCAGGCTCCCTCGCCTCCCGAGGCATTCCTGCGCGCGGACAAGGGCCATTGCATCGCTTGCCACCAGCTTCCGCAGGGGCACGGACCGGTGAGCCGCGCCGACCTCGGCACGAAGCTCGAAGGCACCCGCATGCGCGCCATCGGCCGCGAGGGTCTGCGCCAGGCGATCGCAGATCCCCCCCGGGTGAACGCCGACACGCTGATGCCGCCCTTCGGCCGCCACCGCATCCTCGAGTCGTGGGAGATCGAAACGCTCGTGGACTATCTGCATGCGCTTCCCTGAGTCGATGCGGGCGATCGCCTGCCTGGCCGCGTTCGCCGCAGGTGCCTCGTTCGCCGCGGCCGAAGCGAGCCGCGCCGAGATCGCGGCGCGGCTCGCGCAACAGCTGGCGGACGTGCCCGCCACGAATTTCCCGCTGGGTGCGGCTGCGTTCGACGAGGAGCTGCGAGCGCGCGTGGAGGCGGGGTCGGCCGCCGCCGCACCGGTGCTTGAAGCCGGCAAGAAGGTCTGGGAGCGCAAGTTCAGGAACGGGCGCTCGCTCGCCGCATGTTTTCCCAATGGCGGCCGGCGCGTCGCCGCGACCTATCCGCAATACGACCCGCGGCTGAAGCGCGTCATCACCCTCGAGATGGCGGTGAACCAGTGCCTGAAGACGCACAAAGAGCCGCTGCTCGAGCACGGCGATCCGCAGGGCATGGGCAGCGTCACCGCCTACGTGCGCTCGCTGGCCAACGGGCAGAAAGTCGCGGTGCGCGTGCCCGCCGCGGCCGATGAGCGTTTCGAGCAAGGCAAGCGGCTCTACTTTACGCGCAGGGGCCAGCGCAACTTCGCCTGCGCATCCTGCCATCTGCAGGGCGCGGGCAAGCGCTACCTGGACACGCCGCTCTCGCCCGCCATCGGCCAGGCGACCCATTTCCCGGTGATCCGGGGTGGGGTTGCCTTGACACTGCACGGGCGCATGCGCCAGTGCTTGGAGCTGATGGGTGCGGCACCCTTCGCCGCGGGTTCCGAGGAGCTGAACGACCTGGAGTTCTTCCTTACCTACCTGTCGAACGGGCTGCGGGTGCTGCCGGCGCCCTGGCGGCCGGGCTGATGCAGCCGCCCACGGCAGCGGGGTGGGCCGGGTCGGTCACCGCCCTCAGGTAGCGCAATTCGGCCTGGCGCATCTCCGGCCGCACCCAATCGCGGGATGCGCGGTCCAGCAGGACGCGGGCATCCGCGGGTCGACCGAGGCAGGCGAATGCGGTCGTTGCCGCAAGCAGCGCGAGCTCCGACATCTCGCTCTTCTTGCCGACCGCATCGTCCAGGATCGGCAGCGACAGCTTGATCATCGCCATCGGGTCCCGGCCCGCCACGGCTCCGATGAGATCGAGCTGGCGCCGCTGTTTCTCCTCGAGGGCGCGGGCGCAGGGACTCTCGCCGACACGCCGCCACATGGCCGATGCCGCGGGCGCGGGAAGGTAGGGAGTCGTCGCATCGCCGGCCGCGATCAGCGACGGGGCGATCTGCGCGAAGGTGAGTCCGGAACGGCAATCGCTCATCCAGTAGCGCACCATCTGCGCGGCCATTTCGCCGCCGCCGCTGATGGGCACGTCCGCGCCCTGCGCGCGGCCCCCGGACAATACATCGTGGATGCCCCACGCCGCCTTCGCGGCGAAATCGGCCTGATTCACCGTGGGGTTGTCGACCGTGGGCGAATCCGCCGGGTGCGTTCCGCCGTCGACCATCTCGAGCATCGGCACGGGCGATGCCTGCAGCTCGGTGAGCTCGGTCACCTTGCTTCGCATGAAGCGGCTGGCCGACGCGCGCTGGTCCACCAGCGGGAAGTAGTCCGAGTTCGCGCCGACACCGTAGCTCTGGAACATTGGCCGCAGGGTCCGGGCACCCGCGATCACCCGGCGACGGATGACGCGCGGATCCTTCAGCAGAAGCCGCTCGAGCACCGGCTGGGCGCGGGGAAAATCGAGCACGCGCTCCTGGAATTCCCCCGGCGGGCCGCCCTTGCGCGCGATGACGACGATGTCCAGGTCGATCGACGAATAGACGACGTACTCGGGGAAGGTCCGCGAGAGCGCCTCGAGGATCGAGGCGAGGGTGGTCGCATCCATCTCATAGGTGTGCAGCCATTGCGCGAGCACCGCCCCGTCGTTCATGTAGGTCGAGACGCGCCGGTAGAACTCCTCCGTGAAGAGCGAGGCCACCCCGCTCACCCACGGATTGGAGGGCTCGGAGATCACGATGTCGTAGCGGTTGCGGCCGCGGGCGAAGTACGATTTCGCGTCGTCGATGACGATGTGGCTGCGTGGATCGGCGAAGGCCGCCTCCACCACGGGGCGGAACTTCTGCGCGCCCTCGATCATGGCGGGCTCGATCTCGATGGTGTCGACGCGCGTGAGGTGCGGCGATGAAAGCAGCACCGAGGTGGACATTCCGGAGCCGAAACCGATCACCGCGGCGGACGCGGCATCGGGCCGGTGACCGAGAGGCAGCAGTGCCAGGAGCGTCATCGTGTACTCGTCGGCGCTGGGCTGGTGCTCCTTGGTCAATGAGAGCGCCGCGTCGGTCTTGCCGTTGGTGCGGATGGAGCGGCGTCCGCCGGATGACTGGATGACATCGACCGTCGCGGTCTTGCCGTCGCGGTGGTAGATCACCTCGTCGCTGGGCGAGATGCGCGCGATGCCGCTTCGAAAGACACCCGAGGAGCTGCGGCGGGGATCGATGTCGAAGGCCAGGGTGAGTGCGGCCAGGCCCGCGACCGCGGCCACCGCGCGCCACGGCAACGAGCGCCGCGCACCCGGCGAGCTGCGCCATGCAACCAGCAGGAATACCCCGAGGGCCACGTCGATCACGCATCCCACGATGAGCGCTCCGCGCACGCCCAGCCCGGTGAGCAGGAAGTGCACCGCGAGCGCGATGCCGAAGATGGCGCCCAGCGTGTTGACCGAGTACACCATCCCGAGCGCCTTCTCACCCGCCGAGGATCGCAACAGCCGATAGGTGATGAGCGGCAGTGTCATCCCGGCGCAGAAGGTCGCAGGCAGCATCACGAGCATCGCGATCAATGTGGAGGCGATGTTGAACAGCACGAAGCCGGGGGCATTGCGGGAAACGGACGACAGAGTCCACGCCATCAGATCGAACGCCCCGTTGTAGACCGGTATGGTGGCGGCGGCGGCGAGGCCCATGAACAGCTGGACATAGGCGAGCAGCCGCACCGGGTCGGCCGAATGGTCGACCCGATGCCGTACCCACATGCCGCCCAGCGCCAGGCCGAGGATGAAGCTCGCGAGCATCAGCTCGAAGGAGTGGGTGGAGGCCCCGAGCACCAGGCTCAGCATCCTGATCCATGCGATCTCGTAGATGAACGAGGAAAGGCCGGTAAGGAGCGCCGTGGCGAGCAGCGCCAGCACCAGCGAGCGCTCGGAGCGCGCCTGGCCGCCCGCGGGCGTCTCGAAGCGGGTAACGACGAGCGCCTCGGGCGCATTGCGCGACAACGCATAGGCGGCGAGCGCGATGCAGATGTTGATCAGCCCGGCGGTGAGCAGCGTCCCGGGCAGGCCCACCCCGGGGATCAGCAGGAAGGCCGAGGTGAGCACGCCCAACACTGCGCCGAGGCTGTTGAGGAAGTAGAGCGATGCGATGTCGTTGCCGGGGTGCTCGGTCGACCAGCGCAACACCGCCGAGCTCACCAGCGGGAACGTGGCGCCGAGCAGCAACGACTGGGGCAGCAGCATCGCGGCGGCGAGCAGCCATTGCGACAGGCAGAAGGTGTTCGACTGGTCGCAGGTGGCCGGCAGCAGCGAGGCGAACGCCCAGTCGGTGGTGGCCACGAATACGCCGTGGAACACGAGAGCGAGCGCCCCGATCGACGCCTCGACGATCGCGTACACCCGCAGCGGGTTTCGGATCCGCTCCGCCATCCGGGCGCAAAGCCACGATCCCCCCGCGAGGCCGCCGATGAAGACGGTGAGCACCAGCGTCTGCGCGTAGGCAGCGTGCCCGAGGAAGAGCTTCACGTAGTGCGACCAGACCGACTCGTAGATGAGACCGCTGAAGCCCGACGCGAAGAACACGATCAGGACCAGCTCCACTCTTTGGCGCACGGGCATCTCCCTCAATATTCCCACGGTCGCAGGGCTACGAATTTGAGGACGCGACCCTCGCGGGCGTCCAACAGTGCCACAAGGTCGCGCTTGCCCGCTCGCACTGGCAGGAAACGCGCGCCCTCGTCGCGGATCGACAGGTCCTTCAGGACTGCGTCGATCTGCGTCCCACCGGAAGGATTGAGCGCCCGCAGGTCGCGCAACGGCTTCGCCTGGGCGAGCGCCGTGCCGCGCATCTCGTCATACGGAACGTAGTGTTGGGGAAAGGTCTGGATGTCCTTGCCGGCGATGCCGGAAAGCATGATGCGGGTCGCCTCCGCGGGATCGGTGGGAAGGCGCGCCGCGGCGATTCGCGGGCCGGTGATCGGGATCGCGTCGAAACCCGGATTGCCCTTGGCAAGGTCGGCGTCCTCGATCTCGTTGGCACGCACCACCTCGAAGCGGTCTTTCACGAAGACCACGTAGGCGGGACGAGCCTCGAACAGCACGTGCACGCCGTACACCAGTGCCGCGACCTGCAGCGTGCCGATCACCGCGAGATCGAAAGCGAGGCCCTTCTTGCCGGGCACGAACACGATGAACGTGAGGAGCGGGCCGAGCGTGACGTCGACGCTCGCGACCAGCAGGAAGAGCTCGAGGCCGCCGGCGCCGGACAGAAAGCCCCCGGGATACCAGACGAGCGCGATGACTGCGAACACGAGGGCGGCGACGGTCGCGCTCAATCCGAAATGGATGCCGCTCGCCCTGAGCCTTGTTTTCATGTCACCAAAGAAACGGGCCGCTCGTGGCGGCCCGTCTCCATACAGATCTACAGCTTAGCGGCAGCTTGCCGGCAGGTACTTGGGCAGGATGTCGGTCTTTGCTTTGCAATCCCACTCGGTGATCGCCGGGCCAGTGCAGCCGCCGGCACACTTGGCCTGCAGGCCGTAGGTCACATTCGCGCCGAGCTGCGAGGCGAGGCCGGCGAGCGCCTTGACGGTGATCGCGTCGGTGCCGTCGAACGCCGGCTTGTCCGAGTTGGCAGTGCCGACGTCGGAGCAGCCACCGGTGGCGGCAGAGGCGGGCATCTTGCCCTGGGCTTGGTAGAACTCGGCGATGGACGTCTTGCAAACGCCCGCGGCGTTCACCAGCTCGGTCACTTTCGAGCGGATGGTGTAGTCCTGGTACGCCGGGATGGCGATGGCGGCCAGGATGCCGATGATCGCAACGACGATCATCAGTTCGATCAGGGTGAAGCCTTGCTGGACTTTCTTCATGGAAACTCCTTTGGTTGGTGGGGTAAGCCACACGAGGTGTGCGGCACTATCTATGCAAGCCGCATGCCACGAGAGGAACGGGGTCGGGCGGCGCGAGAGAACCCCGAATTCGTGTTTTTTTGCATTTATTATCAATAGATTGCACAGGATGAAACCTCCGGCCCCGCTGTGCCAGCCGGCGAGTTTGCGTCAAAAGTGACAATCCTCGTCATTGCGGCCGGGGCCGGTTCGCCGCCGCGACGTGGGCAAGGACCAGCTGAAGGAGCAGGCCGTCGTTTTCGCCCTTGGCGCCGGCGGGCATGTGGCCGTCACGCAGCAACGCAGCATCGGCGGCGCGCCCCAGCACCAGATTGGAAGCCAGGGCCGCCGCGAGAAGGTTCACGCGCTCGCCCTCCAGGTGGGCTGGCAGGTTCGCGAGGAGCGCTACCGAATGCTCGCGCATCGCGGTCGCATCGCGCCGGTTGATCGCTTCGAGCCAGGCCAGGCGGTGCCGGCCCGCCTCGTCCAGCGAGCGCGCGCACGGCGATCCGCGCACCTTCGCGAGCAACACCTCCACATCGCCGGCAGCGAGGAACGGCATGGCAGTGCGGGCGACCTCGGTCAGCGCATCGAGCCATTCCGCCTCCGCTTCGCGGCATCCGCTCATCAGCCGATTCACCAGCAGGGCCGCCGCCTTCTGTTGCGGCTGCATCGCAGCCGCCTGCTGCGCGGCACCCGACAGTGAGACGCCGATCGCCTCGGCCGCGATGCGCGCCGCATCGACGCGCGCCGGGCGGTTCAAGCCCCCCGACTGCACCCGCCCGAGCGGGGTACGGGTCTCGCCGTCCAGCATCGCGAGGACCGGCACCAGGGCATCGCGCAGCCGCGGCAGGTCCTCGATCTGCTGGTTGCGGAAGCGCGCGCGCGGGGCGCGCTGGTCGAGGATCGGGAAATAGTCGGAGTTCGCCGGGAACCCGGAGCGCTCGAAGAGGGGCTCCAGCACCCTCCGTCCTCCGACACGCAGTGATTCGAAATCGCCCAGCTCGACAAAGCCCATGGCGGCAAGGTCGGGCGAGAGCGCGGGGAACGACAGGACATCCGCGGTGAGCTCCGGCATGCGCCCTGTCGGGGTCGCGACGACGATCAGGTCCGAGCCGGTGCGGTAGACGGCGTAGTCGGCGAAATGCCTTCCGAGCGCCTTGAAGATCGACGACAGCAGGCCGAGGTCGATCTCGTAGGCCTGCACCCATTGCACCAGCAGGCCGTCGGCCCGCAGGTAGCGCTTCGCCTGTGCGTAGAACTCCTCCGAGAAGAGGGTCGAAACGCCGCTCACCCAAGGATTCGAGGGTTCCGAGACAATGATGTCGTAAGCCTGTCCCGACGACGCGAAGAAAGTCTTGGCGTCCTCGATCCGCAGGTGGCTGCGCGGGTCCGAATAGGCGCGCGCGTTGCGTGGAGCGAAGTGCCGCGCCCCCTCGACGATCATGCGCTCGATCTCGATCGTGTCGACGTGCCGGACCCGCGGGCTGCCGAGTAGGTAGTGCGTCGTGAGGCCCGAACCGAAGCCGATGTTGGCCACCCGTCCGGCCCCCGGCTTGAGGGCGAGCGGCAGCACGCCCAGCAGAAGCATCGTCGCCTCGTCGCCGGTAGCGGCGCGCTTCCTGTCGATCACCATGCCGGCATCGGGCTTGCCGTTGGTGCGGATGGAGCGCACCGGCCCGCTATCGACCACCGCGATGGTGGCGGTCTTGCCGTCGCGATAGAACAGCACTGAGCTCGACGCCGGGTCGAGGAAGATGCCGTGCCGGTAGACACCGGAGCTCATCGCCAGCCGATCCAGCGGAGCAGCGAAGAACGCCGCCAGGCCGGCCGCCGCGCCACCGGCGAGCAGCGCGCGCATGATCGCCGGCCGGGCGCTCCAGGTCGCGAGCGATGCCACCGCGACGCCCACCGAGATATCGAGCAATGCCCCCGCGCCGGTCAGGCCTTTCACGCCGAGCAGCTCCATCCCGAAGTGCGTCGCGAATATCGCGCCCAGGATGCAGCCCGCCGTGTTCGCGCCATAAACCTTGCCGATGCAGGCCTCGCCCAGGCCGCGTGAGGTGAGCGCGTGGGTAGCGAGCGGCAGCGTCATGCCGGCGCAGAATGCCGCCGGGAACATGACCACCATCGAGGCGACAAGGCCGGCGATCGTATTGAGCGCATAGCCCCCATCGGTCCTTGCCACCGCGCGCATCATCCAGCCCATGAAAGCGAGCACGTCGGAGTAGATCCAGATGGCGTAGACCGCGAAGAGCGCCTTGGCGACGACCAGGCCCGAGAGCCATGCCAGGTCGTTCTTCACGCTGCCGATGCGGTTGCGGAACCAGAAGGCACCGAGCGACATCGCGAGGATGAAGGCCGCGAGCATCACCTCGAAAGCGTGGGTGGAGGCTCCCAGGCCGAGGGTCAGCATCCGGATCCAGGTGATCTCGTAGATGAACGAGGCGGCGCCGGTGGCGAGCGCGAGGACGAGGATGGCGCGCGTGAGGCGGCGCGCCTGCGCAGCTTCGCCCGCGGAGGCCGCGAAAAAAGGGGCGACGGTGGCGACCGGCAGGCGCTTGGCCAACCCGTACACCACGATCGCCAGGACCACGTTCATGATTCCCGCGGTCAAGATGGTGCCGGGGAGCCCGAACCGGTCGATGAGGTAGAAGCCGCTCGCGAGCACCCCGATCGCAGCACCGAAGCTGTTGGTGAAATAGAGCATCGACAGCGCGCGCCCGCCCGCCTGCGGATAGAGCCGCAGGATTCCTGCGCTCATCAGCGGGAATGTGGTCCCGAGCAGGATCGAGGCCGGCAGGATGAGCGCGGATGCGAGCGACCATTTGAAGAGGTCCACGCCGGTGCCGCCCAGCACGGGCATCACGTGATCGAACCCCCATCCGGTCACCGCGAGGAAGGTCCGGTGGAAGACGAGCGCGAGGATGCCGATGCCCAGCTCGGCGATCGCATAGCCGATGAGGAGATTGGCGATCCGCTCGGTATGGCGGCTCACCAGCCATGAGCCGATCGCCATCCCGCCCATGAAGATCGCAAGCACCAGGGTCTGCGCGTAGGCGGCGTGGCCGAGGAATAGCTTGAGGTAGTGGCTCCAGATCGACTGGTAGATGAGTCCCGCGAAGCCCGAGACGGTGAAAAGCGCGAAGAAGACGCCGACCGGCAGCCGTGTGGTCATGAAAAGACTATCGGGAGACCGGCGCCGGCGCGCGGGCGCGCGCACCGGGGATCAAGGCGTATAGCCGGTGATCCTGGTGTGATCGACTTCGTCGATCTGCTCGGGATCGAGGAATTCGTGCGCGTAACGCAGGTATACCTTGTTGCGCACGAAGATGTCGAAGAGGTCGGGATCGATGTGGCCGCCCTGCTTCATCTTGCCGAGGATCGCGAGCGATTCCGAGAGCGTCTTGCCCTTCTTGTAGGGACGGTCCTTGGCGGTGAGCGCCTCGAAGATGTCGGCGATCCCCATGACGCGCGCCTGCACGCTCATCTGTTCGCGGGTGAGCCCCTTCGGATAACCCTTGCCGTCCATGCGCTCGTGGTGGCCGCCGGCGTACTCCGGGACGTTCAGCAGGTGGCGAGGCCAGGGCAGCGCTTCGAGCATCTTGATGGTTGCGATGATGTGGTAGTTGATCACCTCGCGCTCGGGCCCCGAGAGAGTGCCGTAGGCAATGTTGAGGTTCGCCTCCTCGTCCTTGGAGAGGAGGCGTTCGACCTCGCCGCGTTCGTTCACCCAGGTGTAGCACGCGATCTGCGAGATGCGCGCCTGGTCCTCCGGGCTCATGCGCTCGCCGCCGATGTTGGTGCGGCGCACGAACTCGCGGTCGTCGTCGTATTGCTCCACCTTGGCGGCGTAGGCCTCCTCGGCGCGGCGCGCGCTCTGCTCGTCGTGGTGTTCCATCGCCTTGATCCGGGCGCGCAACATCTCCACCTCGGCCTGGCGCTTCAACACCTCGAAGCGCATGCACACCAGGTCGAGGCGGTCGAAGATCGTCTGCAGCTTGGTTGCCTTGTCCACCACGTGCACCGGGGTGGTGATCTTGCCGCAGTCGTGCAGCAGGCCCGCGATCTTCAGCTCGTAGCGGTCCTTCTCCGACATGCGGAAGTCGGCGAGCTGCCCGGCCGCGGCGTTGTTCGCCGCCTCCGCA
>JBDSRZ010000244.1:0-18805 GCA_039929025.1 Usitatibacter sp. | reverse complement strand
ATTTGGCGAAGGCCGGGAAACCGGGGTCAGACCCCGGTTTCGCGCCGCTTCAGGAAACCGGGGTCTGACCCCGGTTTCCCCGGTCGGGCACCAGGTGGTCCACCAGTTGCCGTGCGGGCGCCGGCAGTGGGGCGCCCTGGCGGATCGCGACGAACATCCGCCGCCTCGCCCAGCCGTCGGTCAGGCGGACGAGTCGCAGCCCCATCGATTTGGCGAAGGCGCGGGCGGCGTCCTCGGGAAGCACCCCGACCCCGAGGCCCGCCTGGATCATCCGCGCCACCACGTCGAAGCTCTTCACCTGCACCCGCAGCCGCATCGGCTTTTCGGCGAGCCGCGCCTGCGCGAGCATGCACTGCGAGATGACGGTGCTGCTCTCGAGGCCGACGAAGTCGTAATCGAGGAGTTCGGCGAAGGCGAGCTCCCTGGCGCGCACCGGGTGCTTCTTCGGCAGTACGGCGCAGAGGACGTCCGCGCGGTAGTCGAAGAGCTCCAGCCCTTCGGCCGGCGCGCCCTCCATCACGATGCCGACATCGGTGGCGCCTGTCTGCACCGCTGCGGCGATGGCACCGCTGCGTTCCTCCTCGAGGGAGATCTTGATCGCGGGGTGGGCGGCCGCGAATGTGGCGAGGTCGTGCGGCAGGTATTGCGCGAGCGCCGAGGCGTTCGCCTGCACGCGCACCACGCCTTTCACGCCCTTGGAGTAGTCGCTGATCTCCGCGCGCATCTCGCCCACCTTCTCGAGCATCTGGCGTGCGTGGTTGAGCATCGCCGTGCCCGCGGGCGTGAGCTCGACGCCCTTCGCCGTGCGGTAGAGGAGCTGCACGCCGAACTGGTCCTCGAGCTGCGCGATGCGCCGGCTCGCCGCGGCCAGCGCGATGTGGCTCGCCTGCGCCGCCTTGGTGATGCTGCGCGTCTCCGCAACGCGGACGAAGAGGGCGAGCGAGGAGAAATCGGGGCGCATTACCGAAGAATAAGCCGGGGACGGTTCAGCCTGTCCCCGCTTTCACGAGAGGAAGCGCTGCGGCGAGAGAGCGCCGCTCAAGTCTCGCGACAGGGGCTGGGGCTCGTCTTCGAGCTGGGAAGCGAGGAGCTCGGCGCCGAGCGGCGCCCACAGAAGTCCCCGCGATCCCAGCCCGGTGGCGACGTGCACGCCATCGATCGCCGTCGCGCCGAAGATCGGCAGCCGGTCCGGGACCGTGGTGCGATACCCCGTCCATCCGCCCAGCTCTTCGGCGACCAGGCCGGCGGTGAACCCCGGGAGCATCGCGTCGGCCCGCGCCAGGTTCTCGCAATGGTCCGCGACACGCACGCTGCCATCGAAATCCTCGTGGTGGTAGCTCGCGCCGACGACGTGACCACCGCCTTCCAGGGGAGCGACGTAGCCGGTGCCGCTCACGATCACGTCGAGCGACCGCTGCGCCGAGGGCGGCAGGTAGCTCACTTGTCCGCGCACGGAGGCGAGCCGCAGCCGGGCCTGTGGAAGGAGCCGAGCGGCGTCGGCGGCATTGGCGACGACGAGGGTCGCCGATTCGGCGATGACGCGGTCGTCGGAATCGAGCGCCCGCCACACGTGTCCCTCGCGCTCGATGCGCTGGACGTCTCGGGGCATGAGGTGGCGCACGTTGCCTCCCGCGCGCGCGATGCTCGCGGTGGCGAGGCTCGCCGGCGCGACCCATGCGCCTTGCGGAAACCACCAGCCCGGACCGCGCACCGCGTGTCCGGCGATATCCGCGGCGCGCGCGCTGTCGGCGAATTGCAGGAACGACGAGGGAAATCCCTGCGAGCGCACGATCGCGTCGAAGCGCGCCGCCTCGTCCTCGTCGGCGGCGAGCTGCAGCACGCCGCATCGATCCCATTGCAGGTGATAGCCGTCATGCAGCAATGCACGGTAATGCTGCAGCGCATAGAGGAAGGCGCTGCGCGATGCCTGGGCGTTGACCGCGTCGCGCAGGTTGACGATCGGGCGCAGCAGTCCCACCGCGGGAACGCTGCGCTCCGAGCGCGCATCGACGAGATCCACGGCCCAATCGCGCGATGCGAGGCGTTCCGCGACCAGCGTGCCCGCGAGCCCAGCGCCGATCACCAGGGCATGGCGAGCGCGCCGGACCGTGCCGCGCGGCTGCGCCTCGCGCCGGCCCGCCAGCATCTCGCGCTTCGAGCCGAAGCCGGGCCGCCTGTCGATGCGGAAGCCTGCGTCGGCCAGGGCAGAGCGCACGCCCCCCGCGACGGTCCAGGTGGCGAGCGTCGCGTCGGGCGCGGCCAGCCGGCCGAGCTCACGCACCACCTCGGGCGACCAGATCGCCGGGTTCCTCGCCGGCGCGAAGCCGTCGAGAAAGAAGGCATCGGCGGTCGCGACGAGTTGCGGCAGCATCGTGCACGCGTCGCCGAACATCAGCGTGAGGATGACCTTGCCGTTGTCGAAGTGCAGGCGGTGGAAACCGGCGAGCGGCTCGGGCCACACCGCGGCAAGGGCGCGGGCGAGCGGCTGCAGCTCCTCGATCGGCGCGAGAGCCGCGACGAGGTCGACGCGCGCGAACGGCCGGTGCTCCACGGAGATGAAGTGAAGCCGGCGGGGCCGTGCGCCATCCGCGCGCCAGGCGCTCCAGGCCGCGAGGAAATTCAGGCCGATGCCGAAGCCGGTCTCGAGGATCACGAAGGCATCGCGCCCGCGCCAGCGCTCGGCGAGGTGATTGCCCTCCAGGAAAACGTGCCGCGCCTGCGCGAGCCCACCCGCCGCGGAGTGGTAGATGTCGTCGAACTCGCCCGAGAAGGGAATGCCGGCGGCATTGCGCTCGAGGGTCGCGGTGGGCACGGTGAGCATCGCCCATTATGGCGCCCACCCTCTCCCCAACCGAGATAAGGCGTGGCGCAGGAGAAAGCGGGCCCATGAAACGGGCTCGCCATCCTTGGGCAATAATGGGCAGATGCTCCATACGAACTGCTTTCGCGCATGGATCTTGCCGGCCTGACAGGCCTGATCGGCACCGCACACCTCGTCGTGGGCGAGCAGCACACCGCGCCGCGCATCGGCAGCGGGCGCATTCGGGTGCTCGCCACGCCGGTGATGATCAACCTGATCGAGGCGGCCGCGCTCGCTGCCGTCGAGCAGTCGCTGCCCGAGAATCACCAGAGCCTCGGCACCCATCTCGACGTGACGCACGTCGCGGCCACTCCCGTGGGAATGCGCGTGCAAGCCACCGCGGAAGTGCTGCGAGTCGAAGGGCGGACGATCTACTTTCGCGTCGCTGCCTCCGACGAGCGCGAGCTGATCGGCGAGGGCACCCACGAGCGCGTAGTGGTCAACGTGGCGCGATTCGACGAGCGGGTGCAGAAGAAGGTTCGCGGAGCTTGAGCGCCTGGTAGGAGATCGGATCGCCGGGACCCCCCCGGGGGCGCGGCGAGGTCGCAGGGCGCGGGATCACGCGCCCCTGGCGGTGGTCGGAGCGATTCGCCGCTCGATCTCGCCGATGCGGTATTCGAGCACGTCGTCGGTGGCGTAGCCGGAGGTGACGAGGTAGAGCTGCGCGCCGCTCATCACGGCCACGGTCGGAAACCCGCCCACTCCCATCGTCTGGCTGCGCGCGAAGTCGTCGCGCGTCGCCTCGCGCATCGGTCCGGACTCGATCGCGGCCGCGAAAGCGCGGTGCCCGTAGCCGTTTTCCGCGGCGATCTCGGCAAGCACCGCATCGTCGGTTGCATCGCGCCCGTCGCGGTAGAACGCCGCCTGCACGGCCTTCATGAATGCCAGCGCGCGGGAAGCATCGATGGTGCGCGCCGCGACCACGGCGCGGCACGCGGGTTCGGTGTCGTAGACGAAGCCCGGGCGGTCGATCGCGGTGCGCGAGAAGGGTAGCCCGCTCGCCTGCGCCACGTGGTTCCAGTGCTCCAGCAGCATCGTCCGGAACGCCTCGCTCATGGGCTCCCTGTTGTAGGGCCGCAGTCCGCCCATCAGCAGGTCGATGCGCACGCCTGGATGGCGGGCGGCGAGCTTCGCGAGCTCCGGCCCGAATCCGTAGCACCACGAGCAAAGCGGGTCGGCGATGTAGAGGAGGTGCACGGACTTTAGGCGGCGATCGAGCGTCCCAGGGAAAGGGCAACAACACGGTTGCGGCCGCGTTCCTTGGCGAGGGCGAGGGCGGAGTCGGCGCGGGCGAGCAGGGTGTCGATGCTTTCCGGGCCCTCGTCCAGGCGGGCGGCCACGCCGAGGCTCACGGTGAGGGAAAACTTGTGCCCCGCGGCCTCGACGGGCGCGTGGGCGACGTAGCGGCGGATGCGTCCTGCCACGACGACGGCGCCCGGCCCCGGCACCTCCGGCATCATCACCAGGAACTCCTCGCCGCCATATCGCACCAGCATGTCTTCCTTGCGTAGCGCCGAGCGCACCAGGTCGGCGAACTGGCGCAGCACTTCGTCGCCCACGCGAGCGCCATGCTGCTCGTTGATGGCGCGGAAGTGATCGATATCGAGCATCACGATCGACAGCGCCTGCCCAGCGCGGAGCGCGCGCGCGAGCTCCCGCTCCGCGATCTCGTGGAAGGTACTCCGGTTGTATGCGCCGGTGAGCGGATCGATGGTCGCGAGCCGCCGCGCCTCGGCATCGGCCCGCTCCTTGTGGAGCAGCACGAAGCCGAAGGTGGATGCGATCGCGGCGGCGAAGGCGGCAAGGAAGGTGACCGCGGCGAAGCCTGCGGGCGCCTGGAAGTCGCGCAGCGGATCGACGACCAGCACCGCGCCGACGCCGCGCCACAGGCACGCGAGCCCCACGGCCGCGAAGCACACCACCAGGAGCGCCTTGGCACGCGACAGGGCCGGCGCACGCATCTGCACGCAGAGCGCGGCGAGCACCAGCAACAGCGTGCCGAAGACCACGCCTCCGAAGAGGAAGCCGTTGGCACGGTCGGGCTCCAGCAGCTGGAAGGGCACCGCCACGCCGGCGATGATCGCGGAATGCACCCACGCCACCAGCGACTTGCGGCCGAAGGCGAGGATCGCCGCGGCCTGCAGCGTCATCGACAGCGCCACCAACGCCGCGCCCACGGCGACCGCGCCGGCGTGCAGCTGCCCCTGGGAGGCGAAGAGCACCAGGCCCAGGGCGCGCATCGCCAGGGAGCCCGCCCATTGCGCCATGCCGTCGCGCAGCCGTTGGCCCGCACCCAGCCAGAGCGCCGCCGCCAGCACCAGGTCGGCGATCGCGAGCAGCAGCAGCAATGTCCTGAGGTCGATCATCCATCCAGCCTAGTGCCTGCCGGACGCCCCGGCAATGCGGGAGATCACATTTCCCCTAGCCAGCTTCATTGTTTCGCTCCTTGGGTTGCGATCCATTGGTCGATGCGCGACTCGAGCACCGTGAGGGGCAGCGGGCCGTCGTCGAGCAGCGCGTTGTGGAAGCGGCGCAGGTCGAAGCGTGCGCCCAGCGCAGCGCGTGCTTTGGCGCGCATCGCCTTGATCTTCAGCTCGCCGATCTTGTAGCCGAGCGCCTGGCCGGGCAGCACGATGTAGCGATCGATCTCGGCGGCCGCGTAGTCGGCATTGCCCGCGCCGTTGTCGATGAAATAGGCGATCGCCTGCTCGCGGCTCCAGTCCTTCGAATGCAGGCCGGTATCGATCACCAGGCGCGCGGCGCGCAGCATGTCGCCCTGCAGCCGGCCGAAGTGCTGGTAAGGGTCGCGGAAGAATCCCATGTCGAAACCCAGGGTTTCGGCATAGAGCGCCCAGCCCTCGGAATAGGCGACGTAGCCGCCGGCACGCCGGAAGCGCGGCAGGTCCTCGAGCTCGAGCGCGCGGGCGATCTGCAGGTGGTGTCCCGGCACCGCCTCGTGCAGGAGCGTGGTCTCCATCTCGTACGACGGCCGGCTTTGCAGCTTGTTGACGTTGGCATCGAAGAAGCCCGCACGGCTGCCGTCCATGGCGGGACCCGAGTAGTGGTCGGAGTTGTCGCCTTCGTATTCCTCCATGGGCCGGATGCCATAAGGAATGCGTGGCAATTCGGCGAAGAGCCTGGGAAGCTCGGCATCGGCGCGCTTGGCGATGTCGCGGTAGGCACGCAACCGATCCTCGGGCTTCTTGAAGAAGAATTGCGGATCGGAATTGATGAACTTGAGGAACTCGGCGAAACCGCCCTTGAAGCCCGATTGCCCGATGACGCCGTCCATCTCGGCGCGGATGCGCGCCACTTCGCTCAGCCCCAGCTCGTGGATCTGCGCCGCCGTCATGTCGGTGGTGGTCTGCTCGCGGATCTGATGCTCGTAGTACGCGGGCCCCGCGGGAAGTGTCGATGCGCTGAGCTTCTCGCGGCACGCCGGCAGGTACTCGGTTTCGAGGAACGCCTTCATCGCCACGAAGGCCGGCTGCACGCGCCCGGAGATCACTTTGCGCCCGGCCTCCTCGAGGCGGCGGCGATCCTCGGTGCCCATCTCGGCGGGAAAGTTCGCGAAGGGACGCCACAAGGGCGACGCGGTGACGTCTGGCGCGACGTGGACCGCGAACATCTCGGGCACGCGCTGCATCGCGGCGCGCGGGGGAAGCCAGCCGCTCTTCATGCCCGCGCGCATTGCCGCCATGTCCTCGCCGAGGGAGCGCGGCAACGCTTCGAGGCGCTTCAGGTAATTGGCGTAGTCCGCGGCCGTGCGCAACCGCGTCGCCAGCACCAGGTAGCCCGCGAAGAGCTGGATGCCGTTCATGGGGCTCACGCGCATCCATCCGTCCTGGGGACCAAACGGCAGCTTGCGGTAGAAGCCGGCCTCTTCCCGGGCGAGGCGCAAGTTGGTGAGCATCACGTCGCGCGAGATGCGGTCCTGTACCGAGAGCTTCTTCGGATCGAAGCGCGCGAGCTCTGCGATCACCCGCCCGATGCGCGCATTGCGGCGCGCGATCGCCGCGGGAGACTTGTCGGTGAGGCGGTGATCGTAGCCGTCGATGCCGAGGAAGGTGGCGTTTTCGGGGAATTCCTCCAGCCCATTCTTGAACTCGCGCTCGAAGAGCGCGTGCAGCGCGTCGTTCTTCCGCGGCTCCCGAGACAACGCCGGGGCCGGCCGCGGGCTCGCTTCCGCGCCGATCCACTCGTCGACGCGCGCTTCCAGCACCGTGAGCGGTAGCGGCCCGTCATCGAGGACGGCGTTGTGGAAGCGGCGCACGTCGAACTGCTCTCCCAGCGCCGCGCGCGCCTTGGCGCGCATCGCCTTGATGCGCAGCTCGCCGATCTTGTAGCCCAGCGCCTGCGCCGGCGTGTTGATGTAGCGGTCGATCTCCGAAGTTGCGAATCCCAGCTTCAGGCCCGCGTTGTCCATCATGTACTTGATCGATTGCTCCCGGCCCCAGCCCCTGGTGTGGATGCCCGTGTCGATCACCAGGCGGCAGGCGCGCATCGCCTCCGCCCACAGGGCGCCGTAGCGCATGTAGGGATCCTTGTAGAACCCCATCTCGTAGCCAAGGCTCTCGGCGTACAGCGCCCAGCCCTCGCTGTAGGCAACGTAGCCGCCGGCGCGGCGGAAGAGCGGCAGGTCGCGCAGCTCCTGCTGGCGCGCGATCTGCAGGTGGTGCCCGGGAACCGTTTCGTGCAACAGCACCGCCTCCATTTCATAGGAGGGTCGGCCCTTGAGGTTGTTCACGTTGGCGTTGAAGAAGCCGGCGCGGCTGCCGTCGATCGCGGGGCGGGAGTAGTTGTCGGCGTTGTCGCCCTCATAGGCTTCCATCGGGCGGATGCCGTAGGGGGTGCGCGGCAGCTGCGCGAAGAGCCGCGGCAGCTCGGCGTCGGCGCGCTTGGCGATGTCGCGGTAGGCGGCGAGGCGCTCCTCGGCCTTCGAAAAGAAGAAGCGCGGATCGGTGTTCACGAACTGCACGAAATCCGCGAAGCTGCCCTTGTGACCGGTCGAGGCGATGACGCGGTCCATCTCGCCGCGGATGCGCGCCACCTCCGCGAGGCCGAGCTGGTGGATCTCCCCGGCCTTCATCTCGGTAGTGGTCATCCTGCGGACGCGCACGTCGTAGTACCGATCGCCCCCGGGAAGGCCATTCGCCCCCAGGTCCTTGCGCGCCGCGGGCAGGTATTCCGATTCCATGAATTGCTTGAGCTTGGCGAAGGCGGGATGGACCTTCTCGACGAGCGCGCGCTCGCCCGCCCGCGCGAGCCGCGCCCGCTCGGTCTCCGGCACCTCGCGCGGGAACTGCTCGAACGGGCGCCACAGCGGCGTGGCCTTCACGTCGGCGGCCGCGAACACCGCGAACGCCGGGACCGCGCGCGACATCGCTTCGGCCGGAGGCATCCAGCCCGAGCGCATGCCGGCGCGCATGTTCGCGATGTGCTGGTCGATCGCACGCGGCACCGCTTCCAGGCGCTTCAGGTAGTTGTCGTAGTCCCCGGCAGTGCGGAAGCGCGTGGCCTTGGCGAGGCCCACGAGGCCCGAGTGCGGGCCGCCTGTCGAGGACACGGGGGTGAAGGAGCTGGTGGTGCTGAAGGGCAGTTCCCCGTAGAGCGCGTCTTCCTCGGCATCGAGCCGCAGGTCGGCGAGCATCACGTCGCGCGAGATGCGATCCTGGGTGGAAAGCCCGCGCGGCTCGAAGCGTTCGAGCTCCGCGATGACCGTCCCCGTGTGCGCCTTGCGCCGCGCCACCGCCTCCGGGGAGAAGTCGGTGAGGCGGTCGTCGAAGCCCTCGATGCCCAATTGGGTGGCGCGCTCGGGATACTCCCGCAGCGTGCGCTCGGACTCGCGGTCGAAGAGGGCGTGCAGCGCCGCGTTGCGTTGGGGCCCTGCGGCGAGCAGGGACGCGGAGGCGGCGAGCGCGAACGCGGCCAGGAGCGGCGCGGCGATCCTCACTCGACCTTGCCGATCCTCTTCACCACGTCGGCGAGCTTGGCCGCGTCCTGGTCCCAGAAGGCCTTGAACTGCGGCTGGTCGAGGTATTGCACCGGCGTCTCGACCTTGGCGAGCGCCGCCTTGAAGGTGGCGTCGTCCACCGCCGCACGCGCGGCCTCGCGCAGCTTCGCGATCGCCGCCTCGGGCGTGCCCGCGGGAACGAAGAGGCCGGTCCACTGCGAGAACTGCGCGTCGTAGCCCAGCTCCTTGAGGGTCGGCACGTCGGGCAACGCCGGATGGCGCGATTCGCCCCACGTCGCGAGCACGCGCACCTTGCCGCCCTTCACGTGACCCATCACCGACGAGGGGCCGGTCGAGAGCGCTTCGACCTGGCCTCCCAGCAGCGCCACGACCGCGGGTCCCGCGCCGGTGAACGGAACGTGCAGCATCTTCGCGCCCGCCGACGCGGTGAACATCTCCATCGGCACG
The DNA here is from genome assembly GCA_039929025.1 of Usitatibacter sp. Taxonomy (GTDB): domain Bacteria; phylum Pseudomonadota; class Gammaproteobacteria; order Burkholderiales; family Usitatibacteraceae; genus Usitatibacter. The sequence goes on along the minus strand of JBDSRZ010000244.1, from coordinate 9,524 downwards.
TGCATCGTGCCGTAGTTGCCCGAAGACCCATAGGGAATCGTGCCAGGCGCCTTTTTTGCCGCCTCGACCAGATCCTTCACCGACTTGTAGGGGCCGTCGGCGCGCACCGCGAGCACCGTGGGATCGGCGGTGAAGCGCGCGATCGGCACCAGCTGCGCGAGCCGGTACATGGGATCGCGGCCGAGGATCCTGTCGGCCTCGGGGATAATGGAGATCGACGAGAGCGCCAGCAGCACGGTGTAGCCGTCGGGTTTGGCGCGCGAGACGTACTGCATGCCCACGCCACCGCCGGCGCCGGCCTTGTTCTCGACCACGACCGTCTGCTTGAGGAAGCGGCCCATCGCCTCGGCGACCGGCCGCGCGGTGATGTCGGCGACGCCACCGGGCGGGAACGGCACGATCATCGTGACCGGGCGGTTGGGATAGTCGGACTGCGCCGATGCGGCGAGCGGTAACAGCAGCGCGCCCGCGGCGAGCGCGAGGGCCGCGATGGGCAATGAGGCCTTCATTTCTTCTCTCTCGGGTCGTGCGGGGGAGGGGGCGGAAAGCAGGAAAGCCCGGCAGGGCCGGTCAAGTCCTTCTCGCCGCTGCGGATACGCACGATGTAGGGCACGGAGCTCTTCGGGTGGCGTGGGTTGTGCTGCACGCGTACGGTGCCGTCGCCGGTCACCTTGAGATCGCGGTAGCCCTCCGCGAAGCCGCACTTGTACTCGGGCTCGCCGAGCACGTTGATCCAGAGCGTCACCACCGATTCGCTGCGGCCGCCGGGGTTGCAGTCGAGGTTGCGGCAGCAATGGGTCTTGCCGGGCGCGACCCTGGTCGACAGGGTGCGGTCCTCGCGCAGCTTGTCCTTCACCGGCGCCTGCTCGACGAAGATGTCGCGGTCGCGCAGCTGGTTGTGGATGCAGTACGCCTGCGCCGGCAGGGCGGGCGCGAGGAAGGCGAGAGCGAGCAGCGTGCGCAGTGTCATGGTCCCACCGATTGCTTGACGCGATACATGGCTTCGTCCGCGGATTGCAGCAGCGATGCCGGATCGCGGGCGTGGTCCGGGTAGAGGCTCACGCCCACGCTCGCACCGCAGTTCACGTCGGTGCCCTTCCAGTCGAAGGGCGAGCCGAAGGCGGCGCGGATGCGCTCGCCGATGACGCCCGGCGTGTCCCGGCGCACGTCGGTCTCGAGCAGCACCACGAACTCGTCGCCGCCCAGGCGCGCCACCGTGTCCACCTCGCGGACCACGGCACGGATGCGCGCGGCCGCCTGGCGCAGCACCTCGTCGCCGGCGGCGTGCCCGAGCGTGTCGTTCACCTTCTTGAAGCGGTCGAGGTCGATGAAGAGGAGCGCCAGCCGGTCGCCGCTGCGGTTCACGCGCATGATCGCGTGCTCCAGGCGCGCGGCGAGGGAGTTGCGATTGGGCAGCCCGGTGAGCGCATCGTTGACCGCGGCCTGCCGCAGCTGCTCCTCCGCCTCCACGCGGGAGGTCACGTCCGCGATCAGCGACAGGATCGAGACGAGCGCGCCGTCGGCTTCGAAGAATGCGGAGTTGTACCACTCGCACCAGATGGCGCGCCCCTCGCGAGTCATGCCGCGGATGAGCCCGCGGTTCCTCATGGTGCGGCGGGCGACCATCTCCTCGGCGAGATCGCGCACCATTTGCATGGAGTCCGGGTGCACCAGGCCGAATTCGATCGGGTTGCGCTCGCGGACCTCCGCGAAGGTCCAGCCGAAGATCGCCTCGGCCTGCGGGGACCAGCGCTTGATCGTCCGGTCGCGGGAGAATTCCACCACTGCCAGTGGCGTGTTCTCCATGTGGGTGGCGATCTCCTCGAGCGCGTGGCCGAGCGCGTCGTGGGTGCGCTTGAGCTCGTTCACCTCGAGCGTGCTGGAAAAGACGCCGACCACGCGGCCCGCGGCATCGCGCGACGGGCGCACGTTCACCGATACCCAGTTGGCGCTGCCGTCGGCGTGCCTTGCCGCGCGCTCGTATTGCACTTCCTCGCCAGCGAGGGCGCGCTTGATCCAGGCGGAGATGGTGGCGTAGACCTCCTCGCCATACAGATCGGCCACGGTGCGCCCGAGGATCTCCGGCAGCGGGATGCCGAGCCAGTCGGCGAAGCGCTGGGTCGCGAAGCGCACGCGCTCCTCGTGGTCCACAAAGGTGATGAGCCCGCCCGAATCCTGCACCAGCGCCTCGACGAAGGCCTTGGCGGAATCGAACGGCAGCGCGGCTGCGAGCGGGGGTTTCGTGGCGCTTTCCATCGGGCGCAAGATGCTACCGCGAGGCGGCGGCGATCTCCAGTTCTTCGGCGATGGGGCGCGCCGGGAAGTGGAAGCGCACCGGACCGTCCGGTTCCGCATGCAGGAACTGGTGCACGAAGGGGTCGGTCGAGGCGACCATGTCCGGGGTCGGACCGTGCCCCTTGATCACGCCGTCGCCGAGGATATAGAGGTAGTCGGCGAGCGCCAGCGCCTCGTGCACGTCGTAGGTGACCACCACCGAGGTGGAGCCCAGCGCGTCGTTCAGCGTGCGGATCAGGTTGCAGACCACGTTCAGGCTGATCGGATCGAGGCCCGCGAAGGGCTCGTCGAAGATCATGAGCGGTGGATCGAGCGCGATGGCGCGCGCGAGGGCCACCCGCCGGCCCATGCCGCCGGAAAGCTCCGCGGGCATGAGGCGCTGCGCACCCCGCAGCCCGACCGTGTGCAGCTTCATGACCACCAGGTCGTGGATGATCTCCTCCGGCAGCACCGTGTGCTCGCGGATCGGGTAAGCCACGTTCTCGAACACCGACAGGTCGGTGAACAGCCCCCCCTTCTGGAACATGACGCCCATCTGGCGGCGCAGCGCGTAGAGCTCCTCGCGCGAAAGATCGTGCACGCGGCGACCGCACACTTCCACGCTGCCGCGCTGCGGAACGAGCGAGCCGCCGATCACCTGCAGCAGCGTGGTCTTGCCCGAGCCGCTGGTCCCCAGGATGGCGACCACCTTGCCGCGCGGGATGTCGAGGTCGATGCCCCTCAACAGCGGGCGCCGGCCGTATGAAAAATGCAGGCCGCGGATCTCGACCAGGTTTTCGCTCGTTCCCATGAGACATTATCGCAGCTAAACTCGCGTTTTCGCGCCGGAGCCCGCATGCAACTCATCGAACGTGCCAAGAACATGATCGTGACCCCGAAGACGGAATGGGATGCCATTGCCGCCGATCCCACGCCCACCGCGAAGATCGTCACCGGGTACGTGGTGCCCCTGGCGGCGGTCGCCGCGGTCGCGGGCTTCATCGGCATGTGCCTCATCGGAATGAGCCTGCCGTTCCTGGGCACCTACCGGATGGGGATCGGCTGGGGCCTGGGCCTGGCCATCTATCACGTCATCATGGCAGTGGTCTTCGTCTACGTGCTCGGGTTCATCGTCGACGCGCTGGCGCCGACCTTCGGCGGCCAGAAGAACATGGCGCAGGCGGTGAAGCTCGCGGCGTACTCGTACACCCCCGCCTGGCTCGCCGGCATCCTCACGATCATCCCGGCGCTGAGCATCCTGGTGCTGATCGGTGCGCTCTACGGTCTTTACCTCCTCTACCTCGGCCTGCCGCGCCTGATGAAGAACCCGGCGGAGAAGAGCGCCGGCTACACCGCGCTGGTGGTGGTGTGCGCGATCGTCGTGGGTTTCATCATCAGCATCGTCGGCGGTTTGATCACCGCGCCGGCGATGATAGCCGCGCACATGGGCTCGCCCTCGTCCAATGCCTCCTTCGACAAGGGCAGCCCGGCCGGCAAGCTGGACGAGTTCGCCCGCAAGATGGAAGAGGCCGGCAAGAAGATGGAGCAGGCGCAGAAGAGCGGCGATCCGGGCAAGCAGGCCGAGGCCGCGATGGCCGCGCTCGGCACCGCGCTTTCCGGCGGCAAGGGCGTGGAGCCCGTGCAGCTCGATGCGCTGAAACCCTTCGTGCCGGAAAAATTCGCGGGGCTGCCGCGCACCGACCTGCGCTCCGACCGCAGCGGCGTCGTCGGCCTGATGGCCGCCAAGGTCGAAGGCGATTATTCGGAAGGCAACAAGCATGTGCACCTGTCGGTGGTCGACACCGGCGGCGCCGCGGGCCTCGCGAGCCTCGCTGCCTGGGCGGCCATGGGCGCGACCTCGGAATCGGAGACCGCCGATCGCGTCGAGCGCATGCGTCGCGAGGGCAGCCGCCTGGTGCGCGAGCAGGTCTCCAAGCGCGGCGGCACCAACCACTACTCGGTGATCCTCGCCGACCGCTTCGTGGTGAGCGCGGACGGCGAGGGTGTCGACATCAACGCCCTCAAGTCCGCAGTCTCCTCCCTCGACCTGGGAAAGATCGAGTCGCTGAAGTAGCTAGCCCTTCACGCAGACCACTTGCTTCAGCGTGTGCACGACCTCGACGAGGTCGGACTGGATGGCCATGACTTCGTCGATCGGCTTGTACGCCCCCGGGATCTCGTCGATCACGCTCGCGTCGCGCGGCAAGCGCGACCGGGCCCACGCCCGGTGAGGTTCGACGTCGCGGTGGTCGGCGCGGGCGCCGCCGGCATGATGTGCGCGGCCACCGCGGGCGCGCGCGGGCGGCGCGTCCTCCTCGTGGACCACTACGCCAAGGTGGGCGAGAAGATCCGCATCTCCGGCGGCGGGCGCTGCAATTTCACCAACATCCACGCGACGCACCGGGACTTCCTCTCGGTGAACCCCGACTTCTGCCGCTCGGCGCTCGCGCGCTATACGCCGCGCGACTTCATCGCACTGGTTGACCGGCACGGCATCGCCTGGCACGAGAAGACCCTCGGGCAGCTCTTCTGCGACGAGAGCTCGACGCTGATCATCGAGATGCTGCGGTCCGAATGCGCGGACTCGAAGGTCGAGTGGTGGCAACCGTGCGACGTGGGCGCTGTGGCCCGCAACGACCGCGGCTTTGCGATCGCAACCGCGCGCGGCGCGGTCGAGGCCGCATCGCTCATCGTCGCCACCGGCGGGCTCACGGTGCCGAAGATCGGCGCCACGCCTTTCGCCTACCGCCTCGCCGAGCAGTTCGGGCTCGCGGTGGTGGCGCCCCGGCCCGCGCTGGTGCCGTTGAGCCTCGCCCCCGAGCTCCTCGAACGCTATGGCGACCTCGCCGGCGTGTCGCTCGATGCCGAGGCGCGATGCGGCGATGGGCATTTCCGCGAGAACATGCTGTTCACGCACCGCGGCCTCTCGGGCCCCGCCATTCTGCAGGTGTCTTCGTATTGGCAGCATGCCGCGGCCGCCGAGCCGATCGACATCGACGTGTTGCCGGGTGTCGACGTGCGCGCATGGTTCGCGACGGAGCGGCGTTCGCGTGCGGCGCTCGCGACGCTCCTGGCCGAGCGTTTACCGAAGCGCTTCGCGCAGCAGTGGTGCGATGCGCGCGGCCTTGCCGGTCCGATGGCGCAGCTGTCGGATCGCGCGCTCGAAGAGGCTGCCGGAGGCCTCACCGGCTGGAAGGTGCAGCCCTCGGGGACGCTCGGTTACAACAAGGCCGAGGTCACGCTGGGTGGCGTGGATACGCGCGGCCTTTCCTCGAAGACGATGGAGGCCACTGCCGTCCCCGGCCTTTATTTCATCGGCGAGGGCGTGGACGTGACCGGCCACCTCGGCGGCTTCAACTTCCAGTGGGCCTGGGCGTCCGGCCACGCGGCAGGAATGGCCTCATAGGTCGAGTGCGTAAATCGGTATCAAAGCCGCCCGCGGGCGATTCTTGACCCGGCGCTCAAGCGCACCTCCGGGCTCTCTCCGACTGCTCGAAAGCCGGGGGACCGGGAGGGGCGTAGAGGAGACAGGTCTTGTCGCCTCAGCCGGTCTTGCGGAACGTCGTCTGCGCGCACTGAGGGCAGGGCGGCAACAGCGTGGTGCGCGCGGTGCGCAGGGTCCAGCCGCAGCTCTCGCAGGTGAAGCTGCCCGCGGTCGTGATGTCGCCGGTGCGGAAGGTGAGCGCGGGGTGGTCGCGCTGCAGCAGGTCGCGGCGAAGGAATTGCCGCAGCCGTTCGGCATTCTCGGCGGTAAATTCTCCGGCGCTCACCAAAGTGTCGCAGGCGTTATCGAGCGCGCGGTCGAAGGCCGCGGCGGTCTTCTCGCCCGCGCCATCGAAGATCGACTGGAACTGGCCCATGAGCCGATCGAACAGGCGCTCCTGCTCGAAGCGCTGCGGCTCCCCTGCGGCCTGCAGGTACACGATGTCGCCGCTGGGGGGGCGATTGCGGGGTCCGGAGCGTTTGCGCCCGAGGTGGGTGCGGATCGCACCCCGGGTTCGCGTTCGCTGCGGCTGGCCCTGGCCGCTGTTGTTCGGTTCGGAAGGATGCCTCATGACGTCGCTCCATCGGGCAAGTCTCCTTGCGACCGCGCGCTTACAAGCCGAGTTCACAAATTTCTTCGCTGATTGGGGTTGACGACGCCAATGCTGCATGGCAGCATTCGACCATCGACACGAAGTGCGGAGTTTTTCCGAGAGACATGAAGACCACTTTCATCCATCTGCCACCCATGCGCCCGAACGCGCCGGCGTCCTGCATTACGCAGGGCATCGACCGCGCGGAAGCAAGGGATTGGCTGCTCTCCGGGAGAACGACGGAATAGACCTCAGCATCGTCAGCGAGGAATTCCCCGCAAAGCCCGGAGAGCCGAAAAGACCTCCGGGCTTTGTGCTTCTGAAATCGGGAAAGCGACTGGGGAATGCGACGATGAACGCGTTGAACAGGCATGCGGCGTGGAACTGGCTGGCCTTGCCGCTGAGGAAGTTGAAGAGGAAGCAACTGGGCTTTGCGCTTTACGAGGCCGAGCGGCGTCCGGGTTTGCCCGCGCGGGTCGCGAACGCCCACGCGCGCTTCGAGTACGAGGCGCGTCAGGCGGCGCGGGATTGGTTGATGTTGTAGACCGGCAACTTCGCGGGCTGTGCGCGGCCCGCCTAACGAGGATTTCGGGTTGCCGCCCGGCCTTCGGTGGAGGGACGCCTCGACGAAGGAGACGGGTTCGATGACGTAGCCGCCGGCCTCATGGCCGGCGGCGGTCAGAAAACCGGGGTCAGACCCCGGTTCCGCTTTTTGGGGTCTGACCCCGGTTTTCTGTGCGATCAGAACTTCGCGCGAAGCCTGTCGCTTTCCACTCGCAGGATCATCGCGTCCAACCCCACCGCGGTGAACGTGGTGCCCCACTCGATGTAGCGTCGCGCGGAGGCTTCGTCCACGGCGAGGATCCCCGCGGGCTTGCCGCAAGCCGTGATGCGCTTCACCGCGTCCTCGATCGCATTCTGTACCTCGGGGTGTCCCTGCTGCCCGAGATGCCCCAGGCCCGCGGCGAGGTCGGCGGGCCCGATGAATACGCCGTCGATGCCGTCGGTGCGCGCGATCGCCTCGAGGTGGTCGATCCCGAGGCGCGATTCGATCTGTACCAGCAGGCAAAGCTCCTCCTCGGCGCGTTTCACGTAGTCGGCGACACGGCCGAAGCGCGAGGCGCGCGTGACGCCGGCCACGCCACGCACGCCGCGCAACGGATAACGGATCGCGGCCACGGCGGCCTCGGCCTGCTCCGCCGTCTCCACATAGGGAATGAGGAGGCTCTGCGCGCCGATGTCGAGATAGCGCTTGATAAGCACCTTGTCGTTCCACGCCGGGCGGACGATCGTCGATACCGCGTAGGGCGCCGCCGCCTGCAGTTGCGGCAGGACGGTGGTGGGATCGTTGGGCGAGTGCTCCCCGTCGATCAGCAGCCAGTCGAATCCCGAGCCGGCGACGATCTCGGTGCTGTAGGGGCTCGCCAGCGAGACCCAGAGGCCCACCTGCTGCTGCCCTGCGAGGATGGCTTTCTTGAAGCGGTTGGCAGGCAGGTCCATGGAATGGGCGTTGATCTGGAAAAAAGGAAGTGAATACTAGCCCGCTTGGACTAAAAATTGGGCCACGTAGGACAAGTCTGATAGCGGGACTTCCGGCTCATGAAGGAAACTTGTGGGGTGCCCACCCGAGGAGCCGCCCATGACCCACGAATACGATTTCGAGATGGTGAAGCGCGCATACGCTGAAATGGCACGCCGGGCGCGAGAAAAGGACGAAGTGCGCCGCCTTCCCCGTAGCGGGATGCCGCAGCAGATGCCGGCGCAAGCCGAGGCCCACGAGCGCCGTCAGCCGTATCCTGCCTAGGACCTCCCCCTTTCCCACGAAAAACCCCGCCGTTGCGGGGTTTTTTTTTGGCAGCGCGAATGGTGCAATGGCTCATGAAGCTTCAACCCGCACACCCTTTTCTCGCCGCCGTCGCCTCGCTCGTCATCCTGGCCTGGCCGGCCTCCGGCGACGAGCCCGATCCGCAGCCGGTGACCGCGGCGGCATTGCGGCAGAAGCATGTCGCGCTGCGCGAGCGGCTGGATACCAGTGCGTTCGGCCGGCCCCTGGTTCTCGACTCGAGCGACGCGGGGGGCAGCCTCAAGGGTGACGTGCATGCGGTGATCGAGCAGCCGTTCCGCAAGGTGCAGACGCTGGCATCGGCGAAGGACTGGTGCGACCTGCTGGTGCTGCCGTTCAACGTGCAGAAGTGCGAGGCGACGGGCGACCAGCTGAGCATCTTCATCGGACGCAGGCCCGACTCGCCGCCCATCGACGCGAAACGGCTCGATCTCAAATTTTCCCTCCTCGCGCGGACGGACGATCTCCTCCAGGTTCGTCTGATGGCCCCGACCGGCCCCGCGGGCACGAGGGATTACCGCATCATCTTCGAGGCGACGCCGCTCGACGAGCGCCGCACGCTGGTCCACATGGGCTACGGCTACGGCTATGGCGCGATGTCGTCCCTTGTAATGCAGAGCTACCTCGCCACGTCGGGCAAGGACAAGGTGGGATTCACTTCGCAAGGCGTCGACGAACAGGGGCGCCCCCGTCTGGTGGGCGGCATGCGCGGAGTGATGGAGCGCAACACCATGCGCTACTTCCTCGCGATCGAAGCCTTCCTCGATGCGATCGACACGCCGCCGGACAAGCGCCGTGCCGCGCGCGCGGAGCGCTGGTATGCCGCGGTGGACAAGCATCCCAGGCAGTTGCGCGAGATGACGCGCGTGGAATACCTCGCGCTGAAGGCTCCCTAGCCCCGGCCCACAAAGGGCATCTTCGTGGCCATCACCGTCAGGAACTGCACGTTTGCATCGAGCGGCAGGCTCGCCATATAGACGATCGCATCGGCAACGTGCTTCACGTCCATGCGCGGCTCGATGGCGATCTCGCCGTTCGCCTGCGGCATCCCCTTCGTCATCCGCTCGGTGAGCGGGGTGATGGCGTTACCGATGTCGATCTGCCCGCACGCGATGTCGTGCTTGCGCCCGTCGAGCGAGGTGCACTTGGTCAGACCGGTGATCGCGTGCTTGGTGGCCGTGTAGGCGACGCTGTTGGGGCGCGGTGCGTGCGCCGAGATCGAGCCGTTGTTGATGATCCGGCCGCCCTTCGGGTTCTGGCTCTTCATCAGCTTGAACGCTTGCTGGGTGCACAGGAAGACCGCTGTCAGGTTGACGTCGACCACTGCCTTC
>JBDSRZ010000243.1:0-17486 GCA_039929025.1 Usitatibacter sp. | reverse complement strand
TCAAGCTGGGGCTCCTTCCAGGAAACGCATGAACCAGAATCTCTACGCCCTTTTCGAGTCCCGCTTTCCCGCCGACCGCGAACAACCGCTGCTCATCCTCGACGACGGAGCCGAGCTCTCCTACCGCGAGGCCGACGAAGGCGCGTCGCGTTTCGCCGCCCTCTTCACCAGCCTGGGCCTCGTGAGCGGCGACCGCGTGGCCGTCCAGGTGGAGAAGTCGCCCGAAGCGCTGCTCCTTTATCTCGGATGCCTCAAGGCGGGGCTCGCCTACGTGCCGCTCAACAGCGCCTACCAGGAAGGCGAGGTCTATTACTTCCTCGACAACGCCGAGCCGCGGGCGGTGGTGGCGCAGCCCTCGTCGGTGGACTGGCTGGCCCCGCTCGCGGCGCGGCTCAAGATCAGGAACGTATTTTCGCTCGATACCATCGGGCATGGCACGCTGATGGCTGCGGTGACTGCCGCGCCCACCCGTTTCGCCACCGCCGAATGCGGTGGCGACGAGCTCGCCACCATCCTCTATACGTCGGGGACGACGGGGCGCTCCAAGGGCGCGATGCTGACCCACCGCAACCTCTCCTCGAACGCCGTGGTGCTGCACCGCGAATGGGGATTCGGCCCCAACGACATGCTGATACACATGCTGCCGCTCTTCCACGTCCACGGGCTCTTCGTGGCGTGCCACTGCGTGCTGATGAACGGCTCCGCGATGCGCTTCCACAATCGCTTCGACGCGAAGCGCGCGATCGCGGAGTTCGCCGAATCGACGGTATTCATGGGGGTGCCGACTTTCTACACGCGCCTCCTGGAGGAGCCCTCGCTCACGAGCGCGGCGGCCGCGGGGATGCGTCTCTTCGTTTGCGGATCGGCGCCGCTCCTTGCCGAAACGCACGTCGAGTTCGAGCGCCGCACCGGGCACCGGATCCTGGAGCGCTACGGCATGACCGAGACCGGCATGCTCACCTCGAATCCGCTCCAGGGCGAGCGGCGCGCGGGCTCGGTCGGGACTGCGCTGCCGGGAACGGAGGTGCGCATCGTGGACGACGATGGCCGCGAGTGCACCCAGGGCGACATCGGCCATGTGCTGGTGCGCGGCGACAACGTCTTCCAGGGTTACTGGCGAATGCCCGAGCGCAATCTCGAGGAATTCACCGACGGATGGTTCCGAACCGGCGACATGGGGACGCTCTCCTCCGACGGCTACCTCACCATCGCCGGGCGCTCCAAGGATCTCATCATCACCGGCGGGTACAACGTTTATCCGAAGGAGATCGAGCTCGCGCTGGACGAGCTGCCCGGCGTGCACGAGTCGGCGGTAGTGGGCGTGCCTCATCCCGACTTTGGCGAGGCCGTGACCGCGGTCATCGTACCCGCGGCCGGGGCGAGCCCGACGGAGGCCGAGGTGATCGCCGCGCTCAAGCGCAAGCTCGCGAACTTCAAGGTGCCCAAGCGCGTCTACGTCGAGGAAGCGCTGCCCCGCAACGCCATGGGCAAGGTCCAGAAGAACGTGCTGAGGGATCGCTACAAGCCATGACAGGGTTCATCGACCGGCTGGTCGGGTCGCTCGCCGCGGCGGGGTCGAGGCGCACGCCGGCACAGCGGCGCGCCGAACGCCTCGCGGCACTGTTGCGCACCCTCATCTCGCAGCGCGGGGAGGCCTCCGGTGCCGCGCTCGCGCTGCGCGCGCTCGATGCGTATCGCGAGCTCGACGACGCCGGACGCCTGCACTTTTTCGCGCTCCTCGCGCGCGACTTTTCGCCCGATCGCGACGCGGTGCTCGCCGCCGCCACCGCCTATCACGCGATTCCGAACGCGGCGCAACTCGCCACGCTGCAGCGCGTGACCGAGCCGCCGCGCCAGGAGGTCTTCCGCAGGATGAACATGGCTCCCGGCGGCACCGGGCTCCTTCTCGACCTTCGCTGCGCACTGCTGGCTGCCATGAAGGAGCATCCACAGCTCGCGGCCGTCGACAACGACCTCCAGCACCTGCTCGGCTCCTGGTTCAATCGCGGCTTCCTCGAGTTGCGGCGCATCGACTGGAGCACGCCGGCCGCGATCCTGGAAAAGCTGATCGCCTACGAGGCGGTGCACGAGATCCGCGGATTTCCCGATCTCAAGCGGCGCCTGGAGCGCGATCGTCGTTGTTTCGCCTTCTTCCACCCGGCGCTACCCGGCGATCCGCTGATCTTCGTGGAGGTCGCCTTCGTGGACGAATTGCCCGCGGACGTGGGACCGATCCTCGCGCTCGAAAGCGTCGTGGGCGATCCGAAGCGCGCCAAGTGCGCGGTGTTCTACTCGATCACCAGCACCCAGGCGGGCTTGCGCGGCGTCTCGTTCGGTAATTTCCTCATCAAGCAGGTGGCTTCCGACCTGCGCGCGGAGCTGCCGCGCCTCAAGACGTTCGCGACGCTATCCCCGATTCCCGGGCTGCGAGCGTGGGCGCGCTCGCTGCGCCTCGCCGGCAACGAGGCGCTCGAGGCGGCGATCGCATCGAAGGACTCACCGCCGCCCCGGCTGCGCGGGCCCCTTGAAGGACTCGCTGCGTGGTACCTCACGCGCGTGTGGGAAGGAGGCCAGATCGCCGACTCGGTGGCGCGCTTCCACCTCGGCAACGGGGCTCGCCTGGAGCGCATCAACTGGGCAGCGGACGCCTCGACCAAGGGCGTGAAGCAGTCGTTCGGGCTGATGGTGAATTACGTCTACGATCTCGACGACGTCGAGCACAACCACGAGGAATACGTGAATCGCCGCGTCGTCGTTAGCTCGGCGGCGGTCGACAAGCTCGCCAACGGTGCCGAGCCGCTGGTGGCGGAATCGGCGCGCCCGGCACCACCGCAATCACATAGCTAGAAAGCAGCCAGGCCGGTCTGGGCCCTGCCGAGGATGAGAGCGTGGATGTCGTGCGTGCCCTCGTAAGTGTTGACCGCTTCCAGGTTCAGCACATGGCGGATCACGTTGAACTCGTCCGCCACGCCGTTGCCGCCATGCATGTCGCGCGCCATGCGCGCGATGTCGAGCGACTTGCCGCAAGAGTTGCGCTTGATGATCTAGACCATCTCGGGTGTGGCGCGCCCCTCGTCCATGAGGCGGCCCACGCGCAGGCACGCCTGCAGGCCGATGGAGATCTCGGTGAGCATGTTGGCGAGCTTCAACTGTATCAGCTGGTTCGCAGCAAGGGGCTTGCCGAATGCCTTGCGGTCGAGGGTGTACTGGCGCGCCGCATGCCAGCAGAACTCCGCCGCGCCCAACGCGCCCCAGCCGATGCCGTAGCGCGCCTTGTTCAGGCAGCCGAACGGGCCCTTGAGGCCTTTCACGTTGGGCAGCAGGTGATCTGCGGGAACAAACACCTCGGCCATCACGATCTCTCCGGTGGGCGAGGCCCGCAAGCTGAACTTTCCCTCGATCTTCGGCGCCGTGAGCCCCTTCATGCCTTTCTCCAGCACGAAGCCGCGGATCTCGCCCGCATCGTCCTTCGCCCACACCACGAAGATGTCGGCATATGGCGAGTTGCTGATCCACATCTTGGCGCCGCTCAGCACGTAGCCGCCGTCGACTTTCCGCGCTCGCGTGATCATGCTGCCGGCGTCCGACCCGTAATCGGGCTCGGTCAGGCCGAAGCAGCCGAGCAGCTCGCCGGTGGCGAGCTTGGGCAGCCACTTCTTGCGCTGCTCCTCGGTGCCGTACACGTGGATGGGGTGCATCACGAGCGAGGACTGCACGCTCATCCCCGACCGGTATCCCGAATCGACGCGCTCGATCTCGCGCGTGATCAGGCCATACGCAACATGGCTCACGCCAGCGCAGCCGTAGCCCTCGATCGTGGGGCCGAGAAATCCGAGGGCGCCCATCTCGTTGAAGATCTCGCGGTCGAACCTCTCGTGCCGATGCGCTTCCAGGATGCGCGGCATGAGCTTTTCCTGGCAGTAGGCGCGCGCGCTGTCGCGCACCATGCGCTCCTCCTCGGTGAGCTGATCTTCGAGGAGGAAGGGGTCGTCCCACTGGAAGGACGGCTTCATGTCGTTGGGCTTCATGGCGAGCTCCCGGTGCGAGCCTCCGATTCTAGTCCTTCAGTGGCACGCTACAATCCGCGACCATGAAGAAGACAAATCTCACCGTCGAACACCTGTGGAAGCTCGACCGCCCGGGCCAGCCCACCCTTTCCCCCGATGGCGCGCAGGCGTGCGTCCCGGTGACTTCGTACGACATGGAGGAAAACAAGTCGCGCGCGAGCCTGTGGCTGCTGTCCGCGTTCGGCGGCGAGCCGCGCCGGCTCACCAGCGCGGGCGACAAGGACGGTGAGCCCCGCTGGTCGCCCGACGGCAAGTGGATCGCATTCGCCGCGAAGCGCTCCGGAACCGAGGGGCACAAGGACGACGAGGAGTCACAGGTATACCTCATCGCCCCCGATGGCGGCGAGGCGCGGCGGATCACCGACATGCCGACCGGCGCCTTCGGCATCAAGTGGTTCCCGGAATCGCGTCGCATCGCATTCCTTTCGTGGGTGTGGCCCGATACCAGTGGCCTCGGAAAGCTGGCTAAGCGCTACAAGGCGCACAAGGACGACAAGGTCAAGGCGCACGTGGTGGAGCATTCGGCCTATCGCTACTGGGATCACTGGCTCACCGATGGCCGGGTGCTGCACGTCTTCAGTGTCGACATCGACACCCGCACGGTTCGCGACCTCTTCGCCGGCTCGCGCCACGAGCTGGTGAAGGCCGATCCTTCCGCCGACTCGTACGACATCTCCCCGGACGGCCGCGAGATCGCTTTCGCCTTCGATCCCGCCGAGGACAAGCGCTTCGACCACGAGCACGAGATCGTCGCGCTGGATATCGCGAAGAAGCGCTTCCGCACGCTCACCAAGGGGTCCCGCCTCAACCACGAGAGCCCGCGCTATTCGCCCGATGGCCGCTGGCTGGCCCTCCTCACGCAGGACGTGAAGAAGAGCCCGATCGCGCCGTACCGCCTCGCGCTCATCGACCGCGAGGACGGCAAGCTGCAGGTCGTCAAGTCTTCCTGGGATGGCGGCATCCACGCGCCGCTCGGCTGGACCGCGGACTCCCAGGCGATCGTCTTCGCCGCCGAGGAGGGCGCGCGGCAGCACTTGTTCCGCTGGGACCTCGGCAAGCGAGCGCCGGAGATCATCGCCCGAGGCGGCACCGTGATGCATTTCGACGCGGCCGGCGATGCGACCGTTTTCGTACGCAACACGATGAGCACGCCGCCCGCGGTGTTCTGGTCCTCGGCCACCGAAGGGGAACACCGCATCGATCGCCTCAACGACGGCGTCATGGGCAAGGTCCGGCTGGGCGAGGTGCGCGAGTTCCGGTTCAAGGGCTTCGATGGTGACGAGGTTCAGATGTGGGCGATCTATCCGCCCGACTTCGACCCGAAAAAGAAGTGGCCGCTGCTGCACAACATTCACGGCGGGCCGCACTCGACCTGGTCGGACAACTTCCATTTCCGCTGGAACAACCACGTCTTCGCCGCGCAAGGCTATGTCGTGGTCTGCGTGAACTATCACGGATCTTCCAGCTTCGGCCAGGCGTTCAAGGCCTCCATCGAACACGAGTTCGGCAAGCGCGAGCTCTTCGACGTCGAGGCCGGCACCGATTTCATGCTGAAGCAGGGGTACATCGACCGGCAGCGCCTGGTCGCGGCCGGAGGCAGCTACGGCGGCTACATGGTGGCGTGGATGAACGGGCACACCGACCGCTACAAGGCGTATGTCTGCCACGCGGGCTGCTTCGATTGGGTGAGCATGTTCGCCGACGATGCCTGGTACTGGTTCCCGAAGGAGCTTGGCGCCGCGTATTGGGACGACATGGAGAAGGTGCAATCCCAGAACCCGCTCGCGCGCGTGAAGCACATGAAGACGCCGACCCTGGTCCTGCATGGCGCGCTCGACTACCGGGTGCCCGATGCCCAGGGCCTCGCCTACTACAACACGCTCAAGGCGAAGGGGATCGCCTCACGGCTGGTGCTCTTTCCCGACGAGAACCACTGGGTCCTCAAGCCGCAGAACTCGCGCCTCTGGTACCGGGAGTTCTTCGCGTGGCTGGCGCGCTTCGTCGCGACCGGCGGGAAGAAGAGAACGGCTCAGAGGAGGTAAAGCGCGACGCCCAGGGTGAGCGCGACCACGGCGGTGACCGCGGTGCGCAAGTCCACGAACCACGACGGCACGAGGCCCTGGCGCGCGAGCCACAGGTCGGACATCCAGACGGCGACGAAGAGTGCCAGCGAGGCACCGAGTTGCCACTGCGGCGAAGGCAGCCACAGCACCCCCCACGCCGCGAGCGAGGGCAGGGCGCTTATTGAAAAGGCGATCGCGCGCGTCTGCGCCGTGCCCGCTTCGTCGCGAAGCGCGAGGCCACCCTCGATGCCGCCCAGGTAGGAAAGCACGATCGCGGCAAAGGTCACGAGCGCCGCGATGCCGGGTACACGTACCTGGCTCTGGCTGGAGAACAGCATCGCGGTGAGCGCGGCGAAGATCACCGTGCCGGCTATGGCGAAGATCCATGCGAGGCGTCTGACCATGGCCTATCGTAACGCCGTTGCGAGCCGGGCGAGCAGATCCTCGACCTGGGCGGCATCGTGATAGATGCCGAACCCGAAGCGAAGCCGCTGCTCGCGGCGGTCGATGACGACATTGGCGGCGGCGATCCGGCGGTGGATCTCTTGCGCATGCGCGGTCTCGAAGCTGAGGAAGTTGCCGCGCGCCATCTCCATGGGGGGCATCAGCATCGCGGGGGAGAGCGCCGCAAGCCCGATCCGCGCGAGGCCGTCCAGGAAGTGCTTCTGCAGCGCAGCCGAATGGCGGTGAACCATGTCGATCGTGGTGCCCGTGGACGCGAGCCAATCCATGGCGGCGGTAAAGCGGTACAGCCCCGACGGATCGAAGGTCGCGCCCCAGAAGCGATAGGCGTCCTGCGAGTAGGCGACGCACTCGCCGCGGGCCTCGCTCAGGCTCGCGAACGAGGCGTACCAGCCGGTGTCGGCCGGCCGCTGCTCGCAGCCCGGCGGCACGGCGAGGAAACACGCCCCTTCGCCCGACATCGCGTACTTGTAGCCGCCCGCGATGTAGAACGCGCGGCGATGGATTGCGGACAGGTCGATCGGCAATGCGCAGAACGCGTGGTAGCCGTCGATGACCACGATCGCGTCGCGCGGCGGGGCGGCGACGATCGCGGCGAGATCGGGGACCAAGAAACCGGAATCGAAGAACACGTGCGAGAGCCACACCATGTCCCAGGGCGCCGCGCCCGCCGCTGCGGAGAAACGCGCGCTGAAGGTCTCCCACGGCTCTGCTGCGATCTCCTCGACCACCAGACGTCCCGACTCCACCAGGCGCCGTGTCTGCCGACGGAAGCTGTGGAACTCGTGCGCGGTTGTGAGCACCCGGAACGGACCGGGGCCCTCAAGGCACGAGTAAAGGCGTGTGACGAACTCATGTGTATTGGGCGCGAAGGCCACCTGCCGCGCATCGGAAAGGTGCAGCAGCCGCGCGACGTGGTTCTGCGCCTCGGGGACGATCTCGCCCAGCACCCGTTCCCATTTGCGATCGGCGAGCGATGCCGAATCGAGCCAGTAACGCTCATGGGCGGCGCGCGTCGCGTCGGGCCAGGGATGGTGGCTGTGGGCGGCGAAGTGCAGGCGGTTCGGGTCCGCAGTCGTGAATTGGTTGAAATGATCGCGGAGCACGGGCCGATGGCGTCAGTCGCGCACGGCTTCAACATTGATGCGCAATGTCATTTCGTCGGCGAGAGCCGGGATGGCGTACTTGATTCCCCATTCGCTGCGCCTGATCCTCGCCACGAACTCCCCGCCGCACATCGGCTTCTTGTTCACCGGGTGCGCGCCGCAGTTGAACAGCTCCGCGGTGAGAGTGACGGGGCGCGTGACTCCCGCCATGGTGAGCTCGCCGCTCGCGCTCTTCAGCTTGTCGCCCTCGAAGCTCAGGTTCGACGACTTGAAGTTGATGGTCGGGAACCTGGAGGTGTTGAGGAAGTCCTCGCCGCGAACGTGCTCCTCGAGCTTGTCCACGCCGGTGCTCACCGAGGTCGCGTCGATGGTCACGTCGATGGTGCCCTTGCGCGCCTCCGTATCCACGGTGATCTTGCCGCTGGTCCTGTTGAACCGCCCGCGTTGCAGCGAGTAGCCGAGGTGATTGACTTCGAAGGACGGGAAGGTGTGGCGTGGATCGATGGTGTAGGCCTCGACGGCGGCAAGGGCCGGAGCGGCTCCGGCCAGGGCGATTGCGGCGGTGGCGAGGATGCGTGGATTCATGGGGTTTTCAATCAACGGTTGGCAGGCAGTGCGAAGCGGAAGCGGACCAGCACCTCGTCCGCGACGGTATCGGTATCGGACCATGGGCCCTCGCCGATCCTGAATTGCAGGCGGCGGAGCGGGAACTGTCCTTCGACAGTGCGCAGCCCCGCGGCTTCGGCGAACGTGAACGGGGCGACGACGTTCTGCGAGACGCCCTTGATCGTGAGGGCGCCACTCGCCTCGTAATGCCCGGGAGCGAGTTGCTTCACCGACACGGCGACGAAGCGTGCCTTGGGAAACGCATCGACATTGAGCCAGGGCTTGCGGCGCGCCTCGATCTCGCCTTCGGTGCTGTTCATGTCGATGGAGCCCAGGTCCACCTCGAACTCCGCCCGGGTCGCCTCGGGCTTGGCCGGATCGAAGGCGACGGTTGCATCGAAGCGCTTGAATTGGCCTTCCACGGGTACGTTCATCTGCCTGGTCACGAAGCGGATCGAGCTCTTGGCGGCCACGACTTTCTGGGGCGCCTGCGCATTCGCCGGGAAAGCCATGGCGATGGCCAGCGCGCAAGCGAAGAGCCGCATCATGGGCGCCGGCCCGGCAAGGGCAGCATGCGCGCCAGCACCTCGTCGCGGTCGAGGAGCCGATGCTTGAACGCGGCGGCGATGTGCAAGGCGACGACAGCGGCCATCGTGTAGTTGATCCAGTGGTGGCCGAGCTTGAGCGCCTCGGCGAGCTCGCGGTTCCTGGCGAGCAGGTCGGGAATCGGCAGGACGCCAAGATACACGGTTTGAAATCCCGCGGCGGAGCTGAAAAGCCATCCGCTAAGGGGCGCGGCGAAAATAAGCACATACAGCAGGCGATGCGTCTCCTCGGCGAAGCGCCGTTCCCACCGCGGTATCGCGGCGGGCAGTGCGGGTGGGACGTGTCCGAGCCTCCAGAGAATCCTCGCCGTCGCCAGCACGAAGACCGTCACTCCGATCCACTTGTGCCAGGAGAAAAATCGCAGTTTCTGCGGCGAAAGCGGCAGGTCCACGACGTAGAGTCCGAATGCGAGATTCACGAGCACGAGGAGGGCCACGGCCCAATGCAGGGCGATCGCAGTGCGGGTGTAGCGCGTGGGCTCCAGCCGGCGTCCCTCAAGCGGCGGCGCGCGGAAAGATGATGACCAGCCAATAGACCGCCGCGCAGGCGAGCGCGAAGAGCACCCCGGCGAGCAACGTAGAAGCGGTCCGTGGCGGCTCGACCGGCGCCCGAACCGCCATGTGGCCGTGCACCATCGGCCCAACGAGATTCACGCGCAGTCCCCAGTGGTAGGCCGCGATCACAACCAGGTGGAGCACCACCGCGCCCAGGATGACCCACTCGTTGTAGCGGTGCAGCGTGGTGAACCGGGCGACGAGCGCGTTCGACACCGTGCCCGCGAGCGGCCCCTGGGTCGCGATCTCATCGTCGACAAAAAGGCCGGTGGCCGCCTGGACCAGCAGCAGGGCCAGCATGAAGACCACCATCCAGCCGCCCAGGGGGTTGTGCCCAAGCACCTGAAGAGGACGCCGCGCGAGCGCAGCTTCGAGGTATTCGAGCCCGGCGCGAGGGCCACGCACGAAAGCGGTGAAGCGCGCCGTCTGGCTGCCGACGACGCCCCACGCGAGCCGGAAGAGGACGAGGGCCAGGATCGCGTAGCCGCTGCGCATGTGCCATTCCAGCCACGGCCCCGCGACCTTCCCGGTCACGAAAGAGAACACCACCAGCCCCGCGAGCGTCCAGTGGAAGATGCGCAGCGGGAGGTCCCAGACCGCGACCTGGTCGGCGGCGAGGCCGGCTTCTCGCATGGGGCGACTACTTGGCGCGGTAGTCGTCGTGGCAGGCCTTGCACGCGGCGCCGGCATCGGTGACCGCCGTCTTGAGCGCCGGCAGGTCGGCGCGTGCAGCGGCCGGAAGCTTGCGCGCCTCGGAGATCATCTTGTCCATCTTGGCGTCGAAATCGGATCGGGTCTGCCAGATTTCGGGCTTCGCCTTGGTCTCGCCCTTGTCGGTACCCTCGCCGAAGAACCCCTTCATGTAATCGCTTAACGCGGCGACCAGATCGGCGTTGCGCGCGGCCTCGTCCTTGTTGAAGGGCTTCTTTCCCTCAGCCATCGCGGCAAGGCTGGAAAAGTTGAAGTTCATCACGGCGTAGCCCGCGCGACGCTGCTTGATCTGAGTTTCGGGCTTGATCTGGGCTTCGGCGGCAAATGCGGCCGCCAGCGTGAAGGCGGCGACGATCGCTTGCTTCTTCATCGGGGAGTTCCTCTCTGTGGTGGTCCGGCGGGCGGACCGTCGGGTTACGGTGGGCGCCGCATTCTGATGCAGGGCCCTGCGGGTTGGCAAACTTTGCGGGAAAATGGGGCAGGCAACCCCGCCCGGCGGAGAAATCCATGAGCAATGTGCGCGTCGAGAAGGACACGTTCGGCCCGATCGAAGTGCCCGCGGAACGCCTGTGGGGCGCGCAGACGCAGCGCTCGCTCGAACACTTCCGCATCTCCGGCGAGCGCATGCCGCGGGAGGTGATCCAGGCCCTGGCCCAGGTAAAGCGCGCCTGCGCGACGGTGAACGAGTCATTGAAGGCGTCAACAGCGGACAAGACCCGATCCATCTCGCAGGCCGCCGACGAAGTCCTGGCGGGCCGCTGGGACGACGAATTCCCGCTCGTGGTCTGGCAGACGGGGTCCGGGACCCAGTCCAACATGAACATGAACGAGGTCCTCGCCAATCGCGCGAGCGAGATCCTCGGCGGCCCCCGGGGAGAGGGACGGCTCGTCCACCCGAACGACGACGTGAACCGGGGGCAGTCGTCCAACGACGTCTTCCCAACGGCGATGCATGTCGCGGCGGTGGTCGCGGTGCGCCAGCGCCTGCTGCCCGCGCTTGCGGCGCTGCACGGCACGATCGCCGCCAAGGCGACGCACTTCGAGGACATCGTGAAGATCGGCCGCACGCACCTCCAGGATGCCACCCCCCTCACGCTCGGCCAGGAGTTCTCGGGGTATGCCGCGCAGCTCGCGCACGCCCGGCGCCACTTGGAGGCCGCGCTTGCACACCTCTCCGAGCTGGCCCTGGGGGGAACGGCGGTCGGAACCGGCCTCAATACGCATCCCGAATTCGGTGAGCGGACCGCGGCCGAGATCGCCCGCCTTACCGGCGTCGAGTTCGTCACCGCGCCCAACAAGTTCGAGGCGCTCGCGACCCATGACGCGATGGTCCACGCCCACGGAGCATTGAAGGGCCTCGCCGCCTCGCTGATGAAGATCGCCAATGACGTGCGCCTGCTCGCGAGCGGGCCGCGCTGCGGCATCGGCGAGATCGCGATTCCCGAGAACGAGCCGGGCAGCTCGATCATGCCGGGCAAGGTGAATCCCACGCAGTGCGAGGCGCTCACCATGGCCGCCTGCCAGGTGATGGGCAACGACGTCACCATCAATTTCGGCGGCGCCCAGGGTCACCTCGAGCTGAACGTGTTCAAGCCGGTGATCGCCCACGCCTTCCTGCAGAGCGTGCGCCTGCTGGCCGACGGCATGGCGAGCTTCGAGGAGCATTGCGCGCGCGGCATCGAGCCGGACCGCGAGCGGATCGCCGCGCTCCTGCACGGCTCGCTCATGCTGGTCACGGCGCTCGCGCCCCACATCGGCTACGACAAGGCCGCGGCGATCGCGAAGAAGGCGCATCGCGAGGGCACGGGCCTGCGCTCCACGGCGGTCGCCCTGGGCTACGTAAGCGAGGCGCAATACGACGAATGGGTCCGGCCCGAAGCAATGACACGTCCGGGCTAGTACCGCGGCGGGTTCGGCTTCTCGTCCGGCGGCGGATCGTTCACCGGGGGATTCTGGCGCGGCTGCAACGGGTCGCCGATCGGCGGCGGCTCGCCGGAGGGCTGCGGCGGTATGTTGATGGGCGGCAGCGGCTCCGGCGGCGGCTGCGGGTCGGTCGGATTGTCGGGCTGCGGCGGTTGCGGTGGCTCGGGCGTGGGGATGTGCGCTTTTCGTTCGGTCATTCGAGAAGTCCCAGTTTGCGTTTCATGGCGAGCGTGAGTGTCTGCGAGGTGCGCCGCAGCGCCTTCCACGGATCGGGGCGAACGCCGGCTCCGGACGCCGGCGACGGTGACGGCTCCGCCGTCCGCGGGGCTCACGGCGGTCAGTGCCGAATCGGGCCCTCGGCAGCCGGAGAGGAACTCTGCGGCGTGGGCGCAGGAGAGGGTGTCGCGACGGCAGGGACATTCCCGCCTTCGCCTTCCCAGCGCGTCACCTCTTGCTTGAGCGTGCCCTTTCGCGCCTTGGCGTCGCAACCGACCTTGTAGCAATAACCGGCGCATCCGGCGGCGAGGGCGAGCAGCAGCTTCATGGTGGTCTCCTTGTTAGTTTGCAACAACCGCGCCAAATTGCGCTCCAACGAAAGACTCGCGGCACGCCTGCGAATTCCCGGGTAATTTATTCCGGGCGGACGGCGCCCCGGCCACTCTTGAGCCAGAGGAACAATGATTCGCTTCGACCTATCGATCACGCTCGACTACGACGTCCTGTCGCCGAGCGACTTCGTTTTCATCATCCAGCCCACCACGACCCCCTACCAGCGCGTCACCTGGGAGCGGCTCGTCACGGAGCCGCAGCTGAACCTGGAGGAGGACATTCACGGCACCCCGGCCAACCGCCACCTGCGCGTGCACTCCGAGCCCGGATCATTTCGCCTCCGGTACGACGCGATCGTCGATGTGGTGCACCACTTCGCCCTGCCTGCGGACCTGCGCGAGGTGCCGATCGCCGAGTTGCCGGCCTCGGTGCTCCAGTACATCTACCCGAGCCGGTATTGCCAATCCGACAGGTTGATGGACGTGGCGCGGAGCGAGTTTGGCTGGATGGAGCCGGGTTATGCGCGCGTCGAGGCGATTCGCCAGTGGGTCGAGACGCGCACCAGGTTCCAGATCGGCTCGAGCCACCCGGGTACCTCGGCGCTCGAGACCTACCAATGCGCCACCGGTGTGTGCCGCGACTTCGCGCACCTCATGATCAGCATCTGCCGCGCGCTCAACATTCCCGCACGGCTTGCAACCGCGATCGACTACGGCGCAGACCCTTCCATGGGGCCGACCGATTTCCACTGCTACGTCGAGACTTATCTCGGGGATCGCTGGTACCTCTTCGATCCTTCCGGCATCTCGCCGCGGATGGGCCTGCTGCGTATCGGCACGGGACGCGACGCGAGCGAGGTGGCGTTCGCCACCATCTTCGGCACTGTTCAGTGGACGATGCCGAAGATCAGCATTCGCGCCGAGGGGGACGCGATCAACGGCATCGTGCCGCCCTTCCACCACGACTACGCGGTGTCGACCGACGCCGCGATGGCCGAGCCGGACGAGGCGGTCTCACAGCTCGCGGACCAGGGCGTGCCGACCGCGGGAATATGAGGTGCATCTGGAATCCGGCGGCGAGTGCGCGCATGCGGTCCACGCCTTCGCTCTGGCAAGTAGCGTAGCGCCGGGCGCCGCCTCGGGGAGTGTCTTGAACTGCTCCTTGCGCTTTGTGAAGCCAACTCCGCGCCTTCCGCCGAGGCGGACCAGCGCGGTCGCTCATGGAGCGCGGGAAACGTCTCCCATCGCCTGGCGCGAATCGCCCATCACCGGGCGCGAATCGACAAGCGTCGCGCGATGATCCTCGCGGATTCCGTACTCGCGCAGGCGGTTGTAAAGCGTCTTCGTGCAGATCCCGAGCATCTCGGCGGTGCGCTTGCGCTCGCCGCCGCAATGCTCGAGGGTCGACAGGATGAGCTCCTTCGCCGCGACAGAGAGCGGCGTGCCCAGCGGCACCGTGATCGCGGGAGCGGTCGACAAAGACGACGGGAAGACGGCGCGAACGGGCGCCTGTTCGTTATCCACAGTTGGTCCCTCCAATCCTTGATCCCCGGCCATGATGAAGACACCGTGGATGTTCTTGAGTCCGGACGTTGCCGGGCCATGGGTACTCGTCGAAGCGAAGTTTTTTCATGTTGAACCTGACTCGCGCGGAAGGCTGTCGGCCGAGTCCTACATCCCAACAGAGTTTTTTTCGCGCGAGGTACTCGCTGCAGGCTGCGCCACCGGCGCCTCCCGCACAGGGGAACGCCGACAAAGGTGAGTGGTCTTGAATACGTGCACCAATCAACCTACGGGGGAAAACCGATGGCAACGCAAAAAAGGAAGGCTTCGCGGCCCGTCGCAATCGAGCTACTGGAGAGCGATCATCGCAAAGTCGAGGCGCTGTTCCAGCAGTACGAGAGCGAGAAGGAAGGCGACGAGGCGCTCAAGCGCGAGATTGCGACCAAAATCTGCGGCGAGCTTAGCGCGCACGCGCAGCTGGAGGAGGAGCTCTTCTATCCCTGGATGCGGGAAAACCTCGACGAGGACGATATGGAGATGCTCGAGGAAGCGTACGTCGAGCACGCCGGCGCCAAGGACCTGATCGCGCAACTGGAGGCCGCCAACGAGATCGACGCCACCTACGACGCCAAGGTCAAGGTCCTGGGTGAGTACATCAAGCACCACGTGAAGGAAGAGGAAGAGGAGATCTTCCCCGCGGTGAGCGACGAGAAGGACGAGCTGGATGAGCTCGGCCAGGAGATGCACGCCCGCAAGGCGGAGATTGCCGAGGAGTTGGGCCTCGAGCCCGATGCGCCGCCACCGGACGCTCGCGGCGCGAAGGGATCGAAGTCGGCCGAACAGCGCGGCTCGCGCTGACCGGCCAGCAAGAAAAAACAGCGGCCGCCCTGGGGCGGCCGCTGTTTTTATTTCCGCCGAGGCCCGTTACTTCACCGAGAAAGTACCGCGGCCGAAGTGGCGATTCTCATGGGGCCCCCCCTTGCGTCTACCGGGTGGTCTTGCTGGTAGTGGTCGTGGTGGAGCTCGGGGCGCTGCTGGTGGTCGATTCCTTGGTGACCGTGCCGCTGCCCACCGGCGTATCAATCCTGGTGGTCGAGGTGGTGGAGGTCGGCGCATCGGGAGTCGTAACCACGGTGGTGGATTTTTCGGTCATGGTTGGCGGGGGCGTGACGATGGTGGTCGTTGATTTCTCGACGACCGGCGGTGGCGTGGTGGTCGTGGTGGTCGAACTGCTGGTGCTGGCGGGCCGGTCGCAGCCGATGACGAGGGTGGCGGCGGCGAGGGCTGACACGAGGGGAAGGAGTTTCATGGCGTTTCCTGAAATGAAGAAGTTATGGGAAAGGGTTGGAGTCAACCCAACCACAATGCACGACGCGTGCCATCTTCATTTCGCGCCCCAAACGACATGCGAATAGTCCATTCGGACCCGGCGCGAGCGGACGCAACGGCAATATTTGCGCAGGGAGGGGCGGAGATCAGTACCGGTAGCTGGGGTCCATCCGGTCGAGCTTGCGCAACAATGCGGGCCACTCCATCACGCCGTAGGGACGGCGGGTCTGCGGCTGGTAGTTGAGGTACGTCTGCTTCAGCACCTCGTCGGGAACGCCGCGCAGTTTGGTTCCCGTCGCCATGGCCGCCAATTGCGAGCGGCAGGCCAGCTCCAGGCGATGCATCCAGTTGAAGGCCTCGCCGATCGTCCTGCCCACGGTCAGGAGTCCATGGTTGCGCAGGATAAGCGCTTCGCCGGCGCCCAGGTCCCTCAGCAGCGATTCCTCCTCCTGGGCGTCGAGGACCACGCCCTGGTAGTCGTGGTAGCCGATCCTGAGGAAGCGCATCGCGGTCTGGGTGAGCGGAAGCAGGCCGCACTCCAGCGACGAAACCGCCATGCCGGCCCAAGTGTGCGTGTGGATCACGCAGGCTGCGTCGTGGCGTGCGCGGTGAATTGCGCCATGGATCACGTAGCCTGCCTTGTTGATGCCGTAGTCGAGTTCGCCGAAATCGGGGCGGGCGAGAATGTTGCCCACGACATCGATCTTGATCAGGCTTGAAGCCGTGATCTCCTCGTAGAGCATCCCGTACGCATTGATGAGGAATGCGTTGTCCTCTCCGGGCACCCGTGCCGATATATGGTTGGCCATCATGTCGGCCATCTCGTAGTAGGCGACCAGGCGATAACACGCGGCTAGCTCCACGCGGGCCTTCCACTCATCGGCCGAGCAGCGGCTCTCCATCGATTGCAGCGGGAGCTGGTTGGCGGTCATGCGCCCATTCTAGGCGACAGCGCACCAGGGTCTAGCGGCGCAGGCCGCAGGGGGCGTGTGCGTCAGGCGCTGATTGCGGAAAGTAAGGTACGGAGATCGGATCGCGCAGGTCGTACTCCCGCGCCGCCTTCTGCACGATCTCCGCGATCAACGCTTCGCATGCGCCGCAGAGTTTGCTCGTCGGCTCCACGATCCAGTTGCATTCGCCCGGTCCCCCGCGGGTGAGCACGACCAGCGGCATGCGGCAGCTGCCGCAGTGCTCGGGGCGCAAGCGCCGGAATTCTGCGCTGAGCCGCGCATAAAGCTTGCCGGGGGTGAGGGCGGTTCGTTCCATGACTCAGATCTTGCGCCGTATCCTGAGCGCCTTCATTTACCTCAACGCTTGAATTCGTGTAGGACGCCGGGATTTGTTTCGATAGGGCAATGCCCGATCTATGTGGGCTTGCGCCTCACCGGATGAGCGTTGCAACCGATTTCCCAGCGGAAAGAGCAGCGGCCTCTGTAAAATTGCGGCATGGAGGACAAAAATGTCGAAGCCCTCGCTGCCGAGGTTGTTTCCAGGCTTGCCCGGGCGCGCATCGACCTCGCCGCGAAGATGCACGACCTTGGGTTGGGGATCGGCAACGGCTGGCGGGTCATCGAGGAGCTCCGCCACACCGTCGAGGGCACGGAGTGGACCTTACGCCCAGTGCACCTGCGCGAACCCTCGCCGCCGCTCGAAGTGAAGGTAGCTATCGATCACGACGGGAGGCCTCTCTAGAAGCTTGGTTCGACTGGCTTTTGTCTGCGGCGATGACTTGACATAATACAAATTATGCGCATTCTGAGGATGCCGTTCAGCCAGGCCAGCAATGCTGCGCTTTCGATATCCTTGGGCCATGTACAGGACAAGTGTCTACTACTTCGCCGGCCTGCTGCTGATCGCAGTGGCCGGCTTCTGGCCGACTTATTTTTCGCCGCCGAAGCCCGAGACCGACTGGCATCCGCACCTGCACGGCATCGCGATGTTCGCGTGGGTCGTGCTGTTGATCGCCCAGTCCGGCCTGATCGCGGCGCGCCGCACCGACATTCATCGG
>JBDSRZ010000242.1:0-5301 GCA_039929025.1 Usitatibacter sp. | reverse complement strand
CCGGCGCGGGTCACTTCGCCCGTCACGTAGACCATCGGCGCGCGGCCGACGTAGATGGTGTCGCCCGCGGCGAGCTCGATATTCCTGGAGAGGTCGCCGCTGCGGATCATCGCGGCGAGGTCGAGCTCGTTCCTCGTGGTCTTGCCGTCGCGGGTGCTCATCACAGTGACGCGGTCATCGCCGGTGGGCGCGATGCCGCCGGCGAGCGCGAGGAGATCGGTCACGCGCGCCGTGGTGGAGTCGAGGGGATAGCGGCCAGGCTTCTGCACGTTGCCGAGGACCGACACCTGGCGGCTGTTCACCTGGGCGATCGAGACTGTGACCTCGGGGTTCACCACGTACTTGCCCGAGCGCAGTTTGTCGGCGATGCGGGTGCCGACCTCGGTCGGCGTGAGGCCGGTGACCGACATCTCGCCGATCAGCGGGAAGAGGATGGTGCCGCGCTCGGAGACGCGCGCCTCGGTGGTGAGGTCGGGATTGCGGAAGACGCTGATGCGTACCATGTCGCCCATGCCGATCGACTCGAGCCTGAAGTCCGGGGGCTGGGAAGCGACGACGGGGCTCGCGGCGGACGCAGCCGCCGGATTCGCGGGTTGCATCGACTTGGCGGCAACCGGGGTCACCCGCGCTGCCTGGGGAGCCTGCGCGAGGCCGGCCGCGGGAACGGCGGCGGCGACGAGGAAGAGCGTTGCGGCGGCGAGGCGAGTGTTCATGGCATCTCCTGGTACTGTGGTGTTTCAACCGGCAAGGCCGGCTCCTCCGCACTGATTGCGGCCTGCGAACAGTTCTTTCATCCGGGAAAAACTACCGGCGCTGCTTGGTGTTGCGGCGCACCATCCAGCCAACGAGGCCGAGGCCGGCGAGCATCATTGCCCACTGGCTCGGCTCGGGGACCGGGGTGACCGTGGCGACGGTGGTGCGCGGCGCGGGGCGTGCAAGGCCGCTCTGGCCGAACGTATTGCTGCCCACCGTGCTGTGCGGGCCGGAGGTAATGGAGCCGGCCCCGAACGGGTCGCGGTCAGCGCCACCGCGGCTGTTGGGATTGCTCGCCTGCGCGAACGCAGTGGAGGCGAGTCCGAGGGTGAGTGCGACGGCGAGAATGCGGTAGTGGCGTGTCATGACGTGAGTCTCCTGTGGGTGATAACAAGTTAGGGCTGGCCCATGACACAGGACGCCCTTCACCACGGACACGGCATGATCCAAAGAGACTAGGGGAGTGGGGCTTGCACTACGGGAGGCGCTAGAAGCCGATGCGCGCGTCCAGGGTGTGGATGGTGGCCTTGTAATCGGCGTTGGGAAGATCGGATGTGCGGACTTCCCGCTGCACGCCGCCGGTGATCACGACACGCTGCAGCGGCGTCCAGGCGAAGCCGAAGGTGCCCGAACGCACGATGTGCTCGAAATCGCCCCCGACCAGCGGATCCCCCTGGTATTTCCACTTCACGTAGTCGGCGGAGCCCACCAAGGCGAATTTTTCCGTGATCTGCCAGCGCGGCTTGATGCCGACGCCGGTGGCAAGCACGAACGTGGTCTGGACCTCCTCCAGCGGCGCGATGTCGCGGCGCACCGTGGCAAGCATGTTGAACTTCGGGCCGGGGGTCCAGGTGTAGGTGACGCCCCAGGCCGGGCCCGAATAGTCGCGCTGGTTGAACTGGTCGTACCCGCGCTTCACGTAGTCGAAGCGGCCATCGAAGCGCGAGTGCGCGGTGGCTTCCCAGCGGCCGACCACGCCAACCCCGACCTGGCGGTACCCGTTGTCGAAGTTCACGCCCTGGAAGACCCGCGTCTCGGGCGCCCCCCCCTGCTCCGCGCGCACCGCGACGCCGATGCGGTTCTCCTTCGGCGTGATGTAGCTCATGCGCATCTCGAGAGACTGGGCCTCGATGTCGTTGATCCGGCGATCGGGCTGCTCGTGCTTGCGCTCGGTGGCCGTCAGCCCCCCGTAGGCCAGCCAGCGGGCGTTCACCTGCCAGTTCGCGTTGGCGACCGCCTGGCGTGTGTGGATCACGTCCTTGGTGGTGCCCCGGAACGCGGCGAAGCTCGCGAGCCCCGTGGTATCGGCGTAGCTCAGCTCGCCGTTGAAATCGCGCGTCACCGCCCAGAGCCATGCCGCGCGCCACAGGTCGCCGTCGAAGTCGAGATGGTCGAAGCGCTGGTAGCGCGTCCAGAAGTGCGCATAGGAAGCCTCGAACCTCTGCAGGCTCACCGGGATGCCCGCGGTGATGCCGACGGTGTGCGTGAGGATCCGGTCGGACAGGTCCGAGGTGCCGATGGCGCGTTCGAGATCGAGGTTGCGCGACAGGCGAAAGACGTTGCTGTCGCGCATCATGGTTTCGTTGAACCAGATCTCCACGCGATCGTTGTAGAAGCTCCACGCGTGCGCGGGCGCCGCGATGGCGAGCCCGAGCATCACCGCACGGCCCAGCCGGCTACCAGAAGGTCCAGCTGCCGGTGGCGAGAATCCAGGTTCCGAGGATCGCATTGGTCGTCGCGTGGGAAACGATGGGTATCAAAAGGCTGCGGCTGCGCATGTAGAGCCAGGCATAGCCCGCGCCCGCGATCAATCCCGCAAACCACTGGGAGTGCTCGAGGGCGAATAGCGCGGAGGATAGCGCAATTGCGAGGAGGCTTGTGCGCCGGGGATCGAAATGCAGGAATTCGGCGCTGTCGATGCGGCGCATCAGGAAGGAGCGCCAGAAGAGCTCTTCCATCACCGGAACTGCCAGCGCCAGGCCGAAAAGGCGCAGGCCCACAAGGAGCGCATCGACGCTGCCGTCGGCGTGCAACGGCACGAATCCGGCGGGCGCCTCCCCGAACGTGGACCATCCCGCCGAGAATTCGATCCAGAAAAAAAATACTCCGACTCCGACAGCGACGGCGAGGAGCCAGTCGCTGGTTGCCGCGCGCAGCTGCTCGCGATGGAGCTCAACGTAGTTGCGCCATAAAAGTGCCAGCACCGCGGCTACCGCGAGCCCGCGGGTAACCACCACCCAACGGGGATCAAAAACGCGATCGAGGTAGGGCTGCGCCGCCAGGAAGCCGATGAATACCGCGAACGGCGCGACCCGCGAAGCCCACGGAAAAATGGTGTCGGAGTCGAATTTCCGGCCACCCAGGGGCTCGGGCGGGAAATTCGACTCCGACACCAATTAATTCGGGTTGACGATGCGCAGCGCGAGGGCCTTGCCGACGGCCTGCGTGCGATTCAACACGTTCAGCTTGCGCAGTGTCTTCTGCACGTGGTTCTTCACGGTGAGCGGGCTGATCTCGAGGATCATGCCGATCTCGATATTGCTCTTGCCGTGGTAGATCCACTGCAAAATCTGCTGCTCGCGTGGGGTGAGGAGCCCGGACTTGGCGGGCTTGGCCGCGCCGCTGCGGTCGAGCGGCCAGGTGACCTGGCTGCGCACCCACGCCGCATTGAGGTAGGGGACGGCGAGGTCGGCCAGGTACGTCTGCTTCACGCCAAGGGTGCCGGGGCGGCTGGCGAAAACGTAGAAGCTCGTCATGTTGCCGCTTGCGTCGTGGGTGCCGTGGGCGAGGACGAAGCTCACCCCGAGGCGCAGCAGTTCGCGGGCGAAGGCCCCGCTCGAGAACGGGCCGCGCTCGGTCTCGCAGGTGATCGCCTGGCAGCGGTTATCCTCCCAGAGCTTGATCAGGTGCGGGACCAGCGACACGTCCTGCTGGAACAGCTCGTTCAACCGGGCGGTGTCCACCGCGGCCGTGGTGAAGCTGTCCACGCGCATCGCGCCCTGGCGATTCTCCTGCAAGCCGCAGACCAGCAACTCGTGGGGAATCATGCTCTGCATCGCACCCTGCACCCAGCTGAAGAGCTGCGGGCGGGTGTGCACGCGAAGCGACACATCGATGTTGAGCAGCAGCGATTCGCGTTCCGAATCGTTGAGGCGCGGCCCGCCTTCGTTCGCGGCCGTATCGGGAACCTGCGTGGGAGGGGGGGCATCCGGGGGTACCGGACGACGCGGATCGGGAGTTGGGCTGACGAGTCTCATGGCTGCGCAGTGTGCCGGGCAATTGTTAAATGCCTGTGAAGTTTTGGAAGAATCCTGCGGCTAGTCCTTCGGAACCACCCCTGCTGCGTCTTGTAGTCGCAATTCGACGCTACGGTAGCCAAAGTCGGCATTGCCACATGCCGGAAAAACTGACTGACGAGGCAGGAAAATTGATCGCAGCACCCCACACTGGCCAGGTAAAACTTTCGCAAGGCCCGCTCACGCTGGCCGTCCTGGTCCGCATGTTCCTGGAGGCGGCCGTCGCCATAGGCATGCTCGGCATGGCCGCGTGGTATTTCCGCGAGCCGTTCCAGGGCCCCTACATCATCCTTTCGCTGCTGGTCTTCTCGCTCACCTTCCCCGGGCAGACCCCGCGGGGAAGCAGCGCCGGGGCCATCGCGCGCGACGTGCTCACCGGCTGGGTGCTGATCGTGGGCCTGCTCCTCATGCTCGGATGGGCCACACGCACCGTGGGTTCCTTCGACGAGCGCGTGCTCGTCGCCTGGGTCGCGCTCACGCCGGTCGTCATGTTCTCGGCGCACATGCTGGCGCCGGTGATCCTGCCGCGGATCATGGCCGCCGAGGGTCTCGAGCGCGTGGCGGTCATCGCCGGCGCCGGAAGCCTCGGGCGCAAGCTCGCCGAGCGCATCGAGGCGACCCCGTTCCTCGGGGTGAAGGTCGCTGGCTACTTCGACGACCGCTCGTCCGATCGCCTCGAGGCGGTCGCGCCCGACAAGCTCCTCGGCTCCGTGGAGACGCTCGCCGAATACGTGAAGACCCACAAGGTCGACCTCATCTACCTCGCGCTGCCGCTGGGATCGCAGCCGCGCATCAACAAGCTGCTGGACGAGCTCTGCGACACCACGGCGTCGGTGTACTTCGCTCCCGACATCTTCCTGTTCGACCTGATCCAGGCGCGCGTGGACACCATCGGCGGCCTTCCGGTGCTCGCGGTGTGCGAGACGCCTTTCTATGGCGTGAACGGCATGGTGAAGCGTGTGAGCGACGTGGTGCTCGGCGTGCTGATCCTCGCTCTCATCGCCCCGGTGATGGCGGCGATCGCGCTCGGCGTGAAGCTCACCTCGCCCGGGCCGATCCTCTTCCGCCAGCGCCGCTACGGGCTCGATGGCCAGGAGATCATCGTCTACAAGTTCCGCTCGATGACGGTCGCCGAGGACGGGCCGGTCGTGCGCCAGGCGACGAAGAACGACGCGCGCGTGACGCCTTTCGGCGCGTTCCTGCGCCGCACTTCGCTCGACGAGCTGCCGCAGTTCATCAACGTGCTGCAGGG
>JBDSRZ010000241.1:0-6244 GCA_039929025.1 Usitatibacter sp. | reverse complement strand
GGCTGCCTGGGGGCGATCTGGGTCGGCGCGAGCGCGACCGCGATATCGGTGGCAGTGGCGCTCTTCGTGCTGCGCATGTTCGCGATCACCGCCTTCTACCATCGCTACTTCTCGCACCGCGCGTTTCGCACCTCGCGCGTGGCGCAGTTCGCGTTCGCGATCCTCGGCGCCTCGGCGGCGCAGCGCGGGCCGTTGTGGTGGGCCTCGCACCACCGCCACCACCACGCCCATGCGGACCGTCCGGCGGACAGCCACTCCGCGCTCCAGCACGGCTTCCTGTGGAGCCACATGGGCTGGTTCCTGACGCGCGCCAATTTCAGCCCGCGTGCGGCGCGCGTCACCGACCTCGCACGCTTCGCCGAGCTTCGCTGGCTCGACCGTTTCGACGCGGCGGTGCCCGCACTGCTGGCTTGCGCCCTTTACGGGCTCGGCGCGTGGCTCGCGCTTGCCCATCCGCAGCTGGGAACCGGCGGCTTGCAGCTCGTCGTCTGGGGCTTCTGCATCTCGACGGTGGCCCTCTACCACGCGACCTTCACCATCAACTCGCTCGCCCACCGCTTGGGCCGCCGCCGCTACGCCACGCGCGACGACTCGCGCAACAACGTGTGGCTCGCCCTCATCACGTTCGGCGAGGGCTGGCACAACAACCACCACCACTTCCCCGCATCGGCGCGGCAGGGCTTCTACTGGTGGGAGATCGATATCGCCTGGTACGGCCTGCGTGTGCTCGCCGCGCTCGGCCTCGTCTGGGATTTGCGCACCGTG
Organism: Usitatibacter sp.; assembly: GCA_039929025.1. GTDB lineage: Bacteria > Pseudomonadota > Gammaproteobacteria > Burkholderiales > Usitatibacteraceae > Usitatibacter. The sequence goes on along the minus strand of JBDSRZ010000241.1, from coordinate 5,479 downwards.
CCGGTGGCCGCCCGGGAGGCACGGGCGTGAAGATCGCCATCATCGGCGCCGGCATCGCCGGCAACGTCGTCGCGCGCCAGCTCTACCGCCACCACGACATCACGGTGTACGAGGCCGGGGATCATGTCGGCGGCCACTCCCACACTCATGTGGTGGAGCAGGAAGGCCGCCGCTACGACGTGGACACCGGTTTCATCGTGTTCAACGACCGCAATTACCCGCTGTTCGGCAAGCTGCTCGCGAAGCTGGGTGTGGCCACGCGGCAGAGCAGCATGAGCTTCTCGGTGCGCGCGGAAGCGAGCGGGCTGGAATACAACGGCACCGACCTGAACGGCCTTTTCGCGCAGCGCCGCAACCTGCTGCGCCCGTCGTTCCTGGGAATGCTGCGCGACATCGCCCGCTTCAACCGCGTGGCTCCGCGGCTGCTCGAAGTCCGCGGCGGGGAGCTGCCGCTTGGCGAGTTCCTCTCGCAGGGCCGCTACGGGCGCGCCTTCGTCGACTACTACCTCATCCCCATGGGTGCGGCGATCTGGTCCACCGATCCCGCCTCGATGCTCGAGTTCCCGGCGCGGTTCTTCGTGCGCTTCCTGCACAACCACGGAATGCTGCGAATCGAAAACCGGCCGGTATGGCGCACCGTCGCGGGAGGATCGGCGCGCTATGTGGAGAAGCTGGTGGCACCGTTCCGCCACCGTATCCGGCTGCGAGCGCCGGTTGAATCCATCCGGCGCGTCACCGGCGGCGCGTTCGTGAAGGCGCGTGGCTGCGAGGCGGTGCGCTACGACGCCGCTTTCCTCGCCTGCCACAGCGACCAGGCGCTCGCCCTGCTCGCCGACCCGACTCCGGCCGAACGCGCCGTGCTGGGCGCGATCCCCTACCGGCGCAACGAGGCGGTGCTGCACACCGACGAGCGCCTGCTGCCGCGCTCGCGGCGCGCGTGGGCTTCGTGGAACTACCACGTACTCGCGGAGCCGGGCACCCCGGTCGCCCTCACCTACAACATGAACATGCTGCAGGGACTGGACGCGCCCCGTGCGTTCCTGGTGACGCTCAATCGCGGCGCGGCGATCGACCCAGAGCGGGTGATCAAGCGAATGAGCTACGACCACCCGCTGTTCACGCCCGCGGCGGTCGCCGCCCAGGCGCGGCACGCGGAGCTGAACCGCGGCGCGACCTTCTACTGCGGCGCGTACTGGCGCAACGGCTTCCACGAGGACGGCGTCGCCAGCGCCCACGAGGCGTTGCGGCACTTCCGCGAGCGCGCGTCCGCCGGCGCCCGGGTGGCCGCGTGAGCAAGCTGCAGAGCGCGCTTTATGTCGGCACGCTCCGCCATCGCCGCATCGCGCCAGCGCACCACGCCTTCGAGTATCCGCTGGCGATGGCATGGATCGACCTGGCCGAGCTGGACCAGGTGTTCCGCGACCGCTGGTTCTGGTCGGCTCGCCGGCCGGCGCTCGCATGGCTGCGCCGCTCCGATTACCTGGGCGATCCCGCGGTGCCGCTCGACACGGCGGTGCGCGACCGCGTCGAGAGCGCCCTCGGCCGGCGTCCGCAGGGGCCGGTACGCCTGCTCACACACCTGCGCACCTTCGGCCACTCGTTCAATCCGGTGACGTTCTACTACTGCTTCGCGGGCGACGGCGCGAGCCTCGAGGCGATCGTGGCCGAGATCACCAATACCCCCTGGAAGGAGCGCCATGCCTACGTGCTCGACGCCGCGGCGGGCGTTCGCCGCTCGCTGCGCTTCCGCTTTCCCAAGGCCTTCCACGTCTCTCCCTTCATGCCCATGGAACTCGAATACGACTGGCGCTTCTCGCAGCCCGAGCGGCGGCTGGTGGTGCACATGACCAACCTGCAATCGGGCGTGCGCTTCTTCGACGCCACGCTGCGCCTACGGCGCCGCGAGATCGACGGCGTCTCGCTCGCGGGCGCGCTGGCGCGCTTTCCATTTGCGTCGCTGCGCGTCCTCGCGGGCATCTACTGGCAGGCGCTGCGGCTCTTCCTCAAGGGCACACCCGTTCATGATCATCCTGCGCCCGTCGCGGGGAGGCCGTCGTGAACGGCGCCACGCTGGTCGGCCTGGCGCCCACCCGCGCCCGGCCCGGGGCCCTCGGCAGCATTGCGCGACGCGGGGTTCTCGAGCGCCTGCGGGGCATCGGCGCGGGCGCGCTGCAGGTCCGAGACGAAGCCGAGGTATTCGAGTTCGGCATCCCCGGTGCGGAGCTCGCGTCCACGATCACCGTGCACGACTCGTCCTTCTACGCGGACGTCGCCCTCGGCGGCTCCGTGGGCGCGGGCGAGTCCTTCATGCTCGGGCACTGGCAGGCGAGCGACCTCACCGTGGCCCTGCGCATCATGCTGCGCAACCGGCACGCGATCGACGCGGTCGATGGCGGCATGGCGCGCCTGTCGGCGCCCTGGCGCAAAGCCGCGCACTGGCTGCGCGCCAACACCCGCGCCGGCAGCCGACGCAACATCGCCGCCCACTACGACCTGGGCAACGACTTCTTCAGTCTCTTCCTCGACGAGACGATGATGTACTCGTGCGCGCTCTTCGAGCGCCCTGGCATGACGCTTGCCGAGGCCTCGACCGCCAAGCTCGAGTCTGTCTGCCGCAAGCTGGGCATCGGGCCGGAGCATCACGTGCTCGAGATCGGCACCGGGTGGGGCGGGTTCGCGATGCACGCGGCGGCGAGGCACGGCTGCCGCGTGACCACGACCACCATCTCGCCCAGCCAATACGAGCTCGCGCGCGCGCGGGTGAGGGCCGCGGGCTTGGAGGATCGCGTGACGGTGCTGCTGCAGGACTATCGCGACCTCGGCGGAACGTTCGACCGCGTGGTCTCCATCGAGATGATCGAGGCCATTGGCCACCGGCAGTACCGCGAGTTCTTCGGCCGCTGCGGAGGCCTGCTCGCGCGGGACGGCCTCATGCTGCTGCAATCCATCACCATCGCCGACCGACACTACGCCGCGGCCCGCGACGACGTGGATTTCATCAAGCGCTACGTGTTCCCCGGTTGCTGCATCCCCTCGGTCGGGGCGCTCACCGCGGCCATGGTCGACGCGAGCGACTTGAGGCTCGTGCACCTCGAGGACATCGGGGCGCACTACGCGCCCACGCTCGCGGCATGGCGAGACAACTTCTTCGGCAACCTGGACGCGGTGCGCGCGCTCGGCTATTCCGAAACCTTCATCCGCTTGTGGGAGTTCTACCTGTGCTACTGCGAAGCGGGTTTCGCGGAGCGCACGCTGGGCGACGTGCAGCTGGTTCTTTCGCGCGAGGGATGACCCCGGGCTTACTCGACGCTGATCCGCGCCTCCCGAACGACCATGTCAATCGCCTTTTTCGTGGGAGGGCGCAGCAGCGGATGCGAATCGACGCAGCAGGCCTTCGAGCGCATCCAGCTCGACGGGTTTCACCAGGTGCAGGTCGATCCCGGCGCTGCGGGAGCGATCGCGGTCGCTCTCCTGGCCCCAGCCGGTGAGGGCGATGATCAGCGTGTCCTTCGACCAGGGCTCGCGGCGCGCCGCGGCTGCCACGTCGAAGCCGTTCATAGCCGGCATGCCGATGTCGAGGAGCATCACCTCGGGCTGCATGCGGTTGGCGAACTCGAGGGCATCGCGACCGTTGTAGGCCGTCTCGACATGGTGGCCGGCCGCGGTGAGGAGCATGGCGATGCTGTCCGCCGCGTCCTGGTTGTCGTCCGCGACCAGGATCCGCCGGCGCGCATCGTGCTCGCGTGGCGACGCTTGTGGCAGCGTCGATTCCAGGGCGCTCGGCGGCCACAGCAATGCAGGCAGGCGTACGGTGAACTCGCTGCCGCGCCCGGTCCCGGCGCTGCTCGCGCGGATGGTTCCCTCGTGCATCTGGACGATCTGCCGCGCGAGCGCGAGGCCCAGCCCCAGGCCGCTCTTCGAGCGCTCGAGCGAACTATCCAGCTGCGCGAACATCTCGAAGACCTCCTCCAGCTTGTCGCCCGGAATGCCCCTGCCGCTGTCGGCCACCGCGAGGACGACGTCGCCGCCCTCCCGCCGCACGGAGAGCCGGATCACATCGCCGCGCTGCGAGAACTTCGCGGCATTGTTGACCAGGTTGGAGAGCACCTGGGTGAGGCGCACCGCGTCGCCACGGACGAATAGCCGCTCCTGGGCCTGGGAGACGACCAGCTCGCAGCCGGCCTGCTTCACAATCGGCGCGGTGGTCTCCTCGGCGCTCCTCACCACCTGCGAGATCTCCACCGGCCCGAGGCGCAGCCCGATCTTTCCCTGGGTGATGCGCGCCACGTCCATCAGGTCGTCCACCAGCCGCACCATCTGGTCGACCTGCCGCTCCATCATCGCGTGCAGTGCGACGATCTTTGGAGAATCGTCGCCTGCCACTCGCAAGGTGCGCGCGAGGTAAAGGGCGCTGCGTAGCGGCGCGAGCGGATTGCGCAACTCGTGCGCGAGGGTGGCGAGGAACTCGTCCTTGCGCCGGTCGGCCTCCTGAAGCTTCTGCTGCGCGCGGGTGGCGTCGGTGACGTCGAAGCCCTCGCAGAAGATCCCGGTGACCACTCCCGCGTCATCGACCACCGGCTCGTAGATGAAGGTGAGCAGGCGCTCCTCGACGGGACCGTCGGGAGGGCGACGGAAGGCGACCGGCGCGGCATCGGCCACGTAGCGCTTGCCGGTGCGAAACACCTCGTCCAGCCGTTCGTAGTAGCCCTGCCCGACGAGATCGGAGAACGCCTCGCGCACCGGCTTGCCAATCCAGCCGCCGCTGCCGAAGAGCTGCTGGTGCGCCTTGTTCACGAACTCGAACACGTGCTCCGCGCCGCCCAGCATGCAGACAAAGCTCGGCGCTTGCTGGAACATGCGGCGCTGGCGCTCAAGGGCGGCCACCTCGCGACGGCTGGCGAGGATGCGGTCGGTGGTCTCGATGCACGCGCCAAAGAGCCCGTCGACAGACCCCGACTCGTCCAGCACCGGGGTGTACGAAAAGGCGAAATGCGCTTCCTCCATGCGGCCATGGCGGTCGAGCATCAAGCCGAAATCATCCATGTGCACCGGCTCGCCCGCGAACACGCGCTGGAAGAGCGGCGCGAGGACCTCGGCTGCCTCGCTCCACACCTGCTGCAGCGCGTGCCGGCCGATGGCCTCAGGGTGCTTGGCGCCAAGGATCGGCGTGAAGGCATCGTTGTACAGCCACGTCTGGCCGGGTCCCCACGCGATGAACATCGGCTGCTTGGAAGCGAGCATCAGGGATACCAGCGTCTTCAGCGCCTGCGACCAGCTTCCCGGCTCCCCCAGCGGCGAGCCTTCCCAGTCGTGCGCACGGATGCGCTCGCCCATCTCCCCGCCCCCGGAGAGGAACGCCGCGGGCGCATCCATTCCGGCATCCGGGCGAGGACTCATTCCCACTCGATGGTGGCCGGCGGCTTGGAGGAGATGTCGTAGGTCACGCGGTTGATGCCGCGGACCTCGTTGATGATGCGGC
>JBDSRZ010000240.1:0-3535 GCA_039929025.1 Usitatibacter sp. | reverse complement strand
CGCGCCCTGCGGGTGGAACTTGACCGCGGCCACGGCGGCGCGCGCTTCCGCGGCGGTGTTGATGTGCGGGATCTGAACGCCGAGCGCGCCGCGATCCATCGCCTGCAGGATGTCGGAAGCGCTGTTGCTGCGCGGCCGCACGATAGGCGTGACGCCCGAGGCTTCCGCCGCCATCACCATCAGCTCCATCGACTCGAGGCCGACGGTGCCGTGCTCGCAATCGATCAGTACCCAGTCGAAGCCCATCCCGGCGGCCGACTCCACGATCTGCGGCGAAGGGATCATCACCGAAAGGCCGAAGGCGGGTTCGCCCGCGGCGAACTTCGTTTTCATCGCGTTCTTCTGCATGTCGCTTTTCTCAGGAAGGAATGTCGGCCGTCGCGTGGCCCGGCGCCAGTGTATGCTCGTTCGCCATGAAAACGATCTGGGTGCCCGGGGCTGCGCGGGCCAGAGGGCCTGATGCTTAGAGTCGATCGCTTGACCAAGTCGTTTGGATCGTTGACTGCAGTCGATAGCGTGACCTTCGATGTGCCGACCGGGCAGATGGTCGGAATCATCGGCCGCTCCGGAGCGGGCAAGTCGACACTCCTGCGCCTGATCAACCGCCTGGCGGATCCAACGTCGGGGCGTATCGTCTGCGACGACATCCAGGGCGCGGAGATTGACGTCTGCGCGCTGAAAGGCGGCGAGCTGAGGGCATGGCGCGCGCGCTGCGCGATGGTATTCCAGCAGTTCAACCTGGTACCGCGCCTGACGGTCATGGCCAACGTCCTCATGGGCCGCGTAAGCTACAACGCGACGCTGCCCACGTTGCTGATGTTGTTCTCGGCGCGCGACCGCACGCTTGCGATTCGCGCCCTTCAACGCCTCGACATGGTTTCCCATGGGCTCTACCGCGCAGACGAGCTCTCCGGGGGGCAGCAGCAGCGCGTAGCCATCGCGCGGGCCCTGGTCCAGGAGCCGAAGATCCTTCTCGCCGACGAGCCGATCGCCTCGCTGGACCTGCGCAATGCGAGCATCGTCATGGAATCCCTGCGCCGCATCAATCGGGAGGACGGGATCACGGTGATCTGCAATCTCCACCTCCTGCAGACGGCGAGGGACTACTGCGACCGTATCATCGGAATGCGCAAGGGTGCTGTGGTGTTCGACGGGCCCCCGGGCAAGCTCACGGAGCAGATCGCACGCGAGATCTACGGCGGCGGCGAACCCGGCGACGAGGAGGTCGAGCTCGCGCTCACCGCGACTTCGGCACCGACAACCGAAGCGGCCCGGGAACGCACCGCGGCGGATTGAAGCGCATTGCCGCTCGCTCACGCTGGGCGACGGCCGGGAAAACGGCTCTTAACGGAGGACTAGATCATGACCAAGATGCAGGGGCGCAAACTGGTTGCCGGGCTGGCGATGGCAACTCTCCTTCCCGCCGGCACGGCATTCGCCCAGGCCGCGGAGTGGCAGAAGAAGTATCCCGTGGTGAAATACGGCGTGATCCCCGTGGAGACCCAGACCGCCACGAGCAAGTCGATGGACGCCTTCCTCAGGCACGCCGAGAAGCAGACCGGCGTGAAATGGGAGCTCTACCAGGCGACCGACTACTCCGGGGTGATGAACGCGCTCATCGCCGGACAGATTCATCTCGCCTGGTTGAGCGGCTTCAGCTACTGCCAGACCCACATGGACAGCAAGGGCGGCGTCGAGCCCCTGGTCGCGGCCCAGGAGCCCGATGGCACCATGGGCTACAACGCAGTGATCGTCGTGAAGGCCGATAGTCCCTACAAGACGATCGAGGACCTGAAGGGCAAGGTCGTCGCGCGCACCGACCCCCTTTCCGGTTCGGGTTACCTCATCCCCACCGCGGCCTTCCGGGCCATGGGCAAACCTGTGGACGAATACTTCAAGAGCCCGCTCTCGGGGGGCCATCCCCAGAGCGTCCTGGGGGTGCTGAAGGGCACCTACGATGGCGCATTCACCTGGACCTCGAAGGACGACAACATCGGTAACCTGCGCGCGATGATGAACAAGGGGCTGCTCAAGCGCGACCAGATCCGCATCATCTGGACTTCCGAACCTCTGCCCTCGCCGCCGGTCGTGATCCGCAAGGACCTGCCGCCCGAGATGCGCGCGGCGTTGGAAAAACTCTTCGTGACGCTGAAGGACCATGACATGAAGCTGGCTGAGGCGGTCGCCCAGGGCCGCACCAGCGGCATGGTTCCCGTGGCGCACCAGGACTACAGCCTCATGTGCCAGGCGGCGGCAGACGAGCGCGAAGCGCGCAAGCGCAAGGCGAAGTGAACCACGCGGTGGCGGCCGTCCCGAAGCGGCCCGGCGCCGCCGCGCGCTTCGAGATCGAGTATGCGCAGTACCGGCGCCAGAAGAAGATCTACGCCGTCATCTTCGGCGCCGCCTTCCTTGCCTGCATTGTGGCGGCCGGCGTGGCGACGAAAGTCGACCTGATGGCGCTCGTCAAAGGGCTACCGCGTACCACCGATTTCCTGGCGAAGCTGGTGCCCCCCATCGCACTGGGCACGTTCGCCCATGACATGGGGGAGTGGTACTGGGACATCCGCAAATGGATGGGCAGCCTGCTAAATACGCTGCTGATGGCGTACCTCGCCACGGTTCTCGGCACGGTGGTCGGCGGCTTCATGAGCTTCTTCGCGGCCCGCAACCTGGCTCGGCATTACCTCGTGTATTGGCTGGTGCGCCGCGTTCTGGAGGTCGCCCGCACCGTGCCCGATATCGTCTGGGCGCTGCTCTTCATCATCGCGTTCGGCATCGGCCCAATGGCCGGCATCCTCGCGATCACCGTCCACACGATCGGCGCCCAGGGAAAGCTGTTCGCCGAGGTGAACGAGAACAGCAGCACGCTGCCCATCGACGGAATCCGCGCCGCGGGCGGCAACTGGTTCGAGGAGATGCGCTTCGCGGTCCTGCCGCAGGTGACGCCCAACTACATGTCGTATACGTTCTGGCGGCTCGAGTTGAACGTGCGCAGCGCGACCATCGTGGGCTTCGTCGGTGCGGGCGGCATCGGGCACGATCTCTTCACCTCCATCCAGCTGCTGTATTTCGCCGACGCCGGCGCGATCCTGGTCATCATCGTGGCCACGATCATGCTGATCGACATGCTGAGTGAGAAGCTCAGGCACAGCGCGATCGGCAAAGCGAGCTTCGCGCACTGAACATGACGACGCTCAAAGTCCGGCGCGACAGCATCACCGAGGCCGACATTGCCGCAGAGCGCGGGCGCTTTCCGCAGATGTTCTCGGCTCCGCTCGTCGATCGAATCGGAGCCTGGCTCGCGTGGAGCATGCCAGTGGCGCTGACCCTCTATTGCCTCTACCGGTTCGGCTTCATCTCGGGCGATTTTCTGCATGGCGTGTCGAAGTTCGCCGCCGTCGTGGTGGGGCAGCTCTTCCCGCCCAAGGGCTTCGAGCAGCTGCCGCTCTTCCTCACGGTGATGGGCGAAACGATCGCCATGGCCTTCCTGGGAACGCTGCTTGGGGCGGTGATCGCCTTCCCGCTCAGCTTCTTC
>JBDSRZ010000239.1:0-12995 GCA_039929025.1 Usitatibacter sp. | reverse complement strand
TTGATCGCGAGGATGCGCGCCTTGGTGTGCGCGCCGTCGGTGAGGATGGGCACCTGCCAGCCGGTGTAGCTCTTCGCCTGGAGTCCCTGGGCCTGGAGCGCGATCGCGAGGAGCCCGATGGAAACCTGCTCGCCGGTGGAGGCGATCACGTCCAACTCGCGCGGGTCGGCGTCGGCGTTGAGCTCCCTGGCAAGGCCGAGGAGACGGTTGGTCTCACCCGCCATCGCCGAAGGCACGACCACCAACTGGTGGCCTTGGCTTGCGAATCGCGCGACGCGACGCGCTACCTCACGGATCCGCTCGGGACTTCCCATGGAGGTGCCGCCGTATTTCTGGACTATCAGGGCCACGTTGGAAGTCGGACAAAAGCAGCTATTCTATCTTTTCCCACCCGCTATTCCGAATGAAGAGCTACCTCCGCCCCCAGAGCATCGCCGTGGTCGCCCTGGTCCTGGGGGTCGCCGCGACGGTGTTCGCATGGTTCATGGTCGGTCGGCAGGTGGAGGGCCGGGTGCGCTCCGATTTCGCCAACACCGCGCAGGTGGCGGCGGGCATCGTCGAGCGCGGGATCCAGCGCTACATCGACCTTCTCTATGGCCTCGAGGCCCTCGTCGACTACCACGCCGACCTCGACCGCGACCATTTCCGCTCGTACGTGAAGGCCCTGGAGCTCGGGCGGCGCCAGCCCGGAGTGCGGGCCCTCGAGTTCGTCCGCCGCGTACGGGAGGCGGACCGCGAGGACTTCGTCGCCCGGGTGCGCGCGGACCGCACACGGGTGCCGGAAGGGTATCCGGCATTCCAGATCCGCCCGCCCGGTACCCGCGACGACTACTGGGTGATCGAGTACCTCGAACCGATCGCCGGCAACGAAGCCGCCTTCGGCCTCGACATTCGCACTCGCGGCGCGGGAGAGGCCGCGGAGAGAGCGCGCGACACCGGCGAACCCGCCATCACCGGACGCTATCGGCTCGTCCAGGAAACCGGCTCGAGCTATGGCCTGGTGCTGTACCTCGCCCTCTACAGCGGGGAGCGCCCGAGCACGCTGCAGCAGCGGCGGGAATCCATGAAGGGCCTGGTGGCCGTCGTCCTGCGCGTCGAGGACACGATCTCCGCCATGCTCGCGGACCGGGTGGCCCAGGGCCTTCGCATGCGGATCCACGACCGCGGACCGTTCGGCGTGAGAGCGATCGATCTTTCCGATGACACCGTTTTCTACAAGACGCCGGGGCCGTGGGGCGAAGCACCTTCGGGTATCGGCGAATGGCGCACGCGCCACGTCCACACCCTGCCGCTAGCCGGGCGCCAGTGGAGCATCGAGCTTGAGACCGACCCCCTGCCGAGCCCGTGGATGGGACCGATGCCGCTGCTGGTGCTGGGCGCCGGCCTGGTCGTCTCGCTCCTGGTCTTCGGCATGCTGCGCACGCTCTCGCGCACTCGCACGGAGGCGCTTGCCCTCGCGCGCGAGGCGAACCGCGAGCTTCGCACGCAGCTGTCTTTCACCCAACAGTTGATCGAGGCGATCCCGAACCCCGTCTTCTACAAGGACGCCGGCGGCAGGTACATGGGCTGCAACCAGGCCTTCGAGCACTACGTGGGCTTCCCGCGCGACCAGATCATCGGGCGCACGGTGATGGACATCCTGCCCACCGAGCTGGCCGACAGGTCGTCGCGCTTCGACGCGCAGCTCATCGACACTCCCGGCGCGCAGGCCTACGAGGGGCACTTCCCCGGCGCGCGGAGCAGCAAGGCCCGGGACGTGATCGTCAACAAGGCGACCTTCTTCGATCCGGGCGGCGTCGTCGCGGGCCTGGTCGGCGTGATCGTGGACATCACGCAGCGCAAGCAGCTCGAGGCGGAGACCCGCGACAGCAACGAGAAGCTGCGCGCCGTGATCCATGCCGCGCCCCTCGCGATCATCTCCCGCGGCCGCGACCGCTCGATCCGCATGTGGAACCCCTCTGCGGAGCGCATATTCGGCTGGAAGGAATCGGAGGTCCTCGGCACCACGACCTCGATCGTTCCCGAGCGCTTGCGCGAGGAGACCGAGCGCCTGCGCCTGCGCGCCACGGCAGGCGAGACCATCTGGATCGAGGAGACGCAGCGCATAGCCCGCGACGGACGGCTCATCGACGTTTCGATGACGATCGCGCCGATCCACGGCGCCGACGGGAGCATCGACGGCACCATGGTGACCATCGTCGACATCTCGCGCCCGAAGCTCGCGGAAGCCGCACTGCGCGAGAGCGAGGCCCAGCTGCGCCTCGCCATGGAAGCGGCACAGCTCGGCATGTGGCACTGGGACTGCGACACCGACCGCTTCAACTATTCCGAGGGGCTTGGCGTGCTCTTCGGCCGCACCCGCGATTCAGCCATGGTCGATTACCGTGAGCTGCAGGAGGTGATGCACGCCGGCGACCGCGAGCTCTTCCAGGCAACCTTCCGCCACGCGCTGCGCCAGGGTACGGACTTCCAGGTCGATTACCGCGTGGTGTGGCCCGACGGGTCGGTCCACTGGATCTCGAACCGCGGCCAGGTGCACCGCGGTGCCGACGGCCGCGGCCAGCGCGTGATCGGTGTGGCGATGGACATCACCGACCGCAAGGTAGCCGAGCAACGCATCGCGCACATGGCGCACCACGACGCTCTCACCGGACTCCCGAACCGCGTGCTGCTGCGCGACCGAATCCAGCAGGCGATCGCGCGCGCGCACCGCAACAGCTCGCAGATCGCGGTGCTCTTCATCGACCTCGACCGCTTCAAGATGATCAACGACTCCCTCGGGCACCAGCTCGGCGACCGCCTGCTGCAATCCGTGGCGAGCCGCATCCTCGTGTGCGTACGCGAGGGCGACACGGTCTCGCGCGTGGGGGGCGACGAGTTCGTGATCGTGATCCCGGAGATCGAGGAGGCCTCCGACGCTTCCGTCGTCGCCGGCAAGATCCTCGAGGTGCTGGGCAACGCCTTTTACCTGCAGGGCAACGACCTGCATGTCGCCGCCTCCATCGGCATCAGCCTCTATCCGTCGGACGGCGCCGACGCCGAGACCCTGATGCGCAACGCCGACACCGCGATGTACCACGCCAAGGACTCGGGCCGCGGGAATTTCCAGTTCTTCACCCAGCACATGAACGTCGCCGCGCAGCAGCGGCTCACGCTCGAGAACGCGCTGCGCCGCTCGATCGAGAACCGCGAGTTCGAGCTGCACTACCAGCCTCTCTTCGACCTGCGCGACCGCTCGATCACCGGCTTCGAGGCGCTGCTGCGCTGGACCCCGCCGGGCGGCGCCGCGGTGCCGCCCTCGGAATTCATCGCGACCGCCGAGGAGTCCGGGCTCATCGTGCCCATCGGCGAGTGGGTCCTGCAGGAAGCATTGAAGCAGGCGAAGACGTGGCAGAGCGCCGGGCGGCCCCTCACCATCTCGGTGAACGTCTCGGCGCGGCAGCTCGTGCGCTCCAACTTCGTCGACCGATTGCGGCGCCTGATCCAGGAGACCGGCATCGATCCGCACGTGGTGGAGCTCGAGGTCACGGAGAGCGTGATCATCGAAGGCGCGGGCGAGGCGCGCACGGCCCTGGACGAAATCGCCGCGCTGGGCGTCGGCATCGCGATCGACGATTTCGGGACAGGGTACTCGGGGCTCGCGTACCTGAAGCGCCTGCCGATCGACACCGTGAAGATCGACCAGTCGTTCGTGCGCGATCTCACCATCGATCCGGACGACGCGGCGATCGTGACCGCGATCCTCGCCATGGCCAAGGGGCTGGGGCTGGATGTCGTGGCCGAAGGCGTCGAGACGGAAGAGCAGCTGGCCGAGCTGGAGCGCCTCGGGTGCCGGCGGGCGCAGGGCTACCTGCTAGCGCGCCCGATGACCGCCGCGGCGGTGCGCGCGCTGCTCGCACGCGCCCCCCACGGCGTGGCGGGGGACTGATTCTTCTACTGGTAGCTGGAGGCGAGCCCTCGAAGGTCCTCGGAAAAAACGCTCTTGCCCTGCGTCTGGCGCAGCGTGTTCACGAAGCGCACCTTGATGGCGTCGTTGCCCGGCCACACGGTCTCGAGCCAGTTCATCGCCGCATGGCCGTGGCCGGTGTACATGTAGCGGTTCATCTCCGCGGAGACCGCGGCGAGCACGCCGTTCTCGAAGTAGTCCTCCCACTTGACCTTGTCGGCGGAGCGCCCCGACTTGATGCCTCCGAGGCGCGTCTTGATCTGGTTGGTGCGCTCCTGGCGGCGCGATGACGTGTACTCGCCGCAGCGCTCCTTCAGCCACAGGTTGCCGGTCGCGACCGGGTTGATGCAGATCGGCGGCGGCTGGCCCGGCAGCTTCGATTGCATCAGGTCGCGCGCGAACTGCATGCGGCCCTTGGGACCGACCTCGAGGATCATCACCGGGAAGTACGAGTTGGCGAAGGGCGCGAAGGCGAATGCCGACGAATCGTCGGCGGAGATCATCACCGGCGCCTTGCGCCCCGCGATCTCGAGAAACTCGCCACCACCCACGTTGCCCGCGGAATATGCCGCCACGCGGCGCAGCTGGGGCTTCAGCTTCAGTACCTGATGCGTGGTGCAGCAATGCGCACCGCCGCTGAAGCTGGAGAGGTGCATGTCCGGCTGGCCATCTCCGTCAAGGTCCTTGCCCACGGAGTGGACCGTCCATCTGGAACCCGGGTCCGTCTCCTTTGGATTGGTCTGCCAGACGGGCTTGCCTGTCTTGAGCACCGCGACGCGCTCCTCCGCGGCCTTCGCATCTTTCGCGCCCTTCACGCGCGCGACCACGATCTCGAGGTCCTGGAAGGTCTTGGTGTCCGCCGCCTCGAGCCCCTGGGCTTCGAGCCAGGCGGCCGCATTTTGCGCACCGCTGGGAAAGGCTGCGGCAAGGCCTAGTGCCAGCAACGTTACGCGAATCATGTGCGTCTCCTGTGAAGCAATCCATTTGCCGCCCGGTAAGTTAACACGATGCCCACCCCCCTCGAGCACTGTGTAGCATTGCTTCCCGGTGGTTCTACCGGCCTGACCCCGGCACGCGCATCGATGCCGATGCCGATGCCGGCACCGAGTATGGCGCGCGCGCCGAGGCACGGATCGAGCAGGTGCAGGCGAACGACCTCGCCATTGGCATTGCGATGACCGACGGCAAGGGCGGCCAGTCGGCGGCGGTCGCGATCTTCGAGGATGTGTTCGTGCCCTGGGAGCGCGTCTTCCTCGCCGGCGAGTGGCAGCACTCCGGATTCCTCACCTACAGCTATGCCAACCGGCGCCCCGGCGAAGCCAGTTGTCGCCCCGGCGTAGGCCGGGGCCAAATTTCACGCGGGAGTGGCGGCAGCCCGCGCCGCAAGCAGCTGCTCTGCCTTCTGGATGGCCTCGTAGGCCTGCAGGATGCGCGACGCGGCGATGTTGGTGCCCTGCGTCATGTTGCCTGCGGCCTTGAAATCGATGTGCGGTGTCGCGAGGTGGATGGCGAGCGCCAGCCGCTGTTCGTGGTCCATGCTTTTCTCCCGAAGGTCGATGGGCCTCCCGCCTGAATACTACTTCGCGGGAAGGATATTCACAGGCACGGGCTTCTTCGGCGCCGGTGCCTTCTGGGCCTGTTTCACGTGGAAGTGGAGGGTGTAGACGACCGCTGCGGCCGCGGCGATAGCGAGGGTCGCGACCACGAGCGCCCTGCCCATGCTGCCCCCGAACCGCTGCCAGAGGTTTCCGCGGCGGTCCTTGTAGGTACCGAGGACGGCGTCGAGCTCCCTCTTCGGATCGAAGGGAAGGTTGTCGCTGATCTTCCCGCGCGGTGTTGGCGGCAGCGGCATGGTCGGTGATCAGCAGCTCCCGCTGTAAAAACGCGACGGGCAGACAGACTCGTAAGTCTCGTTGCCCCCCACCTGCACCTGCTCTCCCTCGAACATGCGCTCGCCCTGGGCGTTGTGCCGGATCACCATGGACGCCTTCTTGCCGCAGCGGCACACGGTCTTCATCTCCTCGAGCGCATCGGCAATCGCAAGCAGCTCGAGCGCGCCCGGAAAGCCCACGCCGCGGAAGTCCGTGCGCAGCCCATAGCAGATGACGGGAACGTGGTGCTCGTGGGCGAGGCGGTGAAGCTGGCGCACCTGGTCGGGGTTGAGGAAATGCGCCTCATCCACCAGGATGCATCCCGGACGCGCAGCGAAGGCATCGGCGAACGACGTGTCGGCTGAAAAGGTGCGTGACGAGCGCTCCACACCCAGCCGGGAGGCCACGATGCCACGGCCGGCGCGATCGTCGAGCGCCGCGGTGTAGATCACGGTCTCGCGCCCGCGCTCCTCGTAGTTGTGCGCGACCTGCAGGAGGTTCGTCGACTTGCCCGCATTCATCGCGGCGTAGCGGAAATAGAGTTTGGCCATGAGTTTGATAGCAGGGGGGAGCCCGATTATCGCGCGTCCAGATCTGGGCGGACATAACCGAGTTGGCGCCTGACCGCTTCTTCGTGACGGTCTCTGTGTGTCCGCCTTGGTGCCTGAAACCCCCTCCCGCACCCCACGGAACCTAGGCGGCCACCGGCTCGATATGTCTGTAACGCTTCGGGTGTCTCTCAAGCTTCCAGAGGTCTAGCGCTTCCTGCATCCGCAGCCAGCTCTCCGGCGTAGTGTTCGTCAGGCGCGCAATCCGGACGGCCATATCCGCGGAGAGGGCGCGCTTCTCGAGGAGCAACTCGGAGACACTCAGCCGGCTCACGCCCAAGCGCTTGGCGAGATCAGTCTGCGTCATGTTAAGCGCCGGCAGAACATCCAGCCGCAACAGCTCGCCCGGGTGCGTAGGTTTTCTCTTCGGAGCGCGCATGCTCTTCATCAGTGATAGTCCTCCAAGTTCACTCCGCTAGCGTCACCCTCAAGCAAGCATTTCCCGCTGGGGATTGTAGGAACCCGAGAGAGATAAGGCCGCAGTCGCCGGAAGGTGTTGGTGACCGCGGCCAGAGACCACAAACGCCCGCCGCGCGCCTTGGAGGGATGGCGCCGCGGGCTCCGTGAGGTTTTTCCGCACTCTCATAGTTGCGGGGGCCGGGCTCTAATGTCATCAACCATTAGGCCTAAAATGGCGGAGGGTGTGAGATTCGAACTCACGAGAGGCTTTCACCTCTGCCGGTTTTCAAGACCGGTGCCTTAAGCCGCTCGGCCAACCCTCCCCTGAGATCCACTTTTAACTGCCGGTTTTGGTGCGCCCGTAACCATTGCCAAATTCAATATTACGGCAAATCAAGCACATAGCCATGGGTCGCCAGCGTAATATTGTGTTCAGCCACTTGAAACCCGCTCGAAGGTCCCATACTCTAACTAGCGGTCGATTTCGACCAGCACATACTCCGAAGGAGTCCATCGAATGCAACCCGAAACCCCGATGATGGCGCGGCCGGCGTCCCAGACGCTTGCACCGGCCCAGAACCGGGTACTGCGCAACACCTATCTCCTGCTCGCGATCTCCCTGGTGCCCACGGTCATCGGCGCGTGGGTGGGCGTGGCTTCCGGCTTCTCGCTGTTCGCCGGCAGCCCCGTGATCAGCTTCGTCCTGTTCCTCGGGATCGCTTTCGGGTCGTTCTACGCGATCGAAAAGACCAAGAACAGCGCCTGGGGTGTAGCGATCCTGCTCGGCTTCACGTTCTTCATGGGCCTGATGCTGTCGCGCCTGCTTGGCTTCGTGCTCAACATGTCCAATGGCGTTAGCCTGATCACGCTGGCCTTCGGCGGCACCGCGGCGGTCTTCGCCACCATGGCGACGCTCGCGACCACGATCAAGCGTGACCTGGCGCCGATGGGCAAGTTCCTGTTCGTCGGCGTGGTCATGCTGCTGGTGGCCGCGTTCGCGAACATCTTCCTGCAGATCCCGGGGCTGATGATCGCGATCTCGCTGATCGCCATCGGCATCTTCTCGGCCCTCATGTTGTACGACATCAACCGCATCGTGACCGGGGGCGAGACCAACTACGTCACCGCCACGCTCGCGATCTACCTGGATGTCTACAACGTGTTCGCCAACCTGCTCGCAATCCTCGGCATCACCGGCGGCTCGAGCGACTAAGCGTTCTTTGTTGCCTTCGAGGGCGCCGCTTGCGGCGCCCTTTTTCTTTCCGGACCGGAGTGACCCATGACGACGCAGCACAACATCCAGGCAAAGCTCTTCGACCTTCCCGTGGTCTCCGAGACGTTCGGCGACGCTGTCCGCGCAGTGTGGTTCGACGGCAACACGTGGCGGATCGAGGTGGACGTGATTCGGCTGGACAACCAGGTGCAGCCGGGCGGGCAGCTCGCGATGACGCAGTATCCGAGCTGCCGGCTGGTGCTCTCGGGCGCGGCGGGCCTCGCGCTGCTGGAAAGGCTCACCGACCTCGCCAAGGAGCTGGAGGCGAACGGGACGCTCAAGCGTAACTTGCCCAGCCAGCCGCCCAGCGTCACCCACTAATCGGGGTAGCCCCGCCGCGAAACGCTCAGCGCTGGAAGAGCGCGATCGACTCGACGTGCCCGGTGTGCGGGAACATGTTGATCACGCCAGCAGCGAGGAGCCGATAGCCCTTCACGCCGACGAGGAGCCCCGCATCACGCGCGAGGGTCGAGGGGCTGCAAGAGACATAGACGATGCGATGCGGCGAGCCCGAATCGGGCAGCGCCTTGCAGATGTCCAGCGCGCCATCACGGGGCGGGTCGATGAGGAGCTTGTCGACGGGGCCAAGCCTTTCCAGCGCGCCGGCGGGATCCTTGTAGAGATCGTGCACAAGGAAAGACGCCTCGCCTTCGAAACCGTTCGCCTTCGCGTTTTCCGCGGCACGTGCCACCAGCCCCGGCGAGCCCTCCATCCCGATCACATTCGCACCGCGGGTCGCCAGCGCGAGCGAGAAGTTTCCCAGGCCGCAGAAGAGGTCGCCCACGCGCTCGCCCGGTCGCGGATCGAGGAGGTCGACGGCCCGCTTCACCAGCACCCGGTTCACGCCCATGTTCACCTGGGTGAACTCGGTCGGCCGGAACGCGAGGCGCAGGCCGAATTCCGGCAGGCGGTAATCGAGCGCCGGCGCCTGCATCGGGTGGAAGGGATGCGCCGTTTCGGGTCCTTTCGGCTGCAGCCACCACTGGATGCCGTGCTTGTCGGCGAAGGCTCGCAGCCGTGCCGCGTCCTCCTCGGGCAGGGGCTCCAGGTTGCGGAGCACGAAAACCGTCACGTCCTCGCCCACCGCGAGCTCCAGCTGCGGCAGTCGGTCGCGCAGCTTCATCGCGGTGAACATCTCGCGCAACTCCGGAATCAGCCCGGCCACGTGCGCAGGCAGCACTTCGCACGAGTCGGTGTCGGCGACGAAGCTCGACTTGCGCTCGTGGAAGCCCACCAGCACACCGCCTTTCTTCGCCACGTAATGCACCGAGAGACGCGCGCGGCTGCGGTAGCCCCAGGCTGGCCCGATCACCGGCGGCAGCATCTGCTCCGGCCGCACCTTGCCGAGCCGCTCCAGGTTGTCTTCCAGCACCCGCTGCTTGGCGGCCACCTGCGCGAAGGCATCGACGTGCTGCATCGCACAGCCGCCGCAGGTGCCGTAGAAGCGGCAGCGCGGAGTCACGCGCTGGGAGCTCTCGCGCAGCACCGCGGTCACGGTGCCGAGGTCGAAGTTACCCCGGCTGCGCCGGCGCGCGAAGGCGACCCGCTCGCCGGTCACGCCGCCGTCGATGAAAGTTACCTTGCCGTCGACGTGCGCGACGCCTACCCCTTCGTGGTCGATCGACTCGATGACCGCTTCGGTCACCACCGCGTTACTCGCACAGCGGTTTCACATTCGCAAACGCCTGCCGCGTGACCTGCTTGCTCACAGTGACACCGTTGAAGGTATAGCTGAGCGTCGCCGCATTCCCGTTGGAGGGCGCGAAGCTCATGGTGCCGACCTGCGTGGCCGTCGCCGCTACCCACGGGCTCGCGCTGAATAGCGGCCCCGAGGTGCGGTAAAGCGGCCCCGAGAAGTTGCCGTTGGTCCCGAGTGTGCCGTCCGACATCACGAGCCAGGTGCCGCGTCCACCCGCCTCGTAGGTAAAGAGCGTCGCGAAGAGCTTGTTGCCCTGATGCGTGAGGTTCACTCCCCACCCGGGCTCGGCCGCGTTGTACCAGAGGTCCTGGAAGTTACGCGCGTAGGTGCGGTCGAACGCCGACCAGCTGCACTCGGCCAAGGTGGCGAACTCCTGGCGGGTGAGGCTCTTGATGACCTGGGTTCCGTTGAACGTATACGTGAGGCTCGCGCTGTTGGTGCCGGAGAACGCGATGCGCATGGTGCCGACCGCCGTGGCGACCACGCCGCTGAACGGCACGGTGTTGAATGCCGGGCCGGTGGTGCGCAAGAGCGTGCCCTGGTAGGCGCCATCGGCTGCGAGCGTGCTGTCGGACATCACCAGCCACATGGGCCCGGTGGCGTCGTATGTGAAGAGCGTGGCGAACACCTTGTTGCCCTGGTGGTTCACGTTGAGGCCCCAACCGGGCTCCGCGGCGTTCCACCAGAGCGCAGTGTGGTTGGTCGCCTCCACGTTGTCCGCGCGGATGCGCAGGTTGTACGTGCCGGTGCCCGCGGGCTCGAAGTGGCCCACCTGCACGTAGTAGGTCCCGGGATCCAGGCGCCTTGTGATGCCGAAGTGGTTGTCGGCCGCCTGCGCGTCGTCGTCGGATTCGAGGTGCACGCCGCGGCTATCGAGGATCGCGCCGACGGTATCGATGTTGGGGCCCTCGGTCCAAGTGCTCACGACCGCCGATGCCGTGAGGATGAAACGATAGGTGTCGAGATCGCCGGCATAGTCGATGCGCTTGCCGTCGAAGGCGACAGGTGCCGTGCGCAGGTTGAGCGCCAGATCCGCACCGGCCGCATCGACGGGCGTGTTGAAGAGATCCTGTGGGCGGTTGGGCGCGTCGTCCGGCGCCTGGGGGGCGTTGCGGATGTACTGGTCGATCTCGGGGTGGAACATGTCGAAGCGGCCGTAAAGCGCTTCCTCGTCGAGATTGGTGCAGCTCATGCCGCCCGCGTGGCGGATGGTGGTGCCCGAAAGCACGCCGCGGAGCTGCAGGCTGCCGTTGGTGAGCGTGAAGAGACCCGATCCGCTGGAGCCGCCCTGGATGATGCCGCGGGTGAAGCGCACGCCGTACATGTCGATCGGATGACCGACGATCCGCAGCTCCTGCGACGTGGATCCCAGCGCAAGCCGGGCGGAATCCCCGGTCGGGTGGCTCAGGCTTACGATCGAGGTGCCGTTCGACAGCCGCGCCGCGTTCCAACCGGCATAGGTGGCGCCCACGGGCGGCGTCCCGGGCATGAGGAGGAGCGTCGAGTCCACGTTCGCGTTGGTGAGGACGAGCTGCATTCCACCGGCCACCTGCACCTTGCCGGGCGCCTCCGGGGAAGCGGCGTCGCAACCGGAAAGCTCGTAGAACCACAGCGACGTAACGCTCGCGGCGGAATCGGCGTTGTTGATGCAGTGGTTGGCGGTGAGCACGAAGCCCGCCGGGAAGCGCTCGGTATTGATGAGAGTCGCGGTGCAGAGGAAACCGCCGCCGTTCTCCACGAAGCTGATGCGCATCATCGACTTCTTGCGCTGCACGATCGCGGCATCGAGCGCCGCGTCGTTGGTGGTGCACAGGGTGGGCAGCGTGCAGCTGCCTGCCACCTTGGCGAGGGGCGACTCGGTGAAATGCAGGATCGCGCCCACGGCAATCTTCTGCGGTGCGCGGCTGAACACCTCGACGACCTGGACGCTTCCCTCGGTCCACGGCGTCCACGCGCTGGTGCTGCCGGGTTGCACCTCCATTGAAACGATGACGCCATCAGCACCTTGCACCCTTACGTCCACCGCATCGGCAAGCGCCGCGAGATCCAGGCGCACGCGCAAGCCCTCCGCCAGTGCCGACGAGGCATCAAAGCGCGCGACGAAGCCGCCGGGAATCGCCACCCATTGCTCGACGGGCGCCGCCTTGGGCAAGCCGCGGACATCCGCGACACGCAGCGGGCCGTTGACCGGCTGCGCGGATGCGGCGACCGATTTTTCCAGGGGTGCATCCAGCCTCACGGACTGCGTGAGGGCGAGCGAGGGTGCGCGGAAGGTGACGATGGCCGCTTCGCGCATCGGAGCCTCGCGCGAGGGCATCTGGCTCGCGGCTTGGGCGGCCAGGGGAACGGCGAGGAAAACGGATGCCCAGGCGAGCAGTCTGCGAATCATGTTCGAGCTTTCTGGTGCTGGCGGCAGAGGATGCGACGCCCGACCGCGGTGTAGGGGATTCTTCTGCGTTTTCAGGGAGTTATGTTAGCATGTCCAACCACGTATCAACGCATTCCGGTTGTTTCGGATGACACCCGCAAGTCCTTGATCAAATTCTGCAATTCCTGCGGTGCGAAGGTCGCCCAGCGCATTCCCGAAGGCGACTCGCTCGAGCGCGCCGTTTGTGACGCCTGCAGCCTCATCCACTACCAGAACCCCAAGATAGTAGTCGGATGCCTACCGACCCTGGGTGACAGGATCCTCATGTGCCGGCGCGCCATCGAGCCGCGCTACGGCCTGTGGACCCTTCCCGCGGGCTACATGGAGAACAACGAGTCGGCCTCGGAGGGCGCGGCACGCGAAGCGCTGGAGGAGGCCAACGCCAGGGTGGAGATCGACGATCTCTACACCGTCTACTCCATTCCCCACATCAGCCAGGTGTACATGATGTTCCGCGCGCGCCTCGTGGATTCCGAAGTGTCGCCGGGCGTCGAGAGCCTCGAGGTGAAGCTGCTGACCGCGGAGCAGATACCCTGGGAGCAGCTCGCCTTCGCGATGGTGAAGCGAACCCTCGAGCACTTCCTTGCCGACCGCAAGACGGGTACCTTCATCACCCGCTTCGGCGACGTCCGCCCGCCGCACCGCTAGCGGGATCGCTCGCGCTTTTTCGCCCACGGCTTCACCACCTCGCGGCGCATCCACTGCAGGAAGCGCACGGCATCGCGGTCGTCGCGGCCACCGAGCATCGCCTCGAGCGCGGTGACGTCCAGC
>JBDSRZ010000238.1:0-13819 GCA_039929025.1 Usitatibacter sp. | reverse complement strand
GCGGCGCAGAGGATGCGGATCGGTTTCATGGAGGTCATCACTTCTTTTCGGCCGGGCCCTGGCCACCGCCCCCGCCGTAGTAGGCGGCGATGTCGGCCATGTCCTGGTCGGTCATGTCCGTGACCATGCCGCGCATCGTCGCGAAATCGCGCTCGCCGCTCTTGTAGGCGCGCAGCGCAGCGACGATGTATGCCGGCTTCTGGCCGCCCAGCTTGGGGACGCGGTAGGTCTCGGGAAAGACGGTCTTCCAGTCGGCAACCCCGTGGCATCCCTGGCACTGGAAAACCTTGTTCTTGCCGGAATTCGCGTCGCCGGATTTGGGAGCGGCGGGAGCGGGCGCCTGGGCCGAAGCGGCGAAGCCGGCCGCGACCAGCACGGTGGCGAGGAGAAAACGGGGAGGACGCATGGAGGGGGCTTTTCTTGTAATGGTGCGCTTCAAGCCGCGAAATTATAAAACAAAACGGGCGGTCGCCGACGGAATCCAGCCCACGGGAGGTTCTGGCGCCTCATTCCGCGTCGAAAAGCGCCTCCCAGGTGCGCGGCGGCGAGAGGTAGAAGCCCTGGCCGGTAGTGACGCCGATCTGCACCAGCTTCCTCGCAATCTCTTCGCTTTCGACGTATTCCGCGATGGTCTGCAGCCCGAGGCTCATGCCGATCTTGTGGATCGACTCCACCAGCGCGTAGTCGAGGTAGTTCTTCGCCACGCCCTTCACGAACAGGCCGTCGATCTTGATGCCGTCCACCGGGAAGTGCTTGAGATAATTGAAGGACGACAGCCCGCTGCCGAAGTCATCCAGCAGGAAGCGCACGCCCATGCCGCGCAGCGTCTCGATGAGCGCGCGCGCGCGCTCCACATTGGCGATCGCCGCGGTCTCGGTGATCTCGAGGAAGAGCGATTGCGGCGGCACGTTGTACTGCGTGAGCTTGTCCTGCACGAACCGCGCGAATTCCGGGCTGGAGAGCGTGTGCCCCGACAGGTTGATCGAGAACTCGGCCGGCGCGGGATCGTCGCGCTTGCGTGCGAGCCGGCGGAAGTCGGCGAAGGCGTGCTCGACCACCCAGCGGTCGATGGTCCGCATGAGGTCGTAGCGCTCGGCCACCGGGATGAAGGTCATCGGCAGGATGAGCTCCCCTCCAGTCTCGCTCATGCGCAGCAGCGCCTCCACCCGCGAGATGCCCGGCGCCTTGGGGTCGGCGATCGACACGATCGGCTGGTAGAGCAGGGTGAAGGCGCCCTCGGCGAGCGCGTCGTTGATGCGCTTCAGCCACCCACGACTGGTCTGGCGCATGTATTGGGAGGTGTTGGCGTCGTGGAAAGCGAACACGCGGTTGCGCCCCTGCTCCTTGGCGGTGAAGCACGCGGTATCGGCCTCGCTGAAGACCGCCGAGAGGCTCGGGGTGAGGCGGGTGATCGCGACCACCCCCACGCTCACGCCCACCTGGAAGGCCTTCTCGCCCCACTCGAACTGCCATGCCTGCACCGCATCGCGGAGCTGGGTTGCGCCGGCAAGGGCGAAGTCGGCGCCGCAATTCTCGAGCAGCACCGCGAACTCGTCGCCGCCGATGCGCGCCAGCATCTCGCCCTCGCGCAGCCCTGCCTTGATGATCGGTGTCACGCGCCGCAGGAGCTCGTCGCCCGCCAGGTGCCCGAACGAGTCGTTGATCCGGTGGAAGAAGTCGATGTCGATGTAGAGCAGCGCGTGCGTGGCACTCTGGGTCCTCGCGGTGCCCAGCGCGCTCTCCAGGCGCTCCTCGAGCGCCTTGCGGTTCGGCAGCCCCGTGAGCGCGTCGTGGTTGGTGAGGAAGAAGATCTGCTGGCGCGCGGTGTCGAGCCGTTCCTGCAGGCGCCCGTGCCGGGCCTGGAACTCCTGTGCGAGCCCGAGCACCTCGAGCTTCAAATCCTCCAGCGGCGGCGTGAGCTCCGGGAGGTTGGGGCGTTCGCCCCCGCGCACGACGTGCTGCAGGGCGTGGCGGACCGCGTCGACCTCGCCCACTACGGCCCGCGAGGCGAGGGAAGCCAGCAGGAAGAGGCTCGCAACGCTACCGGCCAGCGCGATCGACAGCGTCCACGCCTGGCCCTGTGCCGTATCGAGCGAGATCACGCGCGAGACCAGCAGGTACACCGCGCAGAAGACCGCGATCGGGATCGCGCCCAGCCCTATGAGGCGCGCGGCGAGGAGCTTGCGCGGCTCGCGAGGCGCCGAAGGCGCCTGCCTTTCAGCCCGCTGCTGCAAGGCGCAGCCAGAGACACTGGCCCCTGCTTTCGCGATCGATGCGCGCGCACATCGCCGCGTGCTCGGCCCGCTCCGCGTCGGTGGCACGCACCACGCGCAGCAGGACCCGGGCCGGCGCGATGTGCGCCGGGAGCGCCATCGCGGGCGCCCCGCCGAGCATGATGTCGAGGGTCTCCTGCCCGCGGGTCATGGCGAGCCAGACATCGGCCAGCAGCTGCGCATCCAGGAGCGCTCCGTGCAACGTGCGGCGCGAGTGGTCGACCGCATAGCGCTCGCAGAGCGCGTCGAGGGAATTCTTCTTGCCGGGATGGATGTCGCGCGCCATGGCGAGCGTGTCGGAGACGGTGCAGACCGCCTCCACCTTCGGGCGGCCGATGCGCGCGAGCTCCGCGTTGAGGAAGGCCACGTCGAAGGGCGCGTTGTGGATCAGGAGCTCGCATCCCTCGACGAACTCGAGGAACTCGTCGGCGATGTCGGCGAAACGCGGCTTGTCCGCGAGGTCCTCGGCGGTGAGGCCGTGCACCTGGGTGGCGCCGAGGTCGATGTTGCGCTCCGGGTTCACGAAGCGGTGGAAGTGGCGCCCGGTCGCACGCCGCCCCGAGAGCTCGAGGCACGCCACCTCGATGATGCGGTGGCCGTCGCCGGGCTCGAGGCCCGTGGTCTCGGTGTCGAGAACGATTCGTCTCACCGACCCTCTCCCACGGGAGAGGGAGCAAACGTGGGACACGGTTTCGCAAATTTCATATGATCGTTTCTACGCCCTTGTTGGCGAGCGCGTCGGCGCGCTCGTTGCCCGCGTGGCCCGCGTGGCCCTTGACCCATACCCAGCGGATGTCGTGCGCGAGCACCAGCTCGTCCAGGCGCTTCCACAGGTCCACGTTCTTCACCGGCTCCCTGGCAGCGGTGCGCCAGCCGCGCGACTTCCACCCGCCGATCCACTCGGTGATGCCCTTCATCACATAGGTCGAGTCGGTGTGCAGGACTACCGAGCTCGGGCGCTTGAGCGCGGTCAACGCCTCGATCACCGCCATCATCTCCATGCGGTTGTTGGTCGTGCCGCGCTCGCCGCCGAAAAGCTCCCGTTCGGTGCCGTCGCACTCCAGGATCGCGCCCCAGCCACCGGGGCCGGGATTGCCCTTGCACGCGCCGTCCGTATAGATGTTGATCGTCTTTACTTGACGATCCTCAGGTGGGCGGGGGCCTTCGCCGGGTCGTTCGCCTGTCGCTTGGCGGCGGCGACCAGCACCTTCTCGCGCGCGTCCTTCTCCTGCCACGCCGGCGTGATGAGGCGCATGCCGCGCACCCGCTTCACGGCCTGGAGCATGTAGACCGCGCCGCCCACCGCCCACCACCGATCGCCCGCCGGTTCCATGAATCCGAAGCGGCGGCGAAGCTTCTCGCTGTCGAAGGGCGGTGCGTAGGCGATCAGGCGTCCGGCGTTCACGTCGAAGCCGAGGAGTGCCAGCCAGTCCTTCACGCGCGGCAGCGACACGAAGCGCCCGTCCCACGGATACTGGTTGCGGGAGAAGCCGAGGGCGCTCTTCAGGCCCCAGAGGCTCCACGGATTGAAGCCGACGATCACCAGGCGCCCCTCCGGCATCATCACGCGGTCCACCTCGCGCAGGATGGCGTGCGGCTCGTCGGAGAATTCGAGCACGTGCGGCAGCAGCACCAGGTCGATGGACTGGGTGGCGAACGGCAGCTCGTTGCCCCTGGCATACAGGTCCGGCTCGTCGGCCGCCGCCACACGGACACGATGGGTGATGCGGCTTTCGCGCAGCAGGTCGAACCCCGGAAGGCCCACCTGGATCGCGTGGAAGCCGAAGATGTCCGGGGTCACATCGTCCAGGAAGGCGCGTTCCTTCTCCAGCAGGTATTGCCCCAGCGGGGTCCGGAACCAGTCCTGTAGCGTGTTCGTGGGCATGTCGGTCCAATTCTAATAGACTCGAAGCAATGCAGATACACGCCGTTTCAGCGTTCAAGGACAACTACATCTGGGTCCTGGAGAACGGGCGGGAGGCCGTGGCCGTCGACCCGGGCGACGCGCGCCCGGTGCAGCGCTTCCTCGAGGAGCATTCTCTCAGGCTCGCGGCCGTGATCGGCACGCACCACCACGCCGATCACGTGGGCGGCCTGGAGGAGCTCGTGCAGAACTGGAAATGCCCCACGTTCGGTCCGAAGAGCGAGGTGTCCCAGCACCTCGACACGCGCCTCGCCGAGGGCGATCGCATCAGCCTGCCCGGCCTGGGCATATCGATGCAGGCGCTCGACATCCCGGGCCACACCGCCGGGCACATCGCGCTGGCGGGCGGCGGGATGCTCTTCTGCGGCGACACCCTGTTCGCATGTGGCTGTGGCCGCCTCTTCGAGGGCACGCCCGCGCAGATGATGGGGTCGCTCGGCAAACTGGCCGCGCTCGCTCCGCAGACCCGCGTTTACTGCGGGCACGAGTACACCCTCGCGAACATCGCGTTCGCCGAGGCGGTCGAGCCCGGGAACCGGCAGCTTGCGCAGCGCAAGGCACGCGAAAGCGCCAAGCGCGCGCGCGGCGAACCTACGCTGCCCTCGACCATCGGCGAGGAGCTCGCGACCAATCCGTTCCTGCGCTGCAACGAGCCGGAGGTGGTGGCAAGCGCCGAGCGCCACTCCGGGGGCCGCCTCGCCGGCCCGCTCGAGGTGTTCGCCGAGATCCGCAACTGGAAGAACAATTTCTGAGAAGAAGATGACCGACTACACCATCCGCGCCGCCACCCCCGACGATTGCGGCGAGATCCTGCGACTCGTCGGCGAGCTCGCGGTCTACGAGAAGCTCGAGCACATGGCCGTGGGCACAGAAGAGAAGCTGCGCCAATGCCTTTTCGGCGCACGCCCGGCGGCCGAGACGCTGATCGCCGAGCGCGGCGGCCACGCGGTAGGGTTCGCGCTCTTCTTCACCAGCTTTTCGACTTTCCTGTGCAAGCCCGGCATCTACCTCGAGGATCTGTTCGTGGAGCCGGCGCATCGCGGTACAGGCATCGGCAAGGCGCTGCTCGGGCGCCTCGCGGCGCTGGCAAAGGAGCGCGGCTGCGGGCGCCTCGAATGGCGCGTCCTCGATTGGAACGAGCCCTCCATCCAGTTCTACGAATCCCTCGGGGCGAGCCTCCTCAAGGAATGGGTCCTGGTGCGCATGACCGAGCCGGAATTCGCCTCGATGGCGGGGTAGCTCACCGCCTCTGATCGGCGCCTTGACGCCGCGCCGGGCAGGCGAGTAGGATCAAAAATCCCAGACGAAACAAGGACTAAGTTGACGCATCTGCGATCGATCCTGAGCACCCTGCTGGCCGCCGCCTGGGCTTGGGCGGCAGCACCGGCGCTGGCGCAGGCGGTCTCGGAACCCTCCTCGACGGCGGTTGCGGCCGCGGCCATTCCGCGCCTGCCCGCGGCCTTCGAGGATCCCGACGACGTCCCGATGCCCGATCCCGATCTCTGGCATCGCATCCGCGTGGGCTTTCTGATGGAGCCGCTGGACTCGCCGCTCGTCGAGGAGCACGAGGCGTGGTACTCGAGCCGCCCCGAATACATCAAGCGCTTTGTCGACCGCGGCAGCCTCTACCTGCACCACATCGTCGAACAGGTCGAGAAACGCAAGATGCCGATGGAGGTGGCACTCCTGCCGGTGATCGAGAGCGCCTTCACGCCCAAGGCGATGTCGCGCGCGAAGGCCTCCGGCATCTGGCAGTTCATTCCCTCGACGGGCAAGAGCTATGGTCTCACGCAGGATTGGTGGCGCGACAACCGCAATGACGTGGTCGCGGCAACGGATGCGGCGCTGAACTACCTGCAGCGCCTGCACGGCATGTTCGGCGACTGGGAGCTGGCGCTCGCCGCGTACAACTGCGGCGAGGGCTGCGTCGGGCGCGCCATCGCCGCCAACCAGAAGCGCGGGCTGCCGACGGATTTCGCAAGCCTCAATCTCCCGCCGGAGACGCGCAACTACGTGCCCAAGCTGATCGCGGTGAAGAACATCGTGCTGGCACCCGCGACCTATGGCATCGATATCGGGTCGATCCCCGACTCGCCCTACTTCGCCACCGTCGAGGCCCCGGGGCGCATCGACATGAAGCTCGCCGCGCGGCTGGCGGAGATGGGCGAAAAGGAGTTCGCCGCGCTCAATCCCGCGCACAACAAGCCGGTGGCGGTTTCCTCCGCTTCGGGGGCGAACAAGCTGGTGTTTCCAGTGGAGAAAGTGGATGTCTTCAAGGCGAACCTCGAGGCCTACGACAAGCCGCTGGTGAGCTGGACCACCTACCCGGCCAAGCGCGGCGAATCGCTCGACGCCATCGCCAAGCGCCACGGCCTCACGCCCGCGGGGCTGCGCGCCGCCAACGACACCGCCAAGCTCGACAAGAAGGGGCGGCTGCGAGCCGCAGGGCCGGTGATGGTTCCGCTGCGTCCAGGCGGCAGCGCCGCGCCCGAAGTGGCCGCGGCGCACGCCAAGCCCGCAACGCAGAGCAAGCCCGCAGCGGCCGCCGAGGCATCGGCGGCGGGCACGGTGCGCAGCTACGTGGTGCGCGCCGGCGACACGCTCTACGGCATCGCGCGGCGCTTCGACATGGCGGTCGACAAGCTGCTGTCGCTCAACAAGCTCTCGCGCACCGCCGTCATCCAACCGGGGCGCAAGCTACGCGTGCAGTAAGCCGGGCCGGCATGCAATCCCGCTCTACTGGCGCTTGCCCGAGATCTCCTCGAGGAACGCCTTGTTATTGGGCTCGCGGCCGAGGAACTTGCGCACCATGTCCATCTCCTCCTCCTGGCTGCCCTGCGCGAGGATGATGTTGCGATAGCGCGCGCCGACCTTCGGATCGAGCAGGTTCTTCTCGAACGCCGATAGCAGGTCCAGGCCCAGGACTTCGGACCACATGTAGCCGTAGTAACCGGCCGCGTAGCCGGAGCCGGCGACGTGGGGAAACGAGGCCGGGCGTAGAGTGAAGTCGGTCGTGCCCTGGGGTTGCGCGGACTCGAGCCTCTTCCATAGCGCGAGCGGCGGCTCGGGGCGCGTGGCGAGCGACATGTCGAAGGTCGCCGCGAGGTGCTGGAAGGAGTAGCCGATCCCCCGGCCGAAGCGGCGCGCCTCGTTCAGCCGCGCGATCTCCTCCTTCGTGAGCGCGGGGCATTCGGCGCAGACCTTGCGGAAGAGCGCGAGCGATTCCTCGCGCCGCACCCATTCTTCGAACATCTGCGAGGGCGCCTCGACGAAGTCGCGCTTAACCGAGGTGCCCGCCTGGGACGCGTAGCGCGCGGTCGACAGCACGCCGTGCAGCACGTGGCCGAACTCGTGCATGAGCGTCTCCATCTCACGGTGCGACAGGCCATCGCGGTTGAAGTTGGTCACCAGTACCGAGGTCGGCGTGCGACCTGCGAGCGTGCTCGTGCGGCGCACGCCCGCCGCCCAGGCGCCGCCACGCTTGCCATCGCGCGGGTAGAGATCGAGGTAGATGTTGGCGATGAACTTGCCGCTGGCGGCGTCGTGGATGTCGAAGTAGCGCACGTCGGGATGCCACGCCGGCGCCTTGCCCTCGCGGAACTTGATGCCGTAGAGCGTCTCGGCGACCAGCATCGAGAAGTCGATCGCCCTGGGCGTGGGGAAATACTTGCGCGTCTTCTCCTGGTCCACGGCGAAACGCTCTCGGCGCACCTTGTTCTGGTAATAGGCGGTGTCCCAGCGCGGGACGACAGCGCCGGCGGGCTTGCCGATCTCGCGCGCCCTGGCCTCGGCCAGCAGCTTGAGCTCGGCCTTCTCGACCTCGGCGACCGTGGCCTTGACCTCGGCGAGGAACTTGTTGACCACGTCGGGCGAGCCCACCATGCGGCGGCGCTGGACATAGTGGGCGTACGTGGGCAGGCCATAGAGCGAGGCCAGCTCCTGGCGCAGGCGATAGGCCTCGTCCAGCAGCGCGAGGTTGGACTCGCCGCCGCGGCGCACGCGAGCGATGAACATGCGCTTGCGCGTCTCCTCATCTGTTGCGCTGCTGCTGACCGCGTCGTACGTCGGATCGTCGGGCTTGAGCAGCCAGGTGCCGTCGGCCTCGGGCTTGCGCGACTTGAGGAACGACTCGGGCACGCCCGCTAGCTGCGCGGTGGTGTAGCGCACCGTCGTGGGGTCCTCGCGGATCGCGCGCTCGAAGGCCTGGCGGATCTGCTCCAGCCGCTGCACGATCTCCTTCGCGCGGGCGCGCTTGTCGGGCGCGAGCGCCACGCCGCTGTCCTCGAACCCTTCGGTGAGGCTCTTTTTCAGCTTCGCTTCGGACGCGTCCGCGGGCTCGATGGCGCGCACGCGCGCGTATAGCTTCTCGCTCTGGAATAGGTCGGTATTGAACGCGGTGGATTTCTGCAGGCAGGGCTCCGCGGCGTCGCGCACCGCCTTGTCCGGATGCAGGTTGCCGAGGTTGCCGATCGGGAACAGCGCATCCTCGAGCACGATCTGCAGCCGGTTCCACTCGGCGAGGAAGCCGGCGCCTCCCGAAACAGCCTCCATCGTCGCGACCGCGTCGCGCGCGCGCGCCAGGGCCTCGTCGCAGGTGCGCGCGATCGAGGCGGCGTCGTGCATCGGCAGCAGCGGGCCGGCGGGTTGGGCCGCGGCCGGGAGCGCGGCGACTAGGACTGCGAGGAGGGCTTTTCTCATGGCTAGCGCTTGCCGGTGATCTCTGCGAAGAACGCGTCGCTGTTGGGCTCGCGGCCGAGGAACTTCCTCACCATCCCCATCTCCTCCTCCTGCCCACCTTGGGACAGGATCGCCTTGCGGTAGCGCATGCCCACGGCGCGGTCGAGCATGTTCGCCTTGAAGGCCGAGAGCATGTCGAGCGCAAGCACTTCCGACCACATGTAGCCGTAGTATCCGGCGCCGTATTGCGCGGTGATGTGGCTGAACGAGGCAGGGAAGATGGTCCCTTCGACATGCCCGAGCGGTGAGGCCTTCTCGAGCGCGGTCCAGATGGCAAGCGGCGGCTGCGGGTCGGTGGCGAGCGCCATGTCGAAGGTCGCGTAAAGCCACTGGCGCGCGTACTGCAGGCCGCGGCCGAACTTGCGCGCGGCGTCGAGGCGCGCGATCTCGTCGGCGGAGAGGTGCGGGCACTCCGGGCAAACCTGCTTGAAGAGCGCGAGCGCCTCCCCGCGCCGCGCCCACTCCTCGAACATCTGCGACGGGGCCTCGGAGAAATCGACCTTCACGCTGGTGCCGGCATGGGGGTTGTAGTCGGTGCGCGAGAGCACGCCGTGAAGCACGTGGCCGAACTCGTGCAGCAGGGTCTCGAGCTCGCGATGGTCCAGGCCCTCACGGTTGAAGTTGGTGACCAGGGCCGACAGCGGCGTGCGCTTCGCCAGGAGGCTCACGCCGCGGATCGGGAAGGCGGCAGCGTGGCTGTACTTCCCGTCGCGCGGGTAGAGGTCCAGGTAGAAGCCCGAGATGAATGCGCCGGTCTTCTCGTCGAGCACGTCGAAGTAGCGCACGTCCGGATCCCAGGTCGGCACCTTCGCCTCGGCGAACTTGACCCCGTAGAGGCGCTGCGCGATCGCGAGCGTGAAGTCGATCGCCTTGTCGGTGGGGAAGTACTTGCGTAGCTTCTCCTGGTCGATGGCGTAGCGCGTCTTGCGGATCTTCTCGCTGTAGTACGAGGTGTCCCAGCGCCCGACCCTGGTCTCGGCGAGCGGCTTGCCGGTCTCGTTCGCCTTCTCGGCGCGCAGCTCCTCGATGTCCTTCTTTTCCAGCTCGGTGACCGCGTCCTTCACGTCGGCGAGGAACTTGTTCACCGTTTCCGGCGTGCCGGCCATCTTGCGGCGCAGGGAGTAGTGCGCATAAGAGGGCAGCCCGTAAAGGCCGGCCAGCTCCTGGCGCACCTTGAAGATCTCGTAGAGCAGTTCCAGATTCTTGGCTCCCCCCTCGGAAAGCTTGGCCATGTAGTAGCGCCGGCGCGCGTCCTCGTTCCTCGCGTTGGCCATGAACGGCACGTACGAGGGGTACTTGAGCGTGAGGACGTAGTTGCCGTCCTTGTCCTTCGTGCCCTCGTGCGCCTTGAGGTAGGCCGCCGGCATGCCCTCCATCTCCGCCGACGTGAAGGTAACGGTGGTGGGATCGTCGCGGATGTTGCGGTCGAAAGCCTGTCGGAGCTCCTCGATGCGGTCGAATATCTCCTTCGCCCGCTTGCGCTTTTCCGCCGGGAGCGCCACACCGCTGTCCTCGAACCCCTCGATCAGGTCGCGGCGCAGCTTCGCCTGGTGGGGGTTCGTGCTCTTCGCGGCGCGCACGCGCCTGAAGAGTGCCTCGTCCTGGAAGAGTTCGGTGGAGAAGGTGGTGAATTTCTGCAGGCACGGCTCGGATGCGTCGCGGACCGCCTTGTCGGGCGACACGTTGCCCAGAAGGTATATGGGGTTCAACGTGTCCTCGATCTCGATCTGCAGGCGATTCCACTCGGCGAAGATGGCGCCGGGGCCTTTCTTCGCCCGCATCGCGGCCACGCTCTTGCGCGCCTTGTCGAGCGCGGCATCGCAGGAGCTCGTGACCGAGGCGGCGTCGTGGAGCTTCACCAGGGGGCGGTCAGCGGCGGTGGCACCGGTCGCGACCAGGGCGGCCGCGCAGGCGAGAGGGACGATCCGGGCGATGATCCTCATGTGAGCTCCACCGCCTTCTCGAGCCCCTTCGGGATCGACGAGAGCAGCTTGCGGGTGTACTCCTGCTTCGGGTTCAGGTAGATCTCGTCGGAGTCGGCCATCTCCACGATGACGCCCTCATTCATCACCATCACCCGATCGGAGATGTACTTCACCACTGCGAGGTCATGGGAGATGAAGATGTAGGAAAGGCCGTACTCGTCCTGCAGGTCCTGCAGCAGGTTCAGCACCTGCGCCTGCACCGACACGTCGAGGGCGGAGACCGACTCGTCGCAGATCAGCACGTCCGGCTTCATCGTGAGGCAGCGCGCGATCGCGATCCTCTGGCGCTGCCCGCCCGAGAACTCATGCGGGTACTTGTAGAACGACGCTTCCGACAGGCCCACGCGCTTCAACAGCTGGAAGGCCATCTCGACGCGCTCGGCCTCGTCCCTGCCGATGCCGTGGATCTTCATCGGCTCGACGATGATCTGGCCGACGGTGAAGCGCGGGTTCAACGACGCGTACGGGTTCTGGAAGATGATCTGGATGCGGCGCCGGTAGGCCATCATCTCGCGCTCGGTCAGGCGCAGCAGGTCCTTGCCCTCGAACAGCACCTCGCCGCTGGTCGCGTCGTGCAGGCGCATGAGCGTCAAGCCCACCGTCGTCTTGCCCGAGCCCGACTCCCCCACGAGTCCGAGGGTCTTGCCCTTCGGCAGTTTGAAGCTCACGTCCTTCACCGCCGGCACCGCGCGCTTGCCGAAGAGCCCTTCCTTGAGGAAGAACGTCTTGTTCAGCGCCTTCACCTCGAGGATGATCTCGTCGCCCGGCGAGGTGCCGCGATGGCGCTCCCCGAGGTGCGGGCGTCCGTCGCCCTTGAGGAAGTCGTCGATCACCGGCAGGCGTTTGGGCCGCCGGTCGAGGCGCGGCCGGCAAGCGAGCAACGCCTTGGTATAGGGATGCTGGGGCGCCTCGAAGATCTGGCGAACGCCGCCCTGCTCCTGGATCTCGCCCTCCTGCATCACCACCACGTGGTCGGCGATCTCGCCTACCACGCCCAGGTCGTGGGTGATGAAGAGCACCGACATGTGGTGCTTCTCCTGCAGCCCGGCGATCAGGTCCAGGATCTGCTTCTGGATGGTCACGTCCAGCGCGGTGGTGGGCTCGTCGGCGATCAGCAGCTTCGGCTCGCAGGCGATCGCCATCGCGATCATCACGCGCTGCTGCTGGCCGCCCGACATCTCGTGGGGATAGGAATTCACGCGCAGCTGCGGGTTGGGGATGCCGACCTCGTTCAGGAGCTCGACCACGCGCGCCTTTGCCTGGGATCCGGTCATGCCCATGTGAAGGCGCAGCACCTCGGCGATCTGCTCGCCCACGGTGAATACCGGGTTCAGGGACGTCATCGGCTCCTGGAAGATGACCGAGATGTCCTTGCCGCGGATGTCCTGGAGCTGGCCCATGGAGGCCTTGAGGAGGTCGCGGCCGCCGTAAAGGATGCGGCTTTCGCCGCCGACGATCGCGTTCTCGGGCAGGAGCCCGAGGATCGCCATGGCGGTCACGCTCTTGCCGCTGCCCGACTCGCCCACCAGCGCCACGGTGCTGTTCACCGGGATCGCGAACGAGATGCCCTTCACCGCGCGGAAGGGTTCGGACTTGCGGTCGACGCGGAAGCGGATGTCGAGGTTCTGGACCTGGAGGATCGGGGGGGACGCGGTCATTTAAGCCTTTGTCGCCCCGGCGAAGGCCGGGGCCAATTGAAATTGGATCCCCGACGGCTCGGGGATGACGTCGCCATCTGTGTACGACGCGACGTCATTTCAGTTTCGGATCGAGCGCATCGCGCAGCGAATCGGTGAAGAGGGAGAAGGCGGTGACCAGCACCGCCATGCTGGCGCCGGCGGCGAAGAGCTGCCACCACTTGCCGATGACGAGCTCGTTCTGCGCCTCGGCGAGCATCGTGCCCCACGAGACCATGTCGACCGGCACGCCGAAGCCGAGGAACGAGAGGATCACCTCGGCCTTGATGAACTGCACCGTGTGCTGCGAGAGCTGCACAAGCGCCACGTGGCTCACGTTCGGCAGGATGTGCACGAACATGCGCGACCAGTTGGACGCTCCGATCGCCTGCGCCGCCTTCACGTACTCGCGGCTACCGTGCTTGATGTACTCGGCGCGGATCAGGCGGTAGATGCCGGTCCAGCCGGTGAGCGACAGGATCAGCACGATCGGCAGGATGCCCTTGCCGAACTTGCCGGTGGAGGTGGCCACCGAGGCGAACGCGAGGATCAGCAGGATGTAGGGGATCGAGGTGAAGATATTGTAGAACCACTCGAGGAAGTCGTTGACCCATCCGCCCCAGTAGCCCGCGGCCGCGCCCAGCATGGTGCCGATGATGGTGGCGAAGATCGCGGCGGTGAGGCCGACGAAGATCGAGACCTCCGAGCCCTTCACCACCTTCTGCAGCACGTCGCGTCCCCATTTGTCGCCGCCGAAGGGCAGCGACTCGGCGCGCTTGACTTCGGTGACCGCGATCTTGGCGGCGCGCTCCTCCCACTCCTTGTAGCGCGGCGCGAGCGGATCGATGTCGGAGAGGTCGACCGGCGCCACCGCAGCCCCGCCCTTCCTCTCGGCCATCGCCTTCGCCTCGAGGTTCTCGGCGCCCGCCATGAACGACGGGTTGGCGTAGGAAACGCCCCTCTCGCGGCTCCAGTCCTTCGCGATCAGGCCGAAGTACGAGGCACTCATCATCAGGATGAAGAACGCGACCACGACGAGCGAGATCATGCCGACGCTGTCGTGGAGCAGGCGCTTCCAGGCGAGGGCCCAGAGGCCGGGGGATGCCTGGCGCGGGGCCGACGGCGGGTTGGTGAGTACGGCGCTCATGGCGGCCCCTTACTTGAACGAGACGCGCGGGTCGACGTACTTGTACATCACGTCGACCAGCAGGTTGATGATCATGG
>JBDSRZ010000237.1:0-26356 GCA_039929025.1 Usitatibacter sp. | reverse complement strand
GCCGCCGTGAACGCTGCCTTTCCTCTCCTCGAGCTGCGCGGCCTGCGCACGCACTTTCCCGTACTGGGCGGGCTGCTGCAGCGTCCTGTCGGGCAGGTGCGTGCGGTCGATGGCGTGGATCTCGCCGTGCGCTCCGGCGAGACGCTTGGCCTCGTCGGTGAATCGGGCTGCGGCAAGACGACGCTCGGGCGCACCATCGTTCGCCTCGAGGCGCCGACCGAGGGCGAGATCCTCTTCGAGGGACGCGACATCGCGGCGCTCGGGTCTTCGGAGATGCGTCCCGTGCGGCGCCAGATGCAGATGGTGTTCCAGGATCCCTATTCGTCGCTCAATCCGCGGCGCACGGTGCGACGCGTGCTGACGGAGCCTTACGAGATCCACGGGATAGGCAGCGAGGCAGAGCGCCTCGACTGGGCGCTGGAGCTGCTCGCCCTCGTGGGCCTGCGGCCCGACCAGATCAGCCGCTTCCCGCACGAGTTTTCCGGCGGCCAGCGGCAACGCATCGGCATCGCACGCGCGCTCGCGTTGCGCCCGAAGCTGGTGGTGTGCGACGAGCCCGTGTCCGCGCTAGACGTCTCCATCCAGGCACAGATCCTCAACCTGCTGCTGGACCTGCAGGAGAAATTCGGCCTCACCTACATCTTCATCGCGCACGACCTCGCTGTGGTGGAGCACGTGAGCGACCGCGTGGCCGTCATGTATCTCGGGCGCATCGTCGAGCTCGCACCTTCCGAAATTCTCTACGACCATCCGCGGCATCCGTACACGATGGCGCTGCTTGCCGCATCGCCTGAGCCCGAGCCCGGAACCGCCCGCAGGCGTGCGATCCTGGAGGGCGAAGTGCCGAGCGCCATCGCGCCGCCGTCCGGATGCACATTCAATCCGCGCTGCCCGTATGCCATCGACAAGTGCAGGGCGGAAGCCCCGCCGCTGGAAGAGCTCACACGGGCCCACTTCGTGCGCTGCTGGCGCGCCGCGGAGATCGCCGCGCAGACCGCGCCATGAGCGCGCAGGCCTTCGATGTCGCGATCGTCGGCGGTGGCGTCGTGGGTTCGGCGCTCGGATACGGATTCGCCTCGAAGGGCGCGCGCGTCGTGGTGCTTGACGAGGGCGATAGCGCCCTGCGCGCCTCGCGGGTGAACTTTGGCCTCGTGTGGCTGCAGACGAAGGGCAATGGCATGCCCGCGTACGGTAGATGGAGCCGCAAGGCGACCGAGCTGTGGCCCGACCTCGCGCGCGAGCTGCTCGAGCGCACGGGGATCGACGTGGAGCTCGAGCTCACCGGCGGGCTCAAGATCTGCCTCGGCGAGGAGGAGCTTCGCGAGCGCGGCGCGATGGTGGAGCGCATGGCCGCCGCGGCCGGGCCGGGCGTCTATGACACGCGCATGCTCGGCATCGATGAGCTGGGCGCGTTGCTGCCCGAAGTGAAGCTCGGCCCCGACGTGACGGGCGCTTCCTTCTGCCCGCACGAGGGCGCGGTGAATCCGCTCCATCTCCTCAATGCTTTGCAGGCTGGATTACAAGCGCTCGGTGGAACGCTGCGGACGGGGTCGTCGGTCGAATCGGTCGCGCGCGACGGCAAGGGTTTCGCGATCACGTGCCGCGACGGGACGACCCGCGCCGGGAAGGTTGTCCTTGCGGCGGGCCACGGGACGCCGCGCATGGCCGCGATGGTGGGCCTGCCCGCGCCGATCAAGCCGCAGCGCGGGCAGATCCTGGTGACCGAGCGCATGCAGCCGTTCATGCCGCTGCCCGCGAGTGGATTGCGACAGACGAAGGACGGCACCGTCATGCTCGGCGCCACGCGCGAGAACGTGGGCTTCGACGTTGCGACGACCATGGAGGGCGAGGCGGGGCTCGCCGCGCGCGCCGTGCGAATCGTGCCCGCGCTGGCGGGCATTCCGGTCGTGCGCGCGTGGGCGGGGCTTCGCATCCTCACTCCCGATACGTTTCCGGTGTACCACCAGTCCGAGAGCCATCCGGGTGCGTACGTCGCGCTATGCCACTCGGGTGTCACGCTCGCGTCGGTGCACGCGCGCGTCGTTCCCGAGGCGTACCTGGGGACCGCGCTGCCCGAAATCCTCAACGCATTCCATCCGAGGCGATTCGATGTTCAGAAGACTGGATGAGACCGGCGCGGCGGTGACCGTGTACGTCGAAGGCGAAGCGGTCACGGTGCGCGCGGGCGACACTGCCGCGGCCGCCGCACTGCTCGCGGGCCTGGGCCATACGCGCCTGTCGCCCGTGGACGGATCGCCGCGCGCGCCCTACTGCATGATCGGCACGTGCTTCGAGTGCCTGCTCGTGATCGACGGCGTCGGCTCGCGGCAGGGATGCCTCGTCGAGGTCCGCGAAGGCATGCGCATCGAGCGCCAGAAGGGTGCGAGGGTCGTGCCTTGAATGACGACTGCGATCTGCTCGTGGTCGGTGGTGGTCCCGCGGGACTCGCGGCCGCTACCGAAGCCGCGGCACTCGGCATCGCGACGGTGCTTGTGGACGAGCAGGCCACGCCGGGCGGACAGATCTATCGCGCGGTGGAGCGTGCGCGCGCGCCGTCGATCGAGCGTGCGCTGGGCGCCTCGTACCAGGAGGGCGCGGCGCTGGTCGCGCGATTCCGCGAGAGCAAGTGCGATTATCGTCCCGGCCACAAGGTGTGGCAGATCGATCCCGATGGCCGCGTATTCGTCTCCGATGGCGAGCGCGCGAGCGTGATCGCGGCGCGCCAGGTGATCGTCGCGATCGGCGCGCTGGAGCGTCCCGTGCCGATTCCGGGATGGACGCTTCCCGGAGTGATGAGCATTGGCGCGGCACAGGTGCTGCTCAAGGCTTCGGGACTGGTTCCTCGCGAGGACGTGTGGATCGCGGGAAGCGGGCCGTTGGTGTGGCTCTTTGCCGCGCAGCTCGCAGCGGTGGGGGCTCGCCCCGCGGGTGTGCTCGACACCGCTCCGCCCGGCGCGCGATGGGCGGCGCTGCGGCATTTTGCGGGCGCGTGGACCGGGCGGGAGTGGTTGAAGCGCGGCCTCGCCTATCGGCAGCAGGTATTCGGCGCGGGTATTCCCGTCATCACCGGCGTCGAGGCGGTAGAGGCCATGGGCGACGGCAGGATCGCTCACGTGCGCTATCGGGTCGCAGGCAGTTGGCGCGACGCCGCCGCCGCCGGGCTTCTCCTGCACGAAGGCGTGATCCCGAACGTGCACATGGCGATGTCGTGCGGCGTTGCGCACGAATGGGATGCGCGCCAGGGCTGCCTGCGCGCGCGGCGTGACGCATTCGGAAGAACGAATATCGAGCGGATCGCCATCGCGGGCGATT
This sequence comes from Usitatibacter sp., assembly GCA_039929025.1. Classification (GTDB taxonomy): domain Bacteria; phylum Pseudomonadota; class Gammaproteobacteria; order Burkholderiales; family Usitatibacteraceae; genus Usitatibacter. The sequence goes on along the minus strand of JBDSRZ010000237.1, from coordinate 23,044 downwards.
GCGCTGGAATTCTTGGAGCGGAAGCGGCGGCTCTGCAGGGCCGCGTCGCTGCTTTCGGCGCGGCACGCGCGCTGGGCCGCCTCGACGAAGCGGCGGCAAGGGGTCGCGCGCGGCCGTTGCACGATGCGCTTTCGCGCCAGGAGTCATTTCGCGGCTTCCTCGACACGCTCTTCCCTCCTCATCCCACGCTCCTCGCCCCCTCGGACGACGTCGTGATATGCCGCTGCGAATCCGTCACCGCGGGCACGATTCGCGCGGCGGTGCGCACCGGAAGCCTCGGCGCCAACCAGGTGAAGGCGTTCACGCGCTGCGGCATGGGGCCGTGCCAGGGGCGCACCTGCGGCACCGTGCTGATGGCGACGATCGCCCAGGCGCGCGGCGTATCGCCGGCCGACGTGGAACCGATCCGCGTGCGCCCGCCGTTGAAGCCCATCACGCTGGGCGAGCTCGCCTCGCTCGCGCAGAGCGAAGTGGACGGATGACGCGCGAGGCCGACGCGATCGTCGTCGGCGGCGGCATCCACGGACTTTCCGCGGCGCTGCATCTGGCTCGCATGGGGAGGCGGGTGATCGTGCTCGAACGGCGCTATGCGGGGCGGCATTCTTCCGGGATCAACGCGGGCGGAGTAAGGACGCTGGGGCGGTACCTGCCCGAGGTCGCGCTGTCGCTACTCAGCATGGCGATGTGGCGCTCGATCGTCGATCTGGTCGGCGACGATTGCGGCTTCCACGCACACGGCTTCATCCGCGTCGCCGAGAGCGATGACGACATGGAGAAGCTGGAGCGCCGGCGCGCCGAGACGCGCGCGATGGGTTTCGAGCACGAGGAGCTGATCGAGCGTGACGAGCTTCGGCGACTCTGCCGCACGATCGCGCCGCATTGCGCGGGCGGACTCATCGCCCGGGACAACGGCGCGGCGGATCCCTACCGGACTACGGCAGCGTTCAAGCGCGCGGCGGTGAGTGCGGGCGCTGAAGTAATCGAGGGCGAGGGCGTGATTGGGATCGATCGCGAGGGTGAGCGGTGGCGTGTGCGGGGGGCGCGCGGCTCGTGGCTTGCGCCATCGGTGGTGAACTGTGCTGGCGCCTGGGCGGGGGAGATTGCGGCGATGGTCGGCGATGTCGTCGAGGTTGGAATCCGCCCGTCGATGATGATCGTCACCGAGCGGTTGCCGCATTTTCTCGACCCCGTCATTGGAACCGTGGCGCGCAAGCTCTCCTTCAAGCAGACGCCTGAAGGCACCGTGCTTGTCGGCGGCGGACAGCGCGGCATCGTCAATCGCAGCACCGAGGAGGCACGCGTGGATGCGGCGAATCTTGCGCGGAGCGCTGAGGCCGCCATTGCGATCTTTCCCGCGATGCGCGGAGTTCGCATCGCTCGCTCCTGGTGCGGCATCGAGGCGCAGATGGCGGATGGGATGCCGGTTATCGGGCCTTCGCCCCGAGCGCCAGGTGTTGTACACGCGTTCGGTTTTTCTGGGCACGGCTTCCAGCTCGGCCCGATCGTGGGAAGGGCTGTGGCGGAGTTGGTGACGAGCGGATCGACCGCGTTGCCGATCCAGGAACTCCGAGTCGAGCGAACCTTCCGCTAGAGACGACCGTCGCCCCGATCAGGCCGCGGGTGCCACCGTCGCCTCCACGCCACTGTCGGCGAGCGCGCGCGCGACGAACCCATCCACCTTGCACTCCTCGATCATCGCCGCGAGGTAGTCGCGGCTCGCCGCGCGGCCCTTGGGGACGGCGGCCGCCTGGCAAATCACCATGAAGCTGTCGTCCATCACGCGCAGCTTTGGCGAGGCCGCGGCCACGGCCACCAGCGGTTGTCTCACCCCCGCCACGGCGTCGAGGCTCTCGGCCTTGAACTGGGCGATCGCGGCCTTCGAGCTCTCGGAGCGGACGAGCTCGGCGTGCTGCAGGCTACGCGTGAGATAGAGGTCGTACGCGGTCTTGAGGCCGACCGCCACGCGCGTGCCGGCGCGGTCCACCTCGTCGACCGTGCGCAGCGGCGAATCGGCCCGCACCATGTACGTGCCCTCGATGAGGACGTAGGCGCCGGTGAAGTCGATTTCCCGGGCGCGCTCGGGATCGATGGCGAGGAACGCCACGTCCCACGCGCCCTGCGTCACGGCGTCGGCGAGCTTGCCCGCCGTCTCGTAGGTGGTGAACTCGACCTCCACGCCAAGGCGCCGCGCCAGCTCGCGCGCCAACGCCGGGCCGACACCGCGCAGCGCGCCGCCGGCGGCGTCGCGCTGGGCGATCACCGCGTTGCCGAGATTGATGCCGGCGCGCAGATTGCCGTGCGGCAGGAATTCCTTACGAGCTCGTTCGTCCACCACGTTGCCGCCCTCGCTCGATGAATATCAGGTCGTCGCCATGGTAGTCCGATCGGGGGTCGCGAGAGGAACTCCCGATGTTCTCCGACGGCCTAAACAGGATCACGGCCGAACCCACGATGCCGGAGCCCGAATATGCCTGCCCTCCACGACAAGCCCAAGTCGCTGATCATCTTCCTCGCCGGCGTGCTGGCGGGGCTGCTCGTATTCCTGCCCCTTGCGGTCGTGGGGCTCACCCTCGAAAAGATTGCGATGTTCCTCACCGGCACCGCGGGGGTGGCGATTTCATTCCTGCTCGCGGCCTTCATGGGATTGCTCTTCGCGGCAGGCCTGCGCGCGGGCCGCTACAAAGAGATGCGGGCGCTTCCCTGGCGGCAGCAGGTCTGGTGACCTGGCCGCATCAGTGAGAAGCCCCGCCCCGGCGGCGGGAAAAGCTCTCTAGTCGCGGTAGCCGGGATTCTCGCGGTCGAGCACACGCATCATCGCCTCGAGATAAAGGCGCTCGCGCTCGGAGCGCGAGTGGCGGTCGTCTGGGCCCGGCGCCTGTACGCGCGCGACAATCTCATCCGGGAGGATCTCGAGCGGCCTACCCACGGCGAGCGCGAGCATCTGCGTGCGGCACACGCGCTCGAGCTTGTAGAGGCGTCGGTAGGCCTGTGCCACGGTGTCGCCGGTTACCAGGATGCCGTGGTTCTTCATGAAGACGATGTGCCTGTCGCCGAGGAGGTGGGCGAGGCGCTCCCCCTCCTCCAGCGTGTCGGCGGTGCCCGCGTAGTGGTCGTCGTAGGCGATGGTGCCGTGGAAGAATGCCGCGGTCTGGTTGGCGGGGAGGAGGCGGTTGTCGGCGAGCATGTTGAGCGCCACCGCCCACGGCTGGTGGGTGTGCAGCACCACGCGCCTGCCGCTCAGGCGATGGATCGGCGCATGGATGCACTGCGCCGAGAGCTCCACCACGCCTTCGCCCTCGAGCGTCCGACCGGATTCGTCGAAGACGATCATGTCGCTCGCGCGCGCCTCCGACCAGTGCAGCCCGAACGGCAGGATGAGATACCGGTCATCGTGCCCGGGGACTGTCGCCGTGAAATGGTTGTCGATACCCTCCTCGAGCTCGTGCAGGACGGCGAGGCGGTGGGCCGCGGCCAGCTCGATCTTCACCTGCGCGACGGGATCGACGGCACGCGAGGAGGCGAGCGCGTGGACGGACATGGAAGACTCTCTCTCGAACGATGCGTCAGTACGTAGTGCCTGAGGCTCTACCCGTCAGTATACTTCGCGCTCCCGATGCGGCGGGGCTGGAATGACCTGGCGGCGAGCGCTGTAGAGCAGCTCACATGCGGCGGGCGGCCCAGTCAAAGCGCTCCATCGTGCCGGTACGCGCCCCCGGCATGCCAAGCCCTAGAATAAGAGGCTGTCCACCCATAAGACGAGGAGCCCCGGGGCCATGAATATGCGGACTTTTGCCGTAATCGGCGTTTGCGCCGGACTGATGCTCGCGCCCCTGACGGCGACCGCCCAGTCCGACTACCCCAACAAGCCCATCAAGCTGATCGTGGGCTTCGCCCCCGGGGGCTCCACCGACATCGTGGCCCGCATCGTGGCGCAGAAGCTGGGCGAGAAGCTCGGCCAGACGGTGATCGTGGAAAACCGTGCGGGTGCCGGCGGCACCATCGGCGCCGACGTCACCGCCAAGGCACCGGCGGACGGCTACACCCTCACCCTGGGCACCACCAGCACCCACGCAATCGCCGCGGGCGCCTATTCGAAGCTCCCCTACAACCCGGTGAACGATTTCACCCCCATCTCGCTGGTCGCGATCACTCCCTACCTGCTGGTGGTGAATCCGAAGACGCCGGCGCAGAAGCTTCCGGAATTCGTGGCGCTCGCCAAGAGCCAGCCGGGCAAGATGAACTACGGCTCCGCCGGCAACGGCACCGCGACTCACCTGGCGATGGAGATGCTCAAGGACGCGGCGAAGATCGACCTCCAGCACGTGCCGTACAAGAGCAACGCCGAGTCCGACCGCGCGATCCTCGCCGGCGAAGTCCAGGCTGTGTTCGGCTCGATGCCGGCGCTGCTGCAGAACGCGAAAGCCGGCAAGGTGCGGCCGCTCGCGGTCGGAACCGCGGTTCGCTCCCCCGCGCTTCCGGACGTCCCGACGGTCGCCGAGCAGGGTTATCCCGGCTTCGAAGCGGCGTTGTGGCTCGGCATCATGGGCCCGGCCAACCTGCCCAAGCCGGTTGTCGACCGCCTGCACAAGGAGATCGTCGCCATCGTCGCCACGCCGGAGTTCAAGACGAAGATGGACAACAACGGCGCCGACCCGATCTCGAGCAAGAGCCCGGAGGAATTCCGGGAAATGCTCCGCGGCCAGGTCGACAAGTACGTGAAGATCACCAAGGCAGTCGGAATCAAGCTGGATTAAATCTACAGGGGACGACATGGGTAAAGACGCTTTGCGCAATGCCACGTATGTGATCGACCTCGGACCGCGGCCGTCACTGGCCGTCGCCGGGAGCGATTCACGCTTTCCCGTCGGCCGCATCTACTGCGTCGGCCGCAACTATGCCGAGCATGCCCGCGAAATGGGCCACGACCCGGATCGCGAGCCGCCGTTCTTCTTCATGAAGGCCCCCAACTCCGTGGTCGACAGCGGCTCGACCATCGCATACCCGGTGGGCACCAAGGACGTGCACCATGAGATCGAGATGGTGGTGGCACTTGCCAAGGGCGGGAAGAACATCGCGGTCGACAAGGCGCTCGAGCACGTCTGGGGCTACGGGGTCGGCCTCGACATGACGCGCCGCGACATCCAGGGGGAAGCGAAGAAGATGGGACGCCCGTGGGAGATGGGCAAGAGCTTCGACGAGTCCGCGCCGGTGAGCGAGATCAAGTCCGCTTCCAGCATCGGCCACCCCGCCAAGGGCGACATCTGGCTCAAGGTGAACGGCGAGGTGAAGCAGAAGGGCGACCTCGCGATGCAGATCTGGAGCGTGCCCGAGCAGATCGCGTACCTCTCCAACCTCATCACCCTGCAGCCCGGCGACCTGATCTTCTCGGGTACCCCGGCGGGCGTGGGGCCGATCAAGGCCGGCGACAAGCTCGAAGGCCACGTCGACGGCGTGGGCGACCTGGTGGTGGGCTACAAGGCCTGAGGATCGTCACGGTCATGGCGGCCGGGCAGCAGGCTTCGGCGGCATGGCGTGACCCGCGCCGCCGCACAAAGGGCGGGGCCTCATGTTCGATAGCCTATCGTGGGACGCGACCGTCCACGCCTGCGCCGCCGCCCGTCAGAACCGATAAACGAGGCCTGCGGAAATGGTACGAATGTCGAGCTCGCCGCCCGTCAGCTCGCTGCCCACCCCCCGGTACTCGCTGATTTCAGCGACCAGCGAGAAGCGTGGCGAAAAGTTGTACATGGCGCCCACCCCATAGGTGAGGTCCTGGGTCCGCTCGCGCTGGCTGCTGGCCCCGTTGATGAGCACCACCGAACCCGTTCCCGCGTACGAGGCACGCGTGCGCGATGCGAACAAGCCGACACGCCCATACACCGTGAACTGGCTGTTCAGGGGTAGCAGGCCCACTGCGCTTACATCGACCCCCTCGACCCGGAAGCGGTTCTCGAGGGATCCAGTCGGAAGCACGAGGGAACGACTGCTGTACCGGCCGAGGTTCACATAGCCCAGCTCGACGGCGAAATTGCGGTGGAACCGGTATCCGCCGTGGATGCGGTAGGCGCTGTCCTTGTCGTCGAAGCTGGTGGTCGCGGCATCGAAGCCCAGATCCAGCAGCTGGTCGCTCTGGGAGCTATCGTGGGAAAGCTTCGCCTGGCCCGCCGTTGCGCCAACGTACCATTGGGCATGGACCGGCAGCGCGAGAAACGCCATGGAAGATGCGATCGGAAGCCAGGTGCGAATCTGCATTTTTCTACTCCTCGATGAGTGATGGAACGAAGGGGGGCCCTAGACCGGCATGAAAGCAACGCTGAAGGCGCGCTCGACGAACCAGCCGAACGCCACCACGGCGATCGCGGCCGAACCCAGGCCGAGCGCCACGCGCTCGTACGCCAGGCGCCGCCGTGCGAGGTGCGCGAGTGGCACCACCAGGGCAACGAGCGCGAGCTGCCCGATCTCGACACCGACGTTGAACCCGAGCAGCGACAGGGCGAGGCTGCCCGGGGGCAGCTGCAGGTCGAGCAGGACGGAGGCGAAGCCGAAGCCGTGCATCAGGCCGAACACGAACGCCACCAGCCAGCGACGGCGCGGCAGGAACGGCACCAGGTTGTCGAGCGCGGTCGCGAAGACCGAGACCGCGATCAGCGACTCGACCAGCCGCGACGGCAGGCGCACAAACTCAAGGGACGCAAGCGTGAGCGTGAGGGAATGGGCCACCGTGAATGCGGACACGATGCCGAAAACATTCCAGAGTGTGGCGCGCAGGCTGCCCGTGGGTCTCCATCGCCGGTTCTCGCGCACCAGCACCGCGGGGAGCAGCAGCGCGATGAGGAAGAGAATGTGGTCGAAGCCGATCGCGATGTGCCGGATACCATCGGCGATGTAGCTCCCCAGCTGGCGTGGCCACGAGGGCTGGGCGAGGCGGAAGGACTGCGCGCGCGAATCGGTGCCGAATACCGCGCTGCGGCTTCCGGCGCCGGCCACCAGGTTCAGCAGGCCGCGGTGCTGCGCGTCGCGGTCGAAGAGCAGGCGATAGCCGACCGCCAGGGTCTCGACGGGCCGCGCGCAACGGCCGGCGATGCGCAGCACCGCGTACCCGCCATCACTGTGGGCGTCGACGAGGCGCTCGACCACGTGGACCGGACAGGGCTGCGAATCGGAGCTCAAGTCGAGCCGGCCGAGCGCATACGCTTCGATGGCGTCATGCCGCGCGCGCACCTCGCCCCAGGTGATCGCGCCGTCGCCATCGGCGTCGAGTCCGATCGCCAGGTCGAGGTCACGCAGCGCGATGTCCCACTGGCCGCTGACGGCATCTGCCTCGACACGCAAGGTGAGATAGCTGTCGCTCGGCTTGTGCGCCAGCACGGCGCAGGCAAAAAACGACAGCGCGAGCGCGGCCGCCCCCCGCATGAAATTTCGCAGGCTCATGCGCGACGCGCTTTCGCAAGGCGCGCGCGCAGCGCGGCGATGCGATCGCCTTCGAGACCGTGTGCCTCGATCCACGCCAGGACCTCGCCCGCCGATGCCGGCTCGCCCGCCGCCAGAGCCGCCTCGAGCGCGATGCGCGCGTCCGCCGCTTCCTTCTGGTTCTTCCAGTTCTCGGCGGCCAGCTCGCGCGCCGCCCGCGCATCGCCCCGCACCTCGAGCGCGAAGCGCGCCTCTTCGCGCAGGTGAACGCGATCGCCGCGCGCGCGCGAGGCGGCGAACCGGCTCGCGAGGGATTCGGTTTCGCTCGCGGCGCCCGCTTGACCCTGCCGGCGCACGGCAAGCACTCGTCGCAGCAACAAGGGATCGGAGGGCGTGCCCGCGGGGATCAGCGCCGCGACCTCGTCGTGACGGTTGCGGTCGAGGAGGAAGTCCGCGAGGCCCGCGGCGGCGTAGGTGTCCGAGGGATCCAGCGCGAGCGCCACCCTCCACAGGCGTTCGGCCTCTTGCTCGCGCCCCATGCGCTCGGCGAGCTCGGCCTGCAGGGAGAGAGCCCAACCGCGCACGTGGGGATCGACGCGCGCGGAGCGCGCCAGCGCCTGCTCGACGCTTTCGAGGGCGGGGCCGGCCCGTCCCGAGACGCCGTCGATCGAGGCGGTGCAGATCGCCGCAATCGGGTCGGCGACCAGCGGTTCCAATCGCGTGCAGCTTTGTCTCGCGCCGTCGAGATCGCCCATCACCTGCTGCACCGTGGCGAGCGTGAGCCATGCCTGCGCATTGCGCGGATCGCGACGCACCGCCTGGGCGAGGTCTTCACGGGCTGAGGCGAACTGATGGGCGTTCTGCCGCAAGGTCGCACGCAGCACCAGGACCGCGACCGGCGGCTCGGGCTGCGACCACCACGGCGAGAGCGCCGCCTGGGCCTGGCCGAACTGGCGCGGGTCGGACTCGCTGCGGCCGCGAGCGATGTGAACCTGGGCGGCACGGAGCGCCAATCCAAGGTTCGCAGGCTCGCGGGCGAGTGCCTCCCGAAGCGCCGCCGCCTGGCGCGCACCGGCATCACCGGCCCGCCCGGGCAAACGCTCGAGGACCTCATGATCGTCGGCGGGCACCCGCGGCGCGCCCAGTACCGCCGTGGGGCCGGCGAAAGCGAGCGCGATGCACGCCGCGATATGGGCGGTCAGGCGCATGGGAAACTGCCGCCGCGGCAGCGGCGCGGCGGCATGAGGGCTCACGGCGCCGTGTTGGCGGGCAGACCGTTCGCACCGTTCGGCGAGCCCGGCAGCGGCGTCCTCAGGTATGGGAATGCGTTGTCGAACTGGCTGTCCTCGACAAGCACGCCATCGGTATACGGCAGGTTGGCGCTGGCGGGCTTGCCCGCGCCCGGGGGCAGCAGGTATCCCATCGCCACGCGCAGCGTGATGTCCACCACATCGTCGCCGGGACGCCGTCCGTTCGGGAATCCGGCCGGATCGCAGCCGGGGTTGGCGAGCGCGAGCGCGCCGTCCACGACGCACAACGCGGCACCGAGGCTGTTCTGGCTTCCCTTCGCCGTCGCCGGGAGGGCGGTGTTGAGGCGAATCGCCTCGTAGGTCACGCCGGTCCTGGGCTTGTTCACGTTCGCGACCCCGGTGAGGAATACCGCCACCAGGTCCGTTCTCGGGAAGACGCTCGGGGCCTGCACGCCGGCCGCGGCGTAGAGCGACGCGATCAACGCGGGCAGCGTCGGATTGGTCACGTAATCGGCGAACTGGCCGTCGCCGGTCGGCTCGCTGCCATTCCACTTGTCCTTGTCCTTCAGGCCGATGACGAGCTCGTTCACCAGCGGCATGCCGAGGCGCGATACCTGCACCAAGTTGCGATCGCGCACGACGCGCGACAGGGGCACATCGCTCACCAGGCGGGAGCGCGGCAGGCTCGCCGTCGACCACACGCCAATGACGGGATCCCCGCCGGCGGTGAGGCAGCTGATCGGCACCTCCAGCGCGAGCGTCGTGATGTTCTTGCCCGCCACTGCGTTGGCCGAACCCGTGCGGCTACCGATGACGCGCGCCGTCGGGATGTTCACCAGGTCGAAGATCTCGCCCAGGTTCACGCCGAAGCCTTCGCGGCGCTGGCCGACGAACACTCGGCCGGGTGCGCTGCAGCCGGGGATCGAGATGGTGTACAGGTGCTTCGCCGCATAGCCCGCGTAATCGGGGATCGACTTGTTGCCGATATTGTCAACCGGCTTCTGGAATACGCCGGCGCCGCCCGCCATGTTCACGACCTGGGAGCCGGAGCCGGAGCCGCGACGCGGACCGCGGATCACGGACAACGTATAGCTCTCGTTGGCGTTGAGCGACGGCGGGTTCACATCGGTGATCGCGCCTGAATTGATCAGCGGAATGGCGACATTCTTGCCGCCGATATTGAGCGAGGTGTTCTTGTTGGTGTAGTCGAACTTGAACTGGAAGGTCACGTCCTCGTTGCCGTCGCCATTGTTGTCCACGTGGATCTCATAGAGCGCGTCGGTATCCAGGGCGAAATAGTTCGGGCCGCCGAACGGATCCTGCAGCGGCACGTAGTTGGCGATCAGGGTCACGTAGTCGGAGCGCCCCGGCTCGTAGCTGCGAAAGGCGTAGACGTCGGTCCCATCGACCTTGGGCAGGCCGGCGATCATCGGCGCCTCGCGATGGCTGGAGGCGAGCGCGACCGGAATCACGGCGTTGAATGCCGCCAGGGCAGTGGCGAGCCCGAGCGTTTTTTTCATGAAGGAAGGCATGGTGACTCCTGCGTCGGTGGATGACTGGGATGACTTTCGGCACGACGTGACGGGATTCGTCCAATCGCTCTTGTCACCTGTCATACGCAGGGTCGCGCCGTTTGGATGTGGCGGACTCGATTCAATCCCCCGGTATTTTTTTCCGGTGAACGGAATCGAAATGCGATCGCCTCCGTACGGGCTATCGGGGTGCCGGTCGGGACGGGGATCCTGCTACTGGCGTACCGCTCCTAAAAAATACGCGTGCCCACGAACCAGCCGATGGCGGCGACGAAGGCGGAGGCCGGAATGGTGAAGATCCATGCCCAGACGATGTTGCCCGCTACGCCCCATCGCACCGCCGAAACGCTGCGGGTCGAGCCCACGCCCACGATGGCCCCGGTGATGGTGTGAGTCGTGGAGACGGGGATGCCGAGCGCGGTCGCAGTAAAGAGCATGATCGCGCCGCCCGTTTCGGCACAGAAGCCGTGCACGGGCTTCAGCTTGGTGATCCGCTGGCCCATGGTCTTCACGATCCGCCATCCGCCGAACATCGTTCCCATGGCGATCGCGACATAGCAGGAGACGATCGCCCACGTAGGCACGGTCTCCTTCGGCCCGAGGGAGCCGGCGGCGATGAGCAACACCCAGATGATGCCGATGGTCTTCTGCGCGTCGTTGCCGCCATGGCCGAGGCTGTAAGCGGCGGCCGACAGGAGCTGCAGCCGCCGGAACCAACGGTCGATGCGTGACGGCGCGGCGCGCCTGAAGATCCACGAGACGGCGACCAGCATCAGCCCTCCGAGAACGAAGCCCATCAGCGGCGAGATGAAGATGAACGCGACCGTCTTGGTGATCCCCTCGGTCACCAGCGAACTGAAGCCGACCTTCGCGACCCCCGCACCGATAAGGCCGCCGATGAGCGCATGGGACGAGGACGACGGGAGCCCGAAAAACCACGTGATGCCGTTCCAGAAGATGGCGCCCACCAGCGCTCCGAAGATCACGTAGTGGTCGATGACGGCGGGATCCACGATCCCCTTGCCGACGGTAGCCGCGACCTTGAGGTGGAACACCAGGATCGCCACGAAATTGAAGAACGCGGCGAAAGCGACCGCATGGTGCGGCTTCAACACGCCCGTCGAGACGACGGTGGCGATGGAATTGGCCGCGTCGTGCAGTCCGTTCATGAAGTCGAACGCCAGCGCCAGGACGACCAGGAACACCAGGACGCCCAGGCTCATCTGCAGCGATGTCACGGATTCCTCACCTCACGAAACCTCATCCCACGCTCGCTCCCTCTGCCTCGGGCTCCGGTCGCGGAGTGGGAGAGGGTTGGGGAGAGGGCCGTCATGAGTTCTCGAGCGAGATGCCTTCGGCCAGGTTGGCCACGTCGAGGCAGCGATCCGTGACCGCCTCGAGCAGCTCGTAGATGGCCTTCATCTTGATGATCTCGCGCACGTCCTGCTCCTCGCGGAAGAGTCGCGACACCGCCGAGCGCATGACGCGGTCGGCATCGGACTCGAGTCGGTCGATCTCCTCGCAGGTCTTCATGATCGCCTCGAAGGTGCGCTTCTCGGAGCCGACCAGCTCGACCACGTCCTTCACGCGCTCGCAGCACTTGAGGCCGATATCGGCAAGCCTCGCCGCCTCCGGCGTGATGGTGCGAACGTCGTAGAGGGTGAGCGTCTCCGTCGTGTCCTGGATCAGGTCACAGATGTCGTCCATCGCGTTCACCAGCTGGTGGATATGGTCGCGATCGAGCGGCGTGATGAAAGTGGTGTGCAGCAGCCGGATGGTTTCCGCGGTGATCCGGTCGGCGGCATGCTCGGCCTCGTCGATGATGCGCGAGTGTTGCTCGCGCGCCTCGTAGTTCTCCATCAGCAGCTTGAGCTCGCGGCCCGCACGGACCACCTGCACGGCATGGGCGTTGAAGAGGTCGAAGAAGCGACCTTCCTTGGGGAGCAAGCGGCCGAACATCGGGAGGTCTCGCGGAGGATGGAACGCTGCCGAGTCTATCAAAAGCGCCTATAATCCTGGCATCTTTCCGTACCGCCCGACTTTTCCAGACGACCCATGCGAACCCGCGATCTCCCGATCTACGCAATCCGCCCCACCGGCGGAATGTCGGTTCGCTCCGGACTCGGAAAAGTCTTCTGACCCGGGGGCCGACTTCCCGCCGGTTTCAAAGGCGGGAAGGACGGCCCCAATCCAATAGTCGCCCTTCCCGCCACGCGTAACACGCGCTGGCGACACCGCGCTTTTGGAAGAAGAACAACATGGCAACGCTGCTGAACAACCTGAATCCCTCCCGCTGGCTCACCGGCCTGTGGCGCAACCCCGACTTCGTGAAGCTCTGGGGCTCGCTCACCGTCACCCACCTGGGCGGGCAGATCACGTTCCTCGCGCTGCCGCTCACGGCCGCGCTGGTGCTGAACGCCTCACCCTTCGAGGTCGGCGTGCTGACGGCGCTCGAGGCACTGCCCTTCTCGCTCTTCGGGCTATTCGCCGGTGTGCTGGTGGACCGCGCCAGGAAGCTGCCGGTGATCATCGCCTGCGACGTAGGCCGCGGCGCCGCGCTCCTCGCCATCCCGTTGTGCATGTGGATGGGCGTGTTGAGCATGACCGTGCTTTACGTGGTCGGCTTCGCGATCGGCGCGCTGAGCGTCATCGGCTGGCCCGCGTACCAGGTGTTCATGACCGAGCGGGTGGGCCGCGGCAACCTCGTGGAAGCCAACGCGAAGATCGGCATTTCGGACTCCGCCGCGCAGCTGGTGGGACCCGGGGTGGCCGGTGCGCTCATCCAGTGGCTCACGGCACCGATCGCGATCCTCGCGGATGCGTTCTCGTTCTTCCTTTCGGCGTGGATGCTGCGCGGCATCCCGCCGAAGGAGTCCGACTTCCCGAAAGCGGTGCCGCGCTCCGTTCGCTCGGAGATCAGGGAAGGTCTGATCACCATCTGGCAGAACCGTACGCTGCGCGCCATCGTCTGGGCGATCGGGGCCTGGCAGGTGTGCCGCCACGCGTTCATCGCGATCGTGGTGCTCTACGCGGCGCGCGAGCTGGGATTCTCCGCGGGGCACGTAGGCGTGCTGTTCATGACCGCGGGGCTCGGCTCGCTCGCCGCCGCCTCACTTGTCGCTCCGCTCAACAAGCGCTTTGGCATGGGCCCGACGATGCTCGCCGGGATCGCGGGGACGGGTGTGGCCTGGGTGATCATGGGTAGCGCCGGCGGCTCGTTCTGGGTGGCCTCCATCGTCTTCGGCGGTGGCCTCTTCCTGCTCGACCTGGGCGCGATGATCTTCTTCATCAACTACCTCACGCTTCGCCAGGCGGTCACCCCCGACAGGCTGCTGGGACGCGTCACGGCGACGATGATCTGCCTCACGGTGTCCACGGCGCCGCTCGGCGCCCTTGCCGGTGGCTGGGTGGCCGAGCACTGGGGGTTGAGGAGCGCGATGCTGATGGCGGGCATCGGCGCACTGATACTCGCGCCGATCGTGACCTGGTTCTCGCCGCTCGCGCACATGCGCGAGCTGCCGGCTCCGCAGGAGCCGGTGCTGACCGAAAGCGTGGCGGAGGAGCTGGCGGGCGACTAGCGGCTAGCGCTGGCAGTCGCGCAGGGCCTGCTCGACGGTGTTGTCGATCATGCCGCGCTCCTGCAGCTGGCGCTGCCGGTACTCGGTGCCGGCGAGCTGCATCTCGGCCCAGCGCTGCTCGATCGGGCTCAAGTTCTTCGGGGCCCGGCCGGCGACGCTCGCCGTCGTCATCGGAACCACCTTGCAGTCGGCCGACGCGACCTTGGTATCGCCGGAGCTTGCGCAGCCGGCCAGGGCCAATCCGAACAGGGCGACAAGGGCGGGCTTCGTCATGGGGCATCCTCTGCAGGGGCGCGAGGTCATTTTACGCGGGGACGTACCCTCGTCTCGCTGGATGAAATGAGGGTACGTCCCCGGTTCTACCGCAGCAGGTGCTCGATCGCGGTGCGCTCTTCGGTGAGCTCCTTCTGCGTGGCGGCGATCTTGGCCTTGGCGAAGTCGTCGTGCTCGAGGCCCTTCACGATCTCGTATTTGCCCCCGGCGCAGGTCACCGGATAGCCGAAGATCAGCCCTTCGGCGATGCCGTAGCTGCCGTCCGAGGCAATGCCCATCGAGACCCAGCCGTCGGTGCCCGCGACCCAGTCGCGAACGTGGTCGATGGCGGCATTGGCCGCCGAAGCCGCCGAGGAGAGCCCGCGCGCATCGATGATCGCCGCGCCGCGCTTCTGCACCGTCGGGATGAAGGTCGACTCGATCCAGGCCTGGTCGTTCACGAGCCTGGCGGCGTTCTGGCCGTCGACCTCGGCATGGAAGATGTCCGGGAACTGCGTGGCGGAGTGATTGCCCCAGATGCCCATCTTCTTCACGGCGGTGACCGTCTTGCCGGTCTTCTGGGCAACCTGGGTCAGCGCGCGGTTGTGGTCGAGGCGCATCATCGCGGTGAACTGCTGGGGCTTGAGGCTCGGCGCGTTCTTCATCGCGATGAGGGCGTTGGTGTTCGCCGGGTTGCCCACGACCAGCACCTTCACGTCGCGCGAGGCGACTTCGTCCAACGCCTTGCCTTGCGGCACGAAGATCGCGCCATTGGCTTCGAGCAGGTCCTTGCGCTCCATGCCGGGGCCTCGGGGCCGCGCGCCCACGAGGAGCGCCACGTCGACGTCCTTGAACGCCACCTTCGCGTCGGACGCGGCCACCATCGACTGCAGCAGCGGGAAGGCGCAGTCGTCGAGCTCCATCATCACGCCCTTCAACGCCTTCTGCGCCTTCTCGTCGGGGATCTCCAGCAGTTGGAGGATGACCGGCTGGTCGCGGCCGAGCATCTCGCCGCTCGCGATGCGGAACAGCAGGCTGTAGCCAATCTGGCCGGCGGCGCCGGTGACCGCGACGCGCATGGGCTTCTTCATTCTTCCTCCTGAGTTCTGGATTCTTGTCCGGGAAGCCGGAAATTATAGCGGATTGCCTCAGCGGTCCTGGCGCTGCAGGCCGATGGCCAGCACCCCCGCCATCACCAGCCCCGCGCCGGCCAGCTGGACGAAGCTCACCTCTTCGCCGAGGAAGATGACACCGAGGAAGATGGTCGCGATCGGACCCACCGAAGCGATGATCGACGCATGGCTCGCGCCGATGCGGCGGATCCCCTCCACCGTGAGCACGATCGGCAGCACCGTCGAGGCCACCGCCATCAGCAACGCTAGCCAATAGACCTGCGCTGCCTGCGCGAAGATCTCGGCCGGCTCCTGCGTCACGAGGTAGTGCGCCACCACCCCCACGCACGACACGAGCCCCGCGTAGCTCGCGAAGCGAAGGCTTCCCACGCGGCCCACGAGGCGCCCGCTGCCGAGAAGGTAGACGGCGTAGAAGAGCGCCGACATCAGCACCCAGAACGATCCGAGCACGACGTTGCCCGGCTGCGTGGCGACGTCGCTGCCGAAGGCGAGCGCGATGCCGAAGTACGAGAGCACGATCGCCACCAGGTCGCGCCGCGTGATCGGGCGCTTGAAGATCGCGGCCGCGAGCAGCATGACGAAGGTCGGATGGATGAAGAGAATGAGGCGCTCGAGGGCGGCGGTGATGTGCTCGAGCCCGAGGAAGTCGAAGTAGCTGGCGAGGTAGTAGCCGACCAGCCCGAGGAGCGCCACGTTGCGCAGGTCCGCCTTGTCCAGCGGCTGGACGCCGGCCGAGCGCGCGGCCCACCACCCCAGGATCACGAAGAGCGGCGCGCTCATCAGCATGCGCAGCGTGAGAAGCGTCACCGGGTCGACCTGGTGTCGGTAGGCGAGCTTGATGATCACCGCCTTGCCCGAGAAGGCGATGGCCGCGACCATCACCATGACGGCGCCAACGAGGCGCCCGCGTTCGGCCATGCGGGAACTCTACCTCACGCGCCCGGCGCCCGCGGGTCAAGCCGGAATATCGCTCGGGTAGATCGCCGTTATCATTGGCGCCCGACGAACGCCGGAGGCAGGATGCGTGCAGTCCGAGGGTTCACCCTCATCGAGATACTGATCGTCCTCGTGATCGTGGCACTCATCATCTCGCTCCTCGCGAGCCTGTCCTCCGGGTTGCTCGCGCAGCAGCGGCGCCAGGTGACCATCACCCGCCTGAACGGGATCGATGCCGCCCTGGTGCAGTTCGTGAGCCAGCAGAGACGGCTCCCCTGCCCTGCCGATGGCGCCGCATCGACCGGGACCGAAGGTACCTCGAACGCCTCCGGATGCACCGGCGACCAGTCTCGCGGCGTGGTGCCGTGGATCGCTCTCGGGCTTTCGGAGACCGACGTGACCGACGGATGGGGCCGGCGGATCACGTACCGGCTGGATCCGAACCTCGCGGGTACCAGCCGCATGGACATGTCGAAGTGCGACCCCGCGGGAACCGGTGGCCTTTCCGGCACCCTGTGCAATGGCGCCTGCTCGAGCGCCGACCTTGCGACATGCACACCGCCGGCGACCTACCTTGCCACGAAGGGCCTCAAGGTCAAATCCCTGACCGGAGACACGCTGATGAATCCAGCGGCAGCGCCGAACACCGGCGCCGCGTATGTGCTGATAAGCCATGGCGAAACAGGCGGCGGCGCGTACTTCGACACCAGCCTGTCCACGAGCACCACCACGGACGGCACGGAGGAAGCCAAGAACTACGCCGGTCTCGCCTACGCCGCCGCGACCAGCTACTACGTCGACGACCGGATCTCCGACATAGCGGGGACCGCTCATTTCGACGACCTCATCGCGCGCCCCTCGGTGCTTTCCGTCATCGTGCGTGCCGGCCTGGGGCCACGGCCTCATTGAGGATGCGCACCTCGCGCTCGCGGCAACGAGGAGTCGCCCTGATTCTGGCGGTCGCGCTGCTCGCGTCGCTGACCGTGCTCGCCGTGACCGACGCCTTGCGCGCCCGCAGCGTCGCTCGCAGCCGCATGGCCGAGCTCGAGATGCGGATGGCGCACGCCAACGCGGCGCTGGTGAGCTTCGTGTCCGCAATCGGCAGGCTGCCTTGCGGCGCGAATCCGGCGCTCGATGTCGGCACCGAGGTGCGCGTGGGCGGCGCATGCACCTACTCGCAAGGCACGCTACCCTGGGCGACGTTGGGCCTGCGCCGCGACGACGCCCTCGACCCCTGGGGATTCAAGATCTCCTACCGCGTCTACACCGGGCCCGCCGGGAGCCTCACGCAGGACAACGGCACCAGCATGATCCTCTGCGATCCGACGCAATCGCAGAACGCGGACGGCGCCGGCCTCTGCAAGGTCAACAAGAAAACCAGCCCGGCGAGCTTCCTGACGGTCCAGGTGGCGGGCTCGCCAGTGAAGAAAGGGCTCACCGTGACGGACTTCGGCGTAATGCGTGAATTCGTCGCCTATGTCCTGCTCTCCCACGGGCCATCCGGCATGGGCACATACACGGACAGGGGAGTCGCGACCAACGCACCAACGAATGCTTCGGAAGTCGCCAACATGACCGCCATGGGACCATTCGTCGCCGCCGTATCCGCGACAAGCGTCGGACCTTCCGACGCGATGCACTTCGACGATGTCATCAGCTACGCGACGGTGTCGGACCTCATCACCAAGGCCGGACACGGCCCGCGGACCTGGCCGTGACTGGGGCGTGACTAGATGAGCAGCATCCTCACCACGTCCAGTCCCTCGGCGTATGGCACGCCGATCATCCGTCCCTGCACGTGGGCGAACTCGCGGTACATCTCGGTATCCAGGCCGCGACCGCCGAACTGGCTCGCGTGCGCGCTGATCGAGTGCATCTTGGCGTCGATCGTGTCGGTGATGTCCACGTACGCCTTCGGATGGAAGGCGATCGGGACCGGCCGGCAGTTGGTCGGGTGGTACGAGAAGAGGTCGAAGTAGGCGAGGCGCTGGGTCGGCAGGCAGGCGTTGTAGATCAGCAGGTGATCGTTGTGGAAGTCCGCCGAGCTGTGGGTGAACACCGCGGCCGGCTGGTGCTCCTGGATCACCCCGTCGAGAAGGCCGACCAACTCGAAGGTCTTCAGGTCCTCGAGGCGCTTCGGGCCGTCGGGAACGAGCATTTGCAGCTTGCAGCCGAGGATTTCCGCGCCGCGCCTGGCCTCAGCGAAGCGCACGTCGAAGTCCTTGGGGATCGACGCCACGACCATCACGACGTTGGCGCCTTCGCGCTGCAGCTTCGCCAGCGTGCCGCCGAGCCCGATCTCGAGGTCGTCGGGATGCGCGCCGATCGCTAGCACCGTCTGGCCGGCGTAACGCGACGCGATCGAATCCCGCGCGGGGCGCACTTCCGTGTCACAAGCCCGTTTCATCGGCTCCTCGCTTTCTCCGCTTCCCAGGCAGGTTCGTCGGGCTGGATGCCGCGGTCGCGCAGGAACTGCAGGAAATCGCCGAAGCCGCATCCGAGGTCGAGGAGGCTGCGGCCGTCGAAGTCGCCGAGCGCGTGCAACGCCTCGAAACGCTTCTCCTGGGACGCGCGGCTGCGCAAGCCGAGGCCCCGATGGTCGTAGCCGAAGCGCCGGACCTTGTCCTCGTACCAGCGTGCGGTCTCGAAATCAGGCAGCAATGCGCTCATCGCGGGAATTCGCCTTGGGTTGCAGCAGTTCGCGCGCCGCGGGACCGCAATTGAAGAGCGCGTCGAGGGACATGAGCCCGGGAACGAATGCATTGCCGCTGCATTGCTCGTAGCTGGGGTGCTTGAACTGCTGCCACTGCACGCCGACGCCGGCCTCGGCAAAGGCCTCGAGGTTCAGGTAGCCGCGCGATCCGCCGAGCCCGCCAAGGAATGAGGTGCCAGGCCCCATCTCGCGACAGATGTTGAGGAGGAGCTCCGAGCGCGCGCCCTCGACCTTCATCGCCGAGCTCCGCGCGAGCGGCGTAGTGATGCCGAAAACGTCGCGAACGAAGTCGAGCATCGCGAGATCGAGGTCGACCAGCTTGTCCCAGCGCGCCTCGAGGATCTCCTGCAGGCGCGGCGCATATAGCGCG
The DNA here is from genome assembly GCA_039929025.1 of Usitatibacter sp. Classification (GTDB taxonomy): domain Bacteria; phylum Pseudomonadota; class Gammaproteobacteria; order Burkholderiales; family Usitatibacteraceae; genus Usitatibacter. The sequence goes on along the minus strand of JBDSRZ010000237.1, from coordinate 3,870 downwards.
AAGTACGGTGCCTTGCGGTACGCGTACTTGAGTGTCTTGAAGTGGTTCGGGCCCCACTGGCGGCTGCCGGTCTCGGAGTTGTCGACCGACTTCTCCATGATCGTTTCCTTCTGGCTTACCTGCACCACCGGAACCGTGAGCAGCTTCCCCTCGCCTTCCAGCAGGATCGTGGTGCGGTTCTGGAAGTTGCGGCGCTCGAACTGGACATGGTCGAGGACCACGAAAAGATCCGCCTGCTGCATGCGGTCGAGATAGCCCAGCCACGGGATGTAGTGCGGTTGGTGGATGGCGACGAGCATCGAATACTCCGTAGGGCGTTGCAGGGCGGACGAATCGGACCCCTGCAGCCTACAAAGCCAATCTTTCGCACTCGTCCGCCGCGCATAGGCCGAATGGACCAGTCCCGCGCCGCCGCGCGCTACAGCGACCTTATTGCGTCTTTCCTATCGTGTGCTGGCATTCCCACAAAACCCTCATCGCCATGACGACGTCCGACCTGCCGCTGCCGCGGTTCGATCCTGCCCGCCCACCGGTGGTACTCATGGGCGGAATCAACCTGGTTCGGACCCTCGGCATGGCGAACATCCCCGCGATCGTCGCCACCCCGGACTCCGACGAGCCCGCGTTGCGATCGCGCTACTGCACCGCCCGCTGGCTGCTGCCGCCCCTGGCCAGCGCGGCCGCGATCGAGTCCCTCACCGAGCTCGGCAAGAGGGTCACCGCGGCGCTCGGCCGCCGGGTTCCCCTCATGTACGGGAGCGACGACGCCCTCGAGCTGATCCAGGCGCACGAGCCTCTCCTGGGTCGCTATTTCGTCTTCCTCCTCAGCGATCCGGACGTGGCGCATGCCCTGATCGCCAAGGACCGGTTCGAGGCCTTCGCCCAGGCGCGGGGGCTGCCGGCGCCCCCCGCGCTCACGTGGAACGGCACGGGGGCGGGTTCAGTGCGAGGCACCCAGGGCCCGGTGCTGGTCAAGCCGCGCAGCAAGGTCGACTGGCACCACTCGGCCCTCTGCCAGAGGCTCTTCGGAGGCGATGGCAAGGCACGCGTCTTCGCGAGCGGAGCCGCGGCCGCTGCCGATCCCGACCTGGCGCTCTTCCATGACCAGCTCACACTCCAGCAGTACATCGCCGGCGGCGATACCGACCTCTGGTCCTTCCACGGCTTTGCGGACGAGCACGGCGAGGTGATGGCCTCGTTCATCGGCCGCAAGGTGCGCACCTATCCCACCCTCACCGGGGAGAGTGCCTTCATCGAGCTCGATCACGACGACTCGCTCGACGCCGCGGGCCGCGAGGTGGCGCGGCTGTGCCCGATGCGCGGCGTGTTCAAGATGGACTTCAAGCGCGACGCGACCGACGGTCGCTGGTACCTGCTGGAGATCAACGCCCGCTACAACCTTTGGCACTACCTGGGCGCGCGCAACGGCGCCAACCTCATGGCTGCCGCCTACGGTTATCTGGTCGACGGCCAGCGCCCGGCACCGCTGCGCGCCGACACCCGCTACCGATGGCTCTCCCTGGACCTGGACTTCAAGGCCTATCGCGAGCTGGCCGGCCGCGGCGAGCTGACCTTCCCGCAATGGGCGGGATCGATCCTTCGCTCACGCAACGTCTATAACGTGTTCGCCTGGCGCGATCCCGCGCCCTGGATCCACTTCTGGGCGAGCCGCGTCACGCGGCGGCTCTTTCGCGGTCCGGCTCGCCTGCAAGCGGCCGTGAGGCAATGGCGCTCTACGGCATCCTAGGCGACATCCACGGCAATCGCGAGGCGCTGGAAGCCGCGATCGCCTGCCTGGAGGCGCGCGGCATCGACCGCATCGCCTGCGTCGGCGACCTGGTGGGATACAACGCCGATGGCGACGCCTGCGTCGAGCTCCTGCGCAGCCGCGGTGCCGTCTCCATCGCCGGCAATCACGACCTCATCGGGACGGGGAAGCTCGGCTTCGAGCGCTGCTCGAACAAGGCAATGCATTCGCTCAAGCGCACCCGCCGCACGCTCGCTCCCGCGACCGCGGCATACCTGCGCGAGCTGCCCTCGCACCACCGGCTCGAGCCTGGCGTGCTGCTCACCCACGGCGGAGTGCGCGATGTGCAGCAGTACATGACCAAGTCGCGCCATGTGATCGAGAACGTGAGTTACCTCCGCAACGACTTTCCCGGCGCGCGCATTTGCTTCTACGGCCACACGCACGAGCAGCGGGTATTCGAGGTAGGTGCCGAAGGCGCTGGCGGCGTGGCAGTCGCGGAGCCCTTCGCCGCCGCACTGGCGGGCGATGGGCCGCGATGGGTCCGTCTCGATCCCTCGAAGGAATACTTCATCAACCCGGGCTCGGTCGACGCCGCGCGCAAGCGGTCCGCGAAGCTCGCCGAGTACGCCATCTTCGACGGTGCGGCCTTGATGGTGGAATTCGGGCGTGTCGCCTACGATGAGGCGGCGAGCGAAGCCAAGGCGAATGCGGCGGGATTCCGCATCGACCGCTGGCGCGATCGGCTCTACGACGTGCAGCGACGCTTCATCGGGCCGCGGCACAGGGAGCAGGAGAACGCCTGAGGCGCTTCAGGCGGCCAGCCGACGGCCCAGGAGCGATAGCTTCTCGACGCAATAACGCACCGCCTCGGCCGTCAGAGAGTAGAGAGTTGACTGCTAGCAGCGCGCTGCGTAGTTTATGTACCGACCGCCGTCACGACCTTCAACTAGATACGGGACTGCCGCGGACGGCAGCAAAAATGCAGATATGCACAAGAGGCGCGAGATGCGGGAAGTGCTCGCGGACAAGCTGCAGGCGCGCATGAAGACGGACGAAATATTCGGGAACGAGATGGGAATTGAGTTTCCCGCCACGCCGAGGCTGCAGGCCAAGCGGATCGCGGACGAGTGAGCGAAGGTTCGCGGGCTGTCTTCATCAGTTACACGTTGCAGGACGCGGAGGCGGCCCGGCGCGTCTCCGAGGCACTTCGCGCCGCGGGACTCGAAGTCTGGTTCGACCAGAGCGAGCTGCGCGGCGGCGATGCGTGGGACACCTCGATCCGCAAGCAGATCAGGGAGTGCGCGCTTTTCGTCCCGGTGATCTCGGCCAACACCAATGCGCGCAGCGAAGGCTACTTCCGCCTCGAGTGGAAGCTCGGCGCCGATCGCTCGCATCTCATGGCCGACGACCAGGCGTTCCTGCTGCCGATCATCATCGACGACACGGCCGAGGCCTTGGCGCGTGTCCCCGACCGGTTCCGCGAGCGCCAGTGGAGCCGGGTGGTCGATGCGGTCTCGGCGGCGGGCTTCGCCTCGCGGGTGAACGAGATCCTGGCGCGGGCGGTCGCCTCGCATCCCAAGGTCGAGAGGAGGGATGGCGCCAAGACCGAAGAGCGGCGGGTCGTGACGGTGCTCTTCTCCGATGTCGCCGGCTCGACTGCGATGGGCGAGTCGAGCGATCCGGAAGACGTGCGCGCGCTCCTAGACCGCTACTACGCGATCGCAAGCCGGGTCGTCGCGGCGCACGGCGGCACGCTCGAGAAGGTCATGGGCGATTCGGTGATGGCGGTCTTCGGGATCCCGCAGGCGCATGGCGACGATGCGGAGCGCGCCCTCGTCGCCGCGCTGGCGCTCCTCGATGCGCTCGCGCGCGATCCGCAAACCGCGACCCTCACGCTGAGCATCGGCGTGAACACGGGCGAGGTGGTCGCCGCGCGCAGCCCGGACGCCGGTGCTTTCGTCGTCACGGGCGACACGGTGAACATCGCGGCACGGCTGCAGCAGCACGCCGATCCCGGGGCCATCCTGGTGGGAGAGCGCACGCGCCGGGCCGTCTCCGGGTTCGGCTTCGGCACGGTGCAGGAACTCGCCGTGAAGGGCAAGCGCGAGCCGATAGGGGCA
>JBDSRZ010000236.1:0-4580 GCA_039929025.1 Usitatibacter sp. | reverse complement strand
TGTCGATGTAGCGCGAGCGCAGGCGGAAGTCGATGCGCGACTCGTCGCACTCCACCGCGATCATCGAGAAGCCCGCCATCGTCGCCGCGATCGGCTGCGCGCCGCCCATCCCGCCCAAGCCTCCAGTGAGGATCCATTTCCCTTTGGGCTTGCCGCCGAAGTGCTTGTCGGCCATCGAGAAGAAAGTCTCGTAGGTCCCCTGCACGATCCCCTGGGAGCCGATGTAGATCCACGAGCCCGCGGTCATCTGCCCGTACATCATCAGGCCCTTGCGGTCCAACTCATGGAAGTGCTCCCACGTCGCCCAATGCGGCACCAGGTTGGAATTGGCGAGCAGCACGCGGGGGGCATCGGGATGAGTCTTGAACACGCCGACGGGCTTGCCCGACTGGATGAGGAGCGACTCGTCGTCGCCCAGGCGCATCAGCGTTTCCAGGATAGCGTCGAAGCATTCCCAGTTGCGCGCGGCGCGGCCGATGCCGCCGTAGACCACGAGGTCCTCGGGATGTTCGGCAACCTCCGGATCGAGGTTGTTCTGGATCATGCGATAGGCCGCCTCGGTGAGCCAGCTCCTGCAGGTGAGCTCCGTTCCCCGCGGCGCCCGCACCACGCGCTCGGCGTGGCGGGTCCCATTCAGGCGGTCGTTCATCGTCTGCTCCGGTATCCGATTCCTATACAGTAACGTCAAACAATGGACCTCGTGATAACGAACGCGCGCCTGGCGACGATGGTCGCCGGAACGCCCTACGGAGAGTCGCACGCGAACACCATCGCGTTCCGCGGCGGGCGCATCGCGTGGATGGGGGAAGCCGTCACGGCGCCGGAGGCCGCGCTGCGTATCGACGCGCAGGGCGCATGGCTCACCCCAGCCCTTATCGATTGCCACACGCACCTGGTCCACGGCGGCAACCGTGCGCGCGAGTTCGAGATGCGCCTCGGCGGCAAGAGCTACGAGGAGATCGCGCGCGCCGGCGGCGGCATCAACGCGACGGTCGCGGCGACGCGGGCGGCATCGGAGGATGAGCTCGTGGCGCAGGCGCTCCCGCGGCTCGAGCGCCTCGTCGAGGAGGGCGTGGGCGTCGTCGAGATCAAGTCGGGCTACGGGCTCGATACAGAGAACGAGATGAAGATGCTGCGCGCGGCGCGGCGGCTGGGGGAGCTGGTCCCGGTCACCATCCGCACCACGCTCCTCGCGCTGCACGCGGTGCCTCGCGAGTACGACGGCAACGCAGATGAGTACGTGGACTTCGTTTGCGATGAGCTGATTCCGGCGGTGGCGCGCGCGAGGTTGGCGGACGCGGTGGACGGGTTCTGCGATCGCATCGGCTTCACCGCGGAGCAAACGGAGCGGGCGTTCAAGGCCGCGCGCGCGCATCGCCTGCCGGTGAAGCTGCACGCCGAACAATTGTCGAACCAGGGCGGCGCCGCCCTGGCGGCGCGCTACGGTGCCCTCTCCGCGGATCATCTCGAGCATGCCGACGAGGACGGTGTCGCGGCGATGGCGGGCGCGGGCACGGTCGCGGTGCTTCTTCCCGGCGCCTACTACCACCTGCGCGAGACGCAGCTGCCCCCGATCGATCTGCTGCGCCGCCACCGCGTACCGATGGCGATCGCGACCGACAACAATCCCGGCACCTCGCCCTACGCCTCGCTGCTGCTGATGATGAACATGGCGTGCACTTCGTTCCGCCTCACGCCGGAGGAAGCGCTTGCCGGGGTGACGCGCGAGGGGGCGCGGGCCCTGGGGATGCAGGAGACGCACGGGACGCTCGAGGTCGGCAAGGCGGCCGACGTGCTCCTCTGGGACATCGACCACCCCGCCGAGTTGGCCTACAGCTTCGGTACCCACCGCCCGCGCGCGATCTTCCGCGACGGCCTCCCGGCCTCGCCGTGAGACTCCTCGCCGCGCACGCCCTGCTGCCCTCCGGCTGGGCCCGAAACGTCGCAATCGACATCGGCGATGACGGCCTGATCACGAAAATCGTCTCCGACACCATTTTCGAAAAAATGGTGTCGGAGACCAATTTTGTGGTTCCCGGCATGGCCAACCTGCATTCGCACGCGTTCCAGCGGGCGATGGCGGGGCTCACGGAGGCGCGCACGCGGGAAAGCGACACCTTCTGGACCTGGCGGGATCTCATGTACCGGTTGGCCGCCCGCATCACGCCGGAGCAGATGGGCGACATCGCGGCGTACCTTTATATGGAAATGCTCAAGGCGGGCTACACGTCGGTGGCGGAATTCCACTACCTGCACCGCGCTGCCGATGGGGCCATGTACCAGGATCCGGCGCAGATGTCGCAGCGGCTGATCGCGGCCGCGCGCGAAGCGGGCATCGCCATCACCCACCTGCCAGTCCTGTACGCGTATGGCGGATTCGGGGCGCAACCGGCTACGCCGGACCAGTCGCGCTTCATCCTGTCCGGCCCCGAATACGAGGAGCTGCTCGCACAGCTTCGCGCGATGTACGGCGACACGCGCGACGTGCGTATCGGCGCGGCCTTCCACTCGCTGCGCGCGATCGACGAGAAGCTGCTGCGATCCACGCTCGATTCGATGCAGCGCATCGACCCGACGGCGCCCATCCACATCCACATCGCCGAGCAGCAGGCCGAGGTCGACGCCTGTCTCGCATGGAGCGGCGCGCGCCCGGTGACGTGGCTGCTCGACCATGCGCCGGTCGACGCGCGCTGGTGCCTGGTGCACGCGACGCACCTCGACGCGGCCGAATCGAATCGCCTCGCCGCGAGCGGCGCGGTCGCCGGCCTCTGCCCCACGACCGAGGCGAATCTCGGCGACGGGATCTTCCCCGCGGCCGAGTTCCTCAGCGGATCGAATCCCGGCCGCATCGGCATCGGCTCGGACAGCCACGTCTCGGTGAGCGTGGCGGAGGAGCTGCGCCTGCTCGAGTACGGCCAGCGCCTCACCCACATGAGCCGCGCGACACTCGCGAGCGACACGACCCATTCTCCCGGCGAGCGCCTTCATTTCGCGGCGAGCAACGGCGGCGCGCAAGCGCTCGGCATCCAGGCCGGCCGCATCGCCCCCGGCTGCCGCGCCGACCTCGTCGTTCTCGACCCCGAGCATCCGGCACTGTGGAACAAGTCGCCCGCCCAAGTGCTCGATGCCTGGATCTTCGCCGGCGACAACGCATGCGTCCGCGACGTGATGGTGGGTGGCGAATGGCGCATCCAGGGGCGGTGGCATGCTCGCGAGGAGGCGCTTGCAAGGCGCTTCCGCGCAGCCCAGGCAGCGCTGCTCGCGTGAAGATTAGGCACCTGAAGGCGGAAAACTACCGGCGCCAGGCGTGGAAGAACGGCGGCGGGTTCACGACCGAGCTGGCGATGGAGCCCAACGGCGAACAATGGCTGTGGCGCCTCAGCATCGCACGTGTCGAGCGATCGGGACCCTTCTCCGACTTCGCCGGCTACGAACGCACCATAATGCTGCTGAGCGGCGACGGGATGGAGCTCGACTTCGGCGCGGCGCCGAGCGTGCGCATCGTCCGGCGCGAAGAGCCCTTCGTATTCGACGGCGGCTGGAAGACCACCTGCCGGCTCATCGGAGGTCCAGTAAAGGACATGAACATGATGGTCGATCGCAAGCGCGCGCAGGCGAATCTGCGAACCCTGGCGCTCACGCAGGAGGCAACGATCGTGGAGGGGTCGCAATGCACGCTGCTTTACGTCCTGCGCGGAGGAGCCGGTTTCTTCTGCCCCGACCGGGACATGGCCATCGCACGCGGCGAGCTGCTGCGCATCGATGGCGGACACGCGTCCGCCTTCCAGCTGCGCGCGATGCAGCCGGACACCGCCATCGTCGCGGTCGGAATCTCGCTCGAATGACGACACCGCTCATTTTCCGACAGCCGTTCGACTTCCGCGCGGGCGCGGCACCGCTCCTCGTGAGCATGCCGCACGTCGGCATTGAGTTGCCGGAATGCCTGCGCGGCCGGTTGAGCGAGGCCTGCGCACCGCTGGGCGACACCGACTGGCACCTGCCGCGTCTCTACGACTTCGTGCACGAGCTGGGCGCCTCGACGATCATCGCGCACTACACGCGCTTCGCCGTCGATCTCAACCGTCCGCCCGATGACACGCCGCTCTACTCGACCGCGACGACGGGACTGCATCCCGACATCCTCTTCGACGGCACGCCGGCATTCGACGAGGGAAGCGGGCTCACCCCGGAAGAGCGCGCCGCGTTCCTGCGGGAGATCTGGCGGCCCTACCACGCATGCATCGCCGGCGAGCTCGCGCACCTCAAGGCGCAGCACGGCTACGCGCTGCTCTTCGACGCACACTCGATCGCCGGCGAGGTCCCGCGGCTCTTCGAGGGCAGGCTTCCCGATTTCAATATCGGCACGGCCGACGGCAGGAGCGCCGACGCAGGGCTCACCGAGCGCCTCGCCGCCGTGGTGTCGAAGACGCCCGGCTACACCGCGGCGATCAACGGACGCTTCAAGGGGGGCTACATCACGCGGCACTACGGCCAGCCTTCGGAAGGCGTCCATGCCGTGCAGTTGGAGCTGGCGCAGCGAACCTACATGCGCGAGCGCGCGCCCTACGACTACCTGCCCG
>JBDSRZ010000235.1:0-19444 GCA_039929025.1 Usitatibacter sp. | reverse complement strand
GTGATCCCAACGCTTCCTGTCGGGGGCTCGGTCACGATCACGCTCACGGCCAACGTCGTGGCCGCAAGCGGCTCGGTGACCAACACCGCGATGGTCGCGCCACCGGCGGGAGTGAGCGATCCCGCTCCGGCCAACAACTCCGCCAGCGACACGGATTCGCTCGTTGCAGCAGGTGCCCAGGCACAACAGATTCCGACCCTGGGCGGATGGATGATGATACTCATGGGTCTGCTGCTGCTTGCAATGGGCGGGCGCTACCTGAGGCGGCGATAGCGGCCGCGAACCGTCATCCTCGCGCTTCGCACATGACGCGATTCTTCATCGGGGCGGCCATCGTGCTCAATGCCGAAAACGGCGAGCCCGGTGAGGAGCACGGCCCAGGGATGGAAGCGCAGCCGACGATTCGCCGCAGTGCTGGCCTGCATGGGAAGCGAACACGGTGATGGATTCGGTTCATTGTGTTGCCGCGCGTCGATCGGGCGAATGAAAATCGGCATCGACCTCGGCGGCACCAAGATCGAGATCGCCGCGCTGGACGAATCCGGCGGGATCCATCTGCGGCGGCGCATTGCCACGCCCGTGGGCGATTATCCGGCGACGATCGAGGCCGTCGCAGTCCTGGTCGAAGCGGCGGAAAGCGAACTGGGAGGGCGCGCCACTCTCGGCGTCGCGATGCCCGGTGCGGTGTCGCTTTCCACCGGCCGCGTGAAGAACGCCAACTCCACTTGCCTCAACGGCCGGGCGCTGCGCGAAGACCTCGAGCGCCGCCTCGGCCGCGAGGTCCGCGTCGCGAACGACGCCAACTGTTTCGCGTTGTCGGAGGCGGTGGATGGAGCGGCGCGCGGCGCGGACGTCGTCTTTGGCGTGATCCTGGGCACCGGCGTCGGTGGCGGCGTGGTGGTGAACCGCCAGGTGATCACTGGTGCGAATGCGATCGCGGGCGAGTGGGGCCACAACCCGCTGCCGCTTCCAGGCCCCGACGATCTTCCGCTGCCGGCGTGCTACTGCGGGCGCGCGGGCTGCATCGAGACCTACCTCTCGGGCCCGGGCCTTGCCGCGGACCATGCGAAGAGCACCGGCGAACGTCTCGAGGCGACAGCAGTGGTGGCACGCGCGGCAGAAGGCGAACCCGCATGCGCATCGACCCTCGCACGATACGAGGCGCGCCTCGCACGCGCGCTTGGCGGCGTGATCAACCTGCTGGATCCCGACGCGATCGTGCTCGGTGGCGGCTTGTCCAACATTCCCCGCCTCTACGCCAGCGTGCCGCGACTCTGGGGGCCGCACATATTCTCCGACGAGGTTCGCACGCGCCTCGTTCCACCCCTACACGGAGACTCGAGCGGCGTTCGCGGTGCCGCGTGGCTCTGGGGGCAGGGATAGTGCAAGGCTCTCGGGGCCGGCGCGACACACCCATTCATCGACAGGAGGAATGCATGAGGAAATTGTTGCTGTTCGCGCTCGCCTGCCTCACCACCCAGGCGTTCGCCGCTACCACCGTGACCGTTCCGCCGGGCCATGCCATCGCCACCTTCGCGGGAGGCTGCTTCTGGTGCATGGAGCCGCCCTACGACAAGCTGCCCGGCGTGACCGCCACCATCTCCGGGTACATGGGCGGGCGCAGCGCCAATCCCACTTACGAGCAGGTGTCCTCGGGATCGACCGGGCACGCCGAGGTCGTGCAGGTCGTCTACGATCCGAAGAAGGTGAGCTACGAGAAGCTGCTCGAGGTTTTCTGGGTGAACGTCGATCCGACGGTCAAGGATCGCCAGTTCTGCGACAGCGGCAGCCAATACCGCACCTCGATCTTCTTCCACGACGAGGCGCAGCGCAAAGCCGCGGAGGCCTCGCTTGCCGCGCTCGAGAAGTCCAAGCCCTTCAAGGAGCCGATCGTGACGCCGATCGTGATGGCGGGCACGTTCACGCCGGCCGAGGACTACCACCAGGACTACTACACCAAGAATCCGGTGCGCTATAACTTCTACCGCACCGGCTGCGGTCGCGACGCGCGCCTGAAGCAACTGTGGGGGGAAAAAGCTGGAAAATAGGCGACCCGACCCAGGAGCCGCCGCCATGAACGCCGCCGATTTCCCGCGCCTCGGCCTCGCCGAGTCGATCGAACGACTCGACTCGATGCCCGAATTCCTCGATGCCGCGCTCGAGGAGGCGGGGGACGAACGCCATCGGGCGCGCCCCACCACGGACGAGTTCTGCCTCCTCGAGCACGCGTGCCACCTGCGCGACCTCGAGCGCGAGGGCTATCTCTTGCGGCTGCGCCGCATGCTCACTGAGGAGGCGCCGGCGCTGCAGGGGTTTGACGGCGCCACAGTGGCGCGCGAGCGCGACTACCTCGCGCAGGACTCGAGGCTCGCCACGCAGGAATTCGCTGCCGCGCGACGCGAGCTGGTGGGCCTGATCGCACACCTCACCGAGCAGGACCTCCGCCGCGAGGGCACCTTGATGGGCAATCCGGTGTGCCTCGCCGACGTGATCGCGATGATGGTCGAGCACGATCGCGGCCACCGCGAGGAAATCGAGCGGCTGGTCGAGTCCCTGGAGGACTGATCGATGGAGATGAAGAAGCTGAACGCCACGGGGCTCAGGGCCGCCGGCTACGACGAGCGCAACCGGAAGCTGGTGATCGAGACCACCAGCGGCACCTTCGAGTACACCAACGTGTCGCCGGAGATCTACCGGCGCCTGATGGCGTCGCCTTCACCCGCGAGCTTCTTCAAGGATTCGATCGAGGAGGAGTTCACGCCGCGCCGGATCAAGTGACGACGCGGTAGAGCCTCGATCCCGTTGTCATCCCGGAGTCGTCGGGGATCCGCGATCTGGTAGGGGCGCTGCGAGCGACGCTATCACTGGCGGTTGCGCGCCTTCGGGGACCCCGGTCGGTGCTCGCGATGAGCAGCATGCGCGCGGCTCATGCATGCGATGCGCGCATTTCGCTAGGCGGCGACGGGCGCTGAAGGGCAAACTGCGATGATGAAATCGACCCGTACCGTACTCATATGCGGCGCGCTCATCCTCATGCTGGCGATGGGAGTGCGCCAGACGATGGGCCTTTTCATGCCGCAGATGACCGTCGCCAATGGCTGGAGCCGCGACGAGTTCGCGCTCGCGATCGCGACGCAGAACATTCTCTGGGGAATCTTCGTGCCGTTCGCGGGCGTGATCGCCGATCGTTGCGGCGCGGGACGGGTGATCGCGTTCGGCGGCGTGTCCTATGTCCTCGGCCTTGTGTTGATGGCGTTTTCGACCACCCCCATGCACCTGGAGACCTCCGCGGGGCTGCTGATCGGCCTCGCGCTTTCGGGCACCACATTCGGCGTCATCATGGGCGTGGTGCAGAAGGTGGTGCCGCCCGCGAAGCGCAGCATCGCGCTCGGCATCGTCGGCGCCGGTGGTTCGTTCGGCCAGTTCGCGATGGTTCCGTACGGCGGCACGCTGATCGCGGGACTCGGCTGGTACACCGCGCTCTTCGTCCTCGCGGCCACCGCGGCGCTCATCATCCCGCTCGCCGCGGGGCTCTCGGGAAAGATGCTCGCCGCGCAAGGCCCCCAGCAGACCGCGCGCGAAGCGGTCGCCGAAGCCATTCGCATGCCCACCTTCCACCTGCTCTTCTGGAGCTACTTCGTCTGCGGCGTGCACACCGCCTTCATGGCGCTGCACCTGCCGAGCTACGTGCAGGACACAGGCCAGCCGCTCATGGTCGGCATGACGGCGCTCGCTCTCATCGGCTTCGGCAACATCTTCGGCTCATACGCGGCGGGATGGCTCGGCGGCCGCGGCAGCAAGAAATGGCTGCTCACCTGGATCTATGGCCTGCGCTCGGTGCTGATCCTGGCGTTGCTGCTGCTGCCGAAGACGCCGCTGGTCCTCTACGCGTTCGGGTTCTGCATGGGTTTGCTGTGGCTCTCGACCGTACCGCTTACCAATGGGCTTGTCGGCCAGATTTTCGGCCTGCGTCACGTGTCGATGTTGTCGGGCACGGTCTTCCTCGGGCACCAGCTTGGCAGCTTCTGCGGCGCGTGGCTTGGGGGCGTGATCTACACCCGCAGCGGGAGCTACGACCTGGCGTGGTGGATCGCGATGGCGCTCGGCATCTTTGCCGCGATCCTCACCGCGCCCATCGACGAGAAGCCGATCGCGCGCGTGGAGCCCGCGTTGGCGGTGCGCTAGCAAGGTGAACGCCCGCACGCGCAAGGCCACGGTCATCGGTGTCGCCATGCTCGGTTTCGCGGCGCTGTCCTGGCTGATCTTCCTCGGCTACCTCACCCCGGAGATGCTGGTGTACTTCCTCAGTTTCCGATGGTGCTTCTAGGGGGCGGGCCGGAGCCCGCCCCTTCGCGTCACCGGCCGCGGCCCTTGCCCGGCTTGTCCTCGTCGTCCTTGTCCTTGTCCTTGTCTTTGTCTTTGTCCTTGTCCTTGTCCTTGTCGCGACCCCGCTGCGGCGGGGCGCCCGGCTGCGCGGGAGGCTCCGCCGCCGGCTGACCGCGCGCGGGCGCTGCCGGTGCAGCGGGTGCGGCGGGTGCTGCCGGTGCTGCCGGTGCCGCGGAAGGCGGCGCCGCGGGCTGACCGCGCTGCTGCGCTTCGCGCGCCGCGCGCTCCTGGGCTTGCTGCTGTTGTTGCTGGCGTTGCCGCTGTTCCTGCGCCGCGCGTTCCTGCGCTTGGCGCTGCTCTTGCTGCTGCCGCTGTTGCACCTGCTGCGCTTCGCGAGCGGCACGCTCTTGCGCCTGCTGTGCTTCGCGAGCCGCGCGTTCCTGCGCCTGCTGCGCCTCGCGGGCGGCCTGCTCTTGCGCCTGACGCTGCTGTTGTTGTTGCTGCTGTTGCTGTTGCACCTGCTGCGCTTCGCGAGCCGCGCGTTCCTGCGCCTGCTGTGCTTCCCGGGCGGCACGCTCCTGCGCCTGACGCTGCTGCTGCTGCTGTTGCTGTTGCGTCTGCTGCGCTTCGCGAGCGGCACGTTCCTGCGCTTGCTGCGCTTCCCGGGCGGCACGCTCCTGCGCCTGACGCTGCTGCTGCTGCTGCTGTTGTTGTTGCTGTTGCGTCTGCTGCGCTTCGCGAGCGGCGCGTTCCTGCGCCTGCTGCGCTTCGCCGGCAGCCCGTTCCTGCGCCTGACGCTGCTGCGTCTGCTGTGCCTCGCGAGCCGCGCGTTCCTGCGCCTGTTGCTGTTGCGTCTGCTGTGCCTCGCGAGCCGCGCGTTCCTGCGCCTGTTGCTGCTCGCGTGCCGCGCGATCCTGGGTGCGCCGGTCGTCACGGCCAAAGGGGTTACCCGAGGGAGCGCCCGCCGGCATTTGCGGCGCGGGCTGCTGGGCGGTCGCGGGTGCCGGTGCGGGAGGGGGCAGGACCGGGCGGGCCTGGAAATTCGGCTGCGCGACGGGAGCGCCGCGCTCGCCCGGACGGCGGAAGGGAGCTTCCCCGGGCGGCGGCGCCTGCGGAGCCTGCACGGTGGAGGGTGCACCCACACGACCCTGGACGGGTGCGGCGGGTTGCACCGGGCGTGCGGTGCGGCGGAACTGCTCCGGGCCAGGCAGCACGGTCGCGGAAGAGGCGACCGGCGCCTGGCGAATCGCCTCGGGAGTCACGCGGATCACGTTCTGTGTGACGGACTGGCGGCTGCCGAACGCGTCGCGGCGCACGACGGTGGTGCCCTGCTCGCGGTTGGCGTAGCGCCATTCTTCACGACCGCGGCCCTGCCACTGGCGCGGTGCGCCATCGCGAACGACCACGTTGATGCGGTTCAGGTAGGTCGTGTTGGTGCTGTACCAGGGCTCGTAGCGCTCCCATGGCGCGAGCGGATACCAGCCGAGGGCGGGCGACGAGCCGCCGGAAATGCCGACGCTGAAATTCGAACCTCCGACCCACGCGACCAGCGCGGGTGCCCAGGCGGGCCGCGCTGTGCGTGGGCCCGGGTACCAGCCCCAGCGGTCGCGGACGTAAACCCAGCGGCCGTAATGGTACGGCGCATATCCCCACGGCTCTTCGGAGATCCAGGTCCAGCCCCAGGGGCGGACGTAGCCCCAGTGACCCTCGCGATAGGGGACCCAGTCACGCCCGACCCGGTTCGGGAACCAGATCGCGCCGTATTCGGCCTCCTGCACCCAATTGCCATAGCTGTCGAGGTCCTCGTAGCCCGTCATGTCGGTCGAAACATATTGCGTCGAGCGAGTCGCGATCCAGCGCTCGTCGCGGGCGAGCGTCCAGCGGTCAAATGCGCTGGTCCGGGCGCGCAGGCGAACGAACGACGGGTTGTTCCCGCCCTCGACACGGATCGCGCCGCCGGCATCCACCCTGATATGGCCGGAAGCCGAGCGCATTGACGCCGACCCGGCGAATACGGTGAGCACGGTCTCATCGCGCTCGGGGTCCACCTCGATGCGGTAGCGCCCGATGCCGTTGAAGCGGAAACGCGCGTGGGGCGTGGCGAAGTCGAGCCGGTGGCCGTCGGTGAATTGGCGCACGCGCGCCGCGATCGAGCCCTGGGCCACGAAGGCCTGGAGCTCGTCCTCGTCGAGCTTCACGATGTCGAGCTGGGTGCTCTCGTCGAGGCGGATCGCGGTGCCGGAGACGCGCATCTCCGCCCGCGCGGACGGATCGGTCCAGATCGAGTTCTCGGAGGTCACCGGGGAATTCACGTATGCCTTCTGCCAGCCCTCGTCCGGGTCCTGGTAGAGGGTGACGCTGCCTTCGGTGAAGGCGAGGCGGCCCACGCGGGTGGGAGGATCCTGCGCCAGGGCCGCCTGCGAAAGTGCGGTGGCGAGGGCAAGGAACAACGCGGCGATCAGTCGCATGGGGTCAACCTTTCCGTGGGCGTGAGGCCCGTTTTTATTCATCCGGCGATACCTCCATCAACGCGCGAGGCGCCAGTTCGGAGGACAGCCGTTAGAACACCCGGAATGTGACCGGGTTCATTTTCCAAGCATCTGAATTCATGCCATTATTGAACACAGGGATCAGAGCCCAAAATTGCCGCGGGGAGCCGGATGGATCAAGCAACGGTTTTTACCAAGACCGCGAAAGGCATTACGCAGGTCAACCAGCGTTCGGCCTCGCTCTCCAAGGACCTGATGAAGGTCTTGAAGCTCATCGACGGCAAGTCGAATTTCGCCCAGATAATGGACAAGGCGGAGCTCGACAAGAACCAGCTCGAGAAGGCCCTGAACACTCTCACCAGGGACGGTTTCGCGCGCGTCTTCCAGACCAAGAAGGAAGAGTTCGATCCGTTCGGTGACAATGCCGGCGTCGCGGCCGGTGGCGGCGGTGGCGGTGGCGGTGGCGGTGGCGCTGGTGGTGGCGCCGGCGACGATTTCGATTTCACCGGGCCCGGCAAGATGCAGTCGACACAGCGGGTTTCCGCAGGCGCCACGAACGACATCGCGGAGCTTTCGCGCCAGCACGAGAAGCAGGAAGCCGATCGCAAGGCCAAGGAAGCGGCGCATGCCGCCGCGAGCGCACGGGCGAAAGCCGAGGCGCAGGTGCGCGCCAAGCTGGAAGCAGAAGCGAAGGCCCGCCAGGAGGCCGAGCGCCAGGCGATGGAGCAGGCGCAGCGCGCCAAGGAAGCGTCCGAGCGCGCGCGTGCGGAGGTCGAAGCGCAGCAGCGCGAGGAGGTGGCGCGCCAAAAGGCGATCGCCGAGCAGCAGGCGAAGCTCACCGCGGAGCAGCAGGCCAAGCAGGAGGCCGAGGGCCGCAGGCTCGCCGAGTTGCGCGTGAAAGCCGAACGCGAGGCGAAGGCGTTGGCCGAGGCGCGTGCGCGCGCGGAGGCTGAGGCGGCGGCGATGGCCAAGGCCCGCGCCGAGGCCGAGGCCGCGGCCAGGAAGCAGGCCGCCGAGGCGGCCAACGCCCAGGCCGAGATGAGGGCTCGCCTCAAGGAGGAGATCGAGGCCCGCATCCGCGGCGAGATGGAAGAGCTGCTGAAGCACGACGTGGAGGAGAAGACCCGCGAGTCGATGAAGGCGGAGATCCTCGCGGAGGCCAAGATGGCCGCGCAGGCGGAGCTGGAGGAGCGGCTCGCCGAGGAACGCGAAGGCATCGCCAAGGCCGAGGCGGAGGCGCGCGTGAAGGCCGAGCGGGAAGCGGGCGCCCGCGCCGACATCGAATCGAAGAAGCGTGCCGAAGCCGAGGCGCGCGCAAAGGCGGAGACCGAGGCGCGCATTCGCGCGGAGGAAGAGACCAAGAAGCTGCGCGCGGAGATGGAGGTCGCGTCCAAGCGCGCTGCCGAGGCCGCCGCCAGCGCCAAGTCGCAGATCGAAGTCGCGTCCAAGCACGCCGCCGAGGCCGCGGCCAGCGCCAGGGCGGATGCCGAGCGTGCCAAGGCGGACGCCGAAGCGCGCGCCAGGGTCGAGGCGCAGGCGCGTGCCCGCGATGCCGCGGAGAACGAGAAGCGCCTGGAAGCCGAGCGCCACGCGAAGTACGAGGCGGAGGCGCGCGCCAAGATCGAGGCCGAGGCGCGCGAGAAGCGCGAGCGCGAGCTCTCCGCCACCATCGAGCAGGAGCGCAAGGCCAAGGAGGAGGCCGAGGCGCGGGTGCGCATCGAGACGAAGGCGCGCGAGACCATCGCCGAGGACACGCGCGCGAAGGTGCAGGCCGAGCTCGAGACCGACCTCGCGAAGAGGGCCGAGATCGAGGGCAAGGCCCAGGCCAAGGCCTACATGCAGGCGAAGGGAAAGGCCGAGGAGGAGGAAGAGCAGAAGATGCGCGACGACCAGTCCCGTCGGGCACGCGAGATCGCGGACGTGCTGCGCACCAAGGTCGTGGCGGACGAGCATGCCGAGGCCGCGGCCGCCCCAAAGCGGCGCGCGCGCCGCGGCTCGATCGTAAAGCCCGCGCTCTTCGGCATCCTCGCCCTGGTCATTGCCGGCATCGTAGTGCTGCACGTGGTGCCGCTGCGCGCATACACGGCCAAGGTCGAGAAGCAGATCGGCGCATGGCTGGGCGACGATGTGGCGATCGGCTCGATGACCTTCCGTCTCGTGCCCACGCCACACCTGCGCGTGGAGAACGTGTCGGTCGGCAAGGCGCTCGATGCGAAGGCGGCCGTGGGCCGCATCGACGTCGACATCTTCACGCTTTTCGGTGACAGGCCGTCGATCAACTCGATCGAGCTCGACAACGTGAGCCTCACCCAGGACGCGGTCCGCCGTATCCCGCGCTGGGGAAGTCCCGAGCGCAAGGCGGAGGCGGGCGGCATCGAGCGCATCCGGCTGCGCGGCGTGAAGATGGAGACGAGGCCCCCCCTTGAGCCCTTCGACGCGACCCTCAGCTTCACCCGCGACGGGGCGCTGCGCGGGGCGAACCTGACTTCCCACAGCGGCTGGACGCTGACTCTGAAGCCCGCAGAGAAGGGCTTCGAGTTCGACGCCGCCGCGCGCAACATGAACCTGCCGCTGGGCGCCCCGATCCCGATCTCGGACGCGCGCTTCAAGGGCACCCTCGCCGGCTCCGAGATCGTGGTGCCGGAATTCGAGGCCGATGCCCTCGATGGCAAGGTGAACGGCACCTTGCGCCTGACCTGGGGCCAGGTCGTGAGGCTCGAGAGCAATCTCGCGCTCGCCAAGGTGAGTTCCTCGCAGCTGGTGGGGGCCTTCACCAAGGCGATCGCGATCACCGGCAAGCTGGAGGGGAACTTCGCTGTGGCCACCGAGGGCCCGACGCTCGAGGCCCTGTTCACCAACCCGCGCGTCCAGGGCAAGTTCAAGCTGGGCGAGGGCTCCATCAGCAACGTCGACCTGGTGGCGGCGATGCAGTCCGAGTCGGCGGGCAGCCGCGCCGGCGTGACCAAGTTCGCGGAGTTGACCGGCGAGCTCAACGCCGTCGAGCACCGCTCCTCCTTCAGGCAGGTAAGCCTGCAGGGCGGCGTGCTGCGCGGCAGCGGCAACGTCGACGTGGGCTCCAACAGCAGCGTCGCCGGCCGAGTCTCGCTCGAGATCCGTTCCCAGGTCGCATCCGACCGCGGCGCATTCTCGGTGTCGGGCACCGTCTCGCGTCCGATCCTCAAGCGCGGCGGTTGAACCGACGCCCGAGGTTCACGCAACCCTGTCCCGCGTTCGCTCCCTCTCCCCTGGGAGAGGGATGGGGCGAGGGTGCATGTCCGGCCTAGCGAAGAGAGGGTGCGCGTCCTGAAGAGGCTTCTCCCGCTCTTCCGCCTCCTCCTGCCCTATCGCGCGCGCATCGCGGTCGCGGTAGCGGCGATCGTGCTGTCGGCGGCGATGGTGCTCGCGATCGGCCAGGGCCTCAAGGTGGTGATCGACGAAGGCTTCACCCGCGGGCAGGAGCACCTTCTCGACCAGACCCTCGCCACGCTCGCGGCGCTGATTCTCGCGCTCGGTACCCTCACCTGGTTCCGGGTCTACAACATCTACTGGATCGGCGCGCGCTTCACCGCCGACCTGCGCCAGCGCGTCTACGACCACCTCCTCAGGCTCTCGCCCGCGTTCTACGAGGAGACGCGCACCGGCGAGGTGTCCTCGCGCGTCACCAACGACGTGACCCTCATCGAGGCGGTGATGGGCGGAACGCTCCTCTACGCGCTGCGGATGGCGATCACGCTGGTGGGCTGCGTCGCGATGCTCTTCTACACCAGCGCCAAGCTCACGGTGCTGGCCCTCCTCGGGATGCCCGTGGTGCTGCTGCCGATCGTGCTCATCGGCTCGCGCCTGCGAAAGCTCTCGCGCACGGTGCAGGACCGTGTGGCCGACGTCTCCAGCCACATCGATGAGACGATCCACGAGGTGCGCACCGTCCAGGCCTTCGCCCACGAGGCACGCGAGAGCGCCACGTTCGCCGAGCGTGTGGAGGCGGTGTTCAAGGTCGCGATCGAGCGCTCAGCGGTGCTGGCGCTGCTCATCGCCGCGGTGATCGTGCTCGCGTTCGGGGCCGTCGGCGTGCTGCTCTGGGTCGGCGCCCACGATGTCTTCGAGGCACGGCTGTCGGCGGGAAGCCTCACCGCATTCATCTTCTACGCGGTGATCGTCGCCAATGCGGCCTTCGTGCTCGCCGAGATCTACGGCGACCTGCAGCGGGCCGCGGGCGCCTCCGACCGCATCCTCGATCTCATGGACACCGAGCCGCGCATCCGCGCGCCCGTCTCGCCGGTCGCGCTGCCGTCGCCCCCGGAAGGCAGGGTCGCGCTCGAAAACGTGAACTTCCGCTACCCATCCCGTCCGGACACGGCGGCCCTCTCCGATTTCATGCTCGCCGCGGCGCCGGGAGAGCACGTGGCGCTGGTCGGCCCCTCGGGCGCCGGCAAGACCACGGTGTTCCAGCTCCTGCTGCGTTTCTACGATCCGGCCTCCGGACACGTGCGCATCGACGGCGTGGACGCGCGCGACGCCGACCCGCGGGAACTGCGCCGGCGCATCGCAGTCGTAGCGCAGGACCCGGTGATCTTCGCCGCGAGCGTGATCGAGAACGTGCGTTACGGCCGACCCGAAGCCGGCGAGGGCGAAGTCCGCGCGGCGCTGGAGGGCGCATATGCGCTCGATTTCGTCGAGCGCCTCGCGCAGGGCATCGAAACGCCGCTCGGCGAGCGGGGAGTCAAGTTATCCGGGGGCCAGCGGCAGCGGATCGCGATCGCGCGCGCGATCCTCGCCGACCGCTCCATCCTGCTGCTCGACGAGGCCACCAGCTCCCTAGACGCCGAGAGCGAGAAGGCGGTGCAACTGGCGCTCGAGCGCCTCATGAAGGGACGCACCACGATTGTCATCGCCCACCGCCTGGCGACTGTCAAATCCTCCGACCGGATCGTGGTGATGGACCACGGCCGCATCGTCGCGACCGGCAACCATGCTTCCCTCGTCGCCGAGAGCGGCCTCTACGCGCGGCTCGCCGCGCTCCAATTCACCAACGCGACAAACTGAAGGTGATTCGAATCAAAGCCATCACGGTCAGCTGCCTCTGCATTGCGCTCTTCGCCCACGCGGCCAACGCCGCGGACCCGGCGCCCGACGACCCATACCGTTACCTGGAAGACTCCACCGATCCCCGGACGCAGGAGTTCTTCCGCGAGCAGGCCGCGAGCGCGCGGGCGACGCTGGACTCGATTCCGGGCAGGAGCGAGATGCTGGAGCGCGTACGCACCCTGTCGGAGGGCGCCACTACTGTCAACGGCGTCGTGATCGCGGCGTCGCGGGTCTTCTACCTCAAGCGCGCGCCTTCGCGCCAGAGCGCGGTGCTGTGCGTGCGCGAGGGCGTCGCAGGCGTGGAGCAGGTGTTGGTGGATCCCGCGCGCCTCGCCCAGGGCACGCGGCACGCCTCCATCGACTGGTTCGTGCCCGCGCCCGACGGCAGGCATGTCGCGTACGGCATCTCGACCGGCGGCAGCGAGGATTCCACCCTTCGCGTGATCGCGGTGGAAGGCGCGCAGGTGCTGCCGCTCGAGATCGATCGCGCGCGCTACAACGCTCGCCTCGCCTGGCATCCCGACAGCCGCTCTTTCTACTACGCCCGGATTCCCGAGGGCAACACCGGCGCCAGGCGCGATGCCAACGTACGCCTCTACCGCCACGTGCTCGGGCGCGATACCGCAAGGGACGAGATCGTCTTTGCCCCGGGTGTGGGTGGCGCGCGGGATGTTCCCGAGTTCGTGCGCCCGTGGCTGCACCTGCCGCTCGAATCGCGCTTCGCCTATGCGGTCGCGCGCGAGGGAGTGCGGCGCGAGCTCGCGGTGCACGTGGCGCTGCAGCGCGACCTCGCGGCGGGCAAGCCGCGCTGGCACAAGCTCGCGGGCTACGCGGACCAGGTGCTCGCCATCGAGGGCTGGCGCGACGACCTCTACCTCCTGTCCCGGCGCGGTGCGCCGCGCCTGCGCCTCCTGCGCGTGAACGGCGGGGCGCCGGACCTGGGCACCGCGCGCGTGGCGGTGCCGCAGGGTGAGTCGGTGATCGAGGAGTTCGGCATCGCCCGCGATGCGATCTACCTGCGGACCATGGTCGGGGGCGTCGACCGACTGGAAAGGCTCGGGCTCGGATTCCTCGGGGCGAAGGCGGCGGAGTTCGTGCGCATTCCGTTCGACAATGCGATCTCGCAGCTGGTGACCCACCCGCGCCTGCCGGGAGCGCTGCTGCGGATGCAGGGATGGATCGAGCCGCCTGTGGTGGTGCAGGTCGAGGCGGGCAGCGGCAACATCCGCAAGACGACGATCCAGCCGCCTGCGGCGGTCGACTTCGCGGAGATGGACGAGGTGCGCCTCTACGCGCCGGGACACGATGGCACGAAGATCCCGGTGACCCTCGTCTACCGCAAGAGCACGCGACTCGACAAGCAGAACCCGACGCTGGTGACTGTCTATGGCAGCTATGGCAGGTCGCTCGCTCCTCGATTCGATCCCGCGACCCTCGCGTGGCTCGAGCGCGGCGGCATCCTCGCGATGGCGCATGTGCGCGGCGGCGGCGAGTACGGGCACGAATGGCACGATGCCGGCCGGCGCGGCACCAAGCTGAACACCATCCTCGACGCGCTCTCGGTATGCGAGTTCCTCGTGGCCTACGGCTTCACCCAGCCCGCGCGCCTCGCGATCCAGGGCACCGGCGCGGGCGGAATTGCCGCGGGCGGCGCGCTGGTGAGGAGGCCTGTCCTCTTCGCCGCCGTGGTGGCTCGCGTGCCGCTGATGGACCTGCTGCGCTTCGAGCTATCGCCCGGCGGCCCGGCGAACCTTCCGGAGTTCGGCAGCGCCGCGACGGCCGAGGGGCTCGAGGCACTGCGCATCATGTCGTCGTACCACCACGTGAAGGATGGGACCGCTTATCCGGCGGTGCTGCTGACGGCCGGCATGAACGATGCGCGCGTGGCTGCGTGGCAGCCGGGGAAGATGGCCGCGCGGCTGCAGGCCGCCATGCAGGGTGGCAAGCCCGCCCTCCTGCGCGTCGACTTCGATGGCGGCCATGGTCCTGGCGCAACGCGCGCGCAGCGTGCCGAGGAGCTGGCGGACATCTACTCGTTCCTTCTTTGGCAGCTGGGCGACACGCGTTTCCAGCCTCCTTCCGTGGGCGCACCGCTGGCGCCTGCAGCCGAGCCGGCGCCCGCGGCCCCTCCGGCCCCGGTGTCGCGCCCGTGAGCCTCTCCGCGCGCCTTATCCTCGGCGGACTGATGCTGGTGATGGGGGCGATCGCCGGGTACATATTTTTCGATTGGGAAGCGATCCTGTCGGAGCATCCCCACATCATCCGGCCGCTCAAGCTCGTGGTGCACCACGCGCTCGACGTTTCCTGGGTCGTGGCGCTTGGCCTTCCGGTGGTGCTGGTCACGGGCTCCGTCTACCGTCTCGTGGCGGCACGATCCGGGCGGATGATGATCCTGGCGAAGCTCTTCGCCTGGTTCACGCTCTGGTCGATCGGCTCATTCGCCTTCTATTTCGGACTCTTCCTCACCTACGCGCCCGGCATCGGACAAGGGGGCGCGGAACTCGCGGCTCCGGCCCTCGCGGCGATCGTGGGCTACATGATCATCGGCCTGGGCTTCGCGATCTCGGTGCTCGCCAGGCCCTGAGGGGCTCCAAATAAATGGTGTCGGAGTCGATTTAAGCTAATTCGACTCCGACACCATTTATCAGCCGGCGGAAAAACCGCCGTCGACGAAGAGAACCTGGCCGGTGACGTAGTCGGAGGCGCGGCTCGCGAGGAAGACGGCGGCCCCGCGCAGGTCGGCGAGCTCGCCGTTGCGGCCGATGAAGGTGCTCGCGGCCATCTTCTGCCAGCGCGCCTCGTCCTGCACGACCGGCGCGGTGAGCTCGGTGGCGAAGAACCCGGGCGCGATCGCGTTGGCGTTCACGCCGTGGCGGGACCACGCCTCGGCCTGCGCGCGCGTGAGCTGCGCGACCGCGCCTTTCGAGGCGCCGTAGGGCGCGCCCATCGGGAAGGCGCGCTGCGATTGCAGCGAGGCGATGTTGATGATGCGGCCCCAGCCCCGCGCGATCATCGCCGGCGCGAGCGCCTGGGCGAGCAGGAAGGGCGCGTCCAGGTTGATGCCGAGCACCGCGTCCCAGTCGGACTCGGTCACCTCGAGGAGCGGCTTCCTGATGTTGATGCCGGCGGCGTTCACCAGGATGTCTGGCGCGCCAAAGGGGGTGACCGATTCCCCCGCGGCACGCTTCACCTGCGCGCGGTCGGCAAGGTCGGCCTCGAGCGTGACGGCGCGGCCGCCTTCGGCCTCGATCGCTTCTCGCGCCGATCGCAGTTGCGGCCCGCGGCGCGCGGCGAGAACGACCGCCGCGCCGGCCTCGGCCAGCGCGAGCGCGATCTCGCGTCCGATGCCGGAGCTCGCGCCCGTCACCAGCGCCACGCGCCCTTCCAGGTCGAACAGCGCCGGCGCCGCCATGCTCAGGTCACGACGGGCGCGCCGAGCTCGAAGTGTTCCTCGGGAAAGTACTTGGCGAGGCGGTCGTCGGCGGTGCGCGCGTGGGCCTCCATCCCCTCCAGCCGCGAGATGCGCGCGGTGGCCTGCGCGATGTCGTGGTTTGCCGCGCGCGTCATGCGCTGCCAGGTGACCGTCTTGATGAACTTGTGCACCGACAGGCCCCCCGAGTAGCGCGCCGCGCCGCGCGTCGGCAGCACGTGATTCGGCCCCGAGGCCTTGTCGCCGAAGGCGACCGTGGTTTCCTCGCCGAGGAAGAGCGAGCCATAGCAGGTGAGGCGCGCGAGCCACCAGTCGAGGTCTCGCGCGTGGACTTCGAGGTGCTCGGCGGCATAGCGGTCGGAGACTTGCGCCAGCTCCTCGCGGTCCTCGCAGAGGAGCACCTCGCCGTAGTCGCGCCAGGCGGCCGCCGAGGCGTCGCGCGCGGTCGCGGGCAGCGCCCCGATCATCAACGGCACGCGCTTCATGACTTCTGCCGCCAGTGATCGCGACGTCGTGAAGAGCCACGCCGGCGACTCGGGGCCGTGCTCGGCCTGGCCCACGAGATCGCTCGCCACCAACGCGGGATCCGCGGATTCGTCGGCGATGATCGCGATTTCGGTGGGGCCGGCGAAGACGTCGATGCCGACCTTGCCGAAGAGCGTGCGCTTCGCCTCGGCGACGAACTTGTTGCCGGGTCCCACGACGATGTCGGCGGGTTTGCCGGTAAAGAGGCCGTAGGCGAGGGCCGCGATCGCCTGCACGCCGCCGAGGGTCATCACCACATCGGCGCCCGCGACCTTCATCGCATAGAGCACGTGGGGATGCACGCCGCCTCCCTGAAAGGGTGTGGAGCACGCGATCACCGTCGGCACGCCGGCCGCCTTGGCGGTCGCGACGGTCATGTACGCCGTGGCGATGTGCGCGTAACGGCCGGTGGGCACATAACAGCCGGCGACGTTTACCGGGATGAGGCGCTGCCCCGCGGACAGCCCCGGCCGCACCTCGACCGTGAACTCACGCAGCGAATCGAGCTGCGCGAGCGCGAAGCGGCGCACCTGCGCGGTGGCGAACTCGATATCGCGCTTCACCTTCGGATCGACCTCTCGCGTGCGCCGCTCGATCTCGTGCGAGCTCATGAGGATCTCGCCGGTCCAATGGTCGAGACTCCTCGCATACTCGCGCACCGCGTCCTCGCCGCGCGCGCCGATCTCGGCCAGCATTTCGTCCACGACCTTGCGTGCGTTGCCGGATTCCGTCTCCGGCGTCTTCGCCGCTTTCTTCAGGTACTCGATGGCCATTCCCCTATCCCACTCTTCTCTGTGCCCCTCTGTGTATCCTGCGTGTCCTCTGTGTTGATACCCACCGCATGAGTTCGGCACCACGCGAGCCCTGTGCGCCGTTTTTCAACACCGAGGACACGGAGGATACACAGAGGGCACAGAGGCCTGTGTCATTTGCCGTAGATATAGTTGGGCAGCCACAGCACGATCTGGGGAAAGACGATGCACAGGGTGAGCCCGATCAGCTGCAGCACCATGAACTGCATCATGCCCATGTAGATGTCGCCCAGGTCCCACTCCGGCACCACGCCCTTGAGGAAGTACGCCGACATAGCCACCGGCGGTGAGAGCCACGCGGTCTGCAGGTTGACGGCCACGAGGATGCCGAACCACACCTTGTCGAAGCCCAGCTTCTCCACCAGCGGCATGAGAAAAGGCACCACGATCAGCACGATCGGCACCCACTCGAGCGGCCAGCCCATCAGAAAAATGACCGCCATGATGATGAGCAGCATCACGTACGGGTGGACGTCGAGCGCGAGGAGCGCATCGGTGATCATCGTCGGCGTGCCGAGCTTGGCGAACACCGCGCCGAAGAAGTTGGAGGCGGCGACGAGGAAGAGAATCAGCACCGAAATCTCCAGCGTCTTCACCAGCGAGTCCTTGAAGTTGCGCCAGGTGAGCTTGCGATACGCCGCCGTGAGGAAGAGCGCGCCCACGGCGCCGCACGCGGCGCCTTCGGTGGGGGTGGCGAGCCCGAAGACGATGCTGCCCAGGGCGGAGAGCACCAGCACCGCCGGGGGCACCAGGCCGAGGAAAAACTCCTTCCACACCGCCGCCATGCTGGTCGGCCGCTCGCTTTCGGGCAGCGGCGGCCCGAGCGACGGGTTGATCATGCAGCGGACCATCGCGTAGCCGGTGAAAAGCAGCGCCAGCAGCATTCCCGGCACGATCGCCGCGGCGAAAAGCGTGGTCACCGGCACCTCGATCACCGGGCCCATCACCACGAGCATGATCGAGGGCGGGATCAGGATGCCCAGCGTTCCCCCGGCCGCGATCAGCCCCGAGGAGAGCTTGGTGTCGTAGCCGGAGCGGATCATCGACTTGCCAGCCATGATCCCGAGGATCGTCACCGAGGCGCCGACGATGCCGGTGGCGGCCGCGAAGATGGTGGACACGAACATCACCGCCAGGTAGAGCGCGCCCGTCAGCCGCGAGAGCATCTTCTGCACCGCGTCGAACAGGCGCTCCATCAGGTTCGCCTGCTCCATCATGATGCCCATGAAGACGAAGAGCGGCACCGCGGCGAGCGTCTGCTCCATCATCGAGCCGTTGAACTGCAGCGTGAGCTGGTAGAACACCAGCTTGCCGAAGCCCCAGTAGCCGAATACAAGGCCGAGGAAGATGAGGGTGAAGGAGATCGGGAAGCCGGCGAAGATGCCGACGATCATCGCCACCATCATCCACAGGCCGATCATCTCCGGGCTCATAGCGGCCACTTCCCTTTGCGCGCCGCATACACCGACTTCAGGAGCTCGGAGACGCCCTGCAGGATGAGGAGCGCCACGCCGATCGGCACGCAGCTCTTGATCGGCCCCAGGAGCGGCATCCACGCCGTGTCGGTCCCGCGTTCGGCCCGCGACAATGAGACCCAGGCCCACTCCGAGGACACCCACAGGAAGATGCCCATCGCCGGGAAGTAGAAGATCAGGTAGAGCAGCGTATCGACCCAGCCCTGCACCTTCACCGGCCAGCGCCGGTAGATGAAGTCCGCCCGGATGTGCACGCCCTTGGAAAGCGCATAGGCGGCGCCGAGCATGAAGCTCGCGCCGTATAGCATGCGGCTCACGTCGTAGGCCCACATGGTGGGCGCCGTGAACAGGTAACGCGCCGTCACCTCGTAGGCGATCGCGAACATGAGCGGCACCGTGAGCCAGGCGACCGCGCGTCCGGTCCAGAGGCTCATGGTGTCGATGGCGACGATGGTGCTGGACATCCAGCGCGGCATGTCCTCGGGCAGGTGGCCGTGCGAGTCCGGCCGCCTGCCGGCGATCAGCTCGTCGGTGAGGTTGACAGTTTCCGGCATGTTGTCTGGGTTCCGGACGAGAAGAAGCCGCGGGGGCGGCTGCCCCCGCGGTGTGCTGCGGACTCTATTTCTTTGGCGCTGCCTTGGGTGCCGCTGCCGGCGCCGCGGCCTTCTTCAACGCATCCGCGTAGGCGCTGCTCAACGCCGAGTTCGACTTCTGCGCGCGCGCCCAATACGGGATCGACACTTCCGCCCACGCCTTCTGGCTGTCCCAAACCTTCTTGAAGAACGGGTTCTCGTCGGAGTTCTTCTGGAAGTTCTTCATCGCCGCGGCGCTGTACTCGGTGAAGTACTCCTTGGGCGTGTCGTGCAGGATCACGCCGTGCTTCTCGACGAGCTCCTTCAGCGCCCTGCCGTTCTCGGTGATGCGATAGGCCACCGTCTTCATGAGCGAGGCGTTGGCCGACACCTCGACCGCTTTCTGCTGAAGCGGCGAGAGCGACTTCCAGACGTCGCCGTTGATGTAGAGGTCCGCATTCACCACCACCTGGTGCAGGCCCTCGAGGTAGTAGTGCTTGGCCACCTTGTGGAAGCCGAAGGTCATGTCGGGCTTCGGGCAGCACCATTCGGCCGCGTCGAGCACGCCCTTCTCCAGCGCCGGCAGGATGTCGCCGCCGCCCATCGCGACCGCCGCCACGCCGATGTCATTGTAGATCTGGCCGGGAATGCCGGGAGGGGAACGGAAGCGCAACTTGCGGAAGTCGGCCATGCTGTTGATCGGCTTCTTGAACCAGCCGAGCGCCTCGGG
>JBDSRZ010000234.1:0-32181 GCA_039929025.1 Usitatibacter sp. | reverse complement strand
GCCTGCACGTGCCCGGCGAGCGCGTGGGCGAAGACCAGCAGGTAGAGGAGCGTGGTGAGCACCGGCGCCGCGACCGTCTGGAAGCTCACCTTCCAGAAGCGCAGCACCTCTTTGTACAGGAGCGTCTGGAAACCACTGGATTTCCGCGGCCGCGTTACCCGCGAAACCGCATCCAGCGTTTGCTCCCTCTCCCCTGGGAGAGGGTTGGGGAGAGGGTCCATCACCGCACCACTTCTTCCCGTCTCATGATCTTCACGAAAACCTCCTCGAGCTCGGGTTCGGCCACCTCGACGCTCGCGATCGTCGCCCCGGCGATGCGTAGCTGCGCGAGCGCTTCCTCGACGTGCGCCGCGTCCTCGACCGGGATGCGCCACCAGCCGCCGGCCTCGGCGGCGCCACGGGCGGCGAGCGCCGGGGGCAGCACGCAATCGACCAGCTTCACGCGCAGCACGCGCTCGGAGAACGAGGCGAGCAGGCGCTCGGTGGAGTCGAGCGCCACGACGCGCCCGTCCTTCATCATCGCGATGCGCGTGCAGAGCTGCTGCGCCTCCTCGAGGTAGTGGGTGGTGAGCAGGATCGTGTGGCCGGCCTCGTTCAAGCCGCGCACGAAGCTCCACAGCGCCTGGCGCAGCTCCACGTCCACGCCCGCCGTCGGCTCGTCCAGCACGATCACCGCGGGCCGATGCACCAGGGCCTGGGCCACCATCACGCGCCGCTTCATGCCGCCCGAGAGGCTGCGCATGTTGGCGTCGGCCTTGGCGACGAGTCCGAGGCGCTCGATCAGCTCATCGACCCAGGAGTTGTTTTCCCGCAGCCCGAAGTAGCCCGACTGGATGCGCAGCGTCTCGCGCACCGTGAAGAATGGATCGAAGACGATCTCCTGCGGCACGATGCCCACCGCGCGGCGCGCGGCGCGGAAGTCGCGCTGGACATCGTGACCCATGACCGCGAGGGTGCCGGCGTCGGGGCGAGCAAGGCCGCCCAGGGCGGAGATCAGCGTGGTCTTGCCGGCTCCGTTCGGACCGAGGAGGGCGAAGAACTCGCCGTGCTCGACCTCGAGGGACACCCGGTCGAGGGCGCGCACCCGGCCGAAGCGCTTCTCGACCCCGCGCACCTCGAGCGCGAATGCCATGCTAGGTGGAGGTCGGCTGGATCAGCTCCGCCACGCCGTAGAGAGTCGCCAGCGCGAGCAGGTTGGCAGGCAGGTTCACGAACTCCAGCACCTTCTTCAGGCGCTGCGCCTCGCGCCGCCATTCGAGCAGCAGCGCGACCGCCGAGGAGTCCACGGCGGTTATGCCGCCGAAGTCGATGGTGAGGCGGTCCGGCAGGTCGGTGCGCGCGGCGTACTCGGCGCTCTGCGCGAGCACCGCCGGCAAGGTCTCGAACGACAGCGCGCCGGTGAGCGCAAGGACCTCGCCGGGGGCCGTGGCGCTCACTTCTTGGCGGGGGCCGCGGGCGCCTTGGCCGGTTCGGGCGAGCGGTTGCGCTCGGAGAGCGTCTTTACCAGCCCGTCGATGCCGCCCTTCTGGATCTGGTCGTTGAAGCTGCCGCGGTAGGTGGTGACGAGCGACACCCCGTCGATCACCACGTCGTAGACCTTCCAGCCCTCGGCCTCCTTCTGCATCGAGTAGTCGATGGGAATCGGCGGGCCGCCCTGCTGGATCACGGCGGTGCGCACCGTGGCTTCCTTGTCCGCAGGCACGAGCCTGAGGGGCTTCACCTCGATCGTCTGGTTGCGGTAGGCGCTGAGCGAGCTCGAGTAGGTGCGCACGAGGAGCGTGCGGAACTCCTTCACCAGCGCCTCCTTCTGTGCGTCGGTCGCCTGCTGCCAGTTGCGCCCGACCGCCAGGCGCGTCATGCGCGCGAAGTCGAAGTGGGGCAGCACCTTGGCCTCGGCGATTTCCGCCACCTTGCGCTGGCTGCCGGCCTGGAGGTCCTTGTCGGCCTTGATGAGCGCGAGCAGCTCGTCGGTGACGCGCTTCACCAGCGCATCCGGGGCCTCCTGCGCGGCTGCCAAGAGCGGCGCCAAGGCGGTGATCAGTATTGCGAAGAAACGAAGCATCGGGAAATCCTGTGGGTAGAGTGGACGGTGTTCGACCTCAACGCGCGAAGGCCGGTTCCGGTGGACTACTTTTTCGCCGGCTCTTCCTGGGCCTTGCTGAACAGGAGCTGGCCGATCAGCTTCTCCAGCACCACCGCCGACTGCGTGATAGTGACGCGATCGCCTTCGGCGAGCTTCTTGTCGTCGCCGCCCGCATCGAAGCCCACGTAGGTCTCGCCCAGCAGCCCCGAAGTGAGGATCGACGCGGTGGTGTCGCGGGGAAATGCGTAGCGCTTGTCGAGGTCGAGCATGACGCTCGCCTGATAGCGCTTGTTGTCGAAATGGATGTCGGCCACGCGCCCGACCAGCACGCCGGCGCTCCTCACCGGGCCGCGCACCTTGAGGCCGCCGATGTTGTCGAAGCGCGCCTCGACGCGATAGGTTTCCTTGGCGCGCTCGGCGCCGAGGTTGCCCACCTTGAGTGCCAGCACCAGCAACGCGGCGAAGCCTGCCGCCACGAAGGCGCCGAACCAGAGGTCGATCGTCGTTCTTTCCATGTCGTCGCTCGTATTTGTTTGCGGCGGCGGCTAGCCGTCGGCGCGCAGCATGAACGCGGTGAGCACCAGGTCGAGGGCGAGGATCACCAGTGCGGAAGTGACCACGGTGCGCGTCGTGGCCCGGGAGACGCCCTCCGCGGTCGGCGGCGCGTCGTATCCCTGGAAGGTCGCGATCACGCTCACCGCGATGCCGAACACGAAAGCCTTCACCAAGCCGTTCAAAACATCATACTTGAAGTCCACTGCCGCCTGCATCTGCGACCAGAAGGCGCCGTTATCGACGCCGATGATCACCACGCCGACCAAGTAGCCGCCGAAGACGCCCATCGCGGAGAAGAGGAGCGACAGGACCGGCATCGAGATCACTCCCGCCCAGAAGCGCGGCGCGATCACGCGCGCCATCGGCGAGACCGCCATCATGTCCATCGCGGTGAGCTGCTCGGTGGTCTTCATCAGCCCGATCTCCGCGGTGATGGCACTCCCCGCTCGCGAAGCGAACAGCAGCGCCGCCACCACCGGGCCCAGCTCGCGCACCAGCGACAGCGCCACCAGCACCCCGATGGACTCGGTCGCGCCGTACCTCTGCAGCGTCTGGTAGCCCTGC
Organism: Usitatibacter sp.; assembly: GCA_039929025.1. GTDB lineage: Bacteria > Pseudomonadota > Gammaproteobacteria > Burkholderiales > Usitatibacteraceae > Usitatibacter. The sequence continues at coordinate 28,979 of JBDSRZ010000234.1, read as the reverse complement.
AGTCCCAGCACCATGCCGACGAAGAGGCCGGAGACGCTGATGATCACCAGCGACAGCACGCCGGTGAAATAGACTTCGCGCATCACCAGCCGGAAGCGGCTGAAGCTGGTCCCGGACGACGACAGCACCATGGCGAAGAAGCGCGCGGCCACGCCGATCCGCCAGATGGCGTCGATGAAGTTGGCACCGAGGCGCGCCAGCGGCCGGCTCACGCGCTCAAGCATTCGGGCTCCGCGGCTCGAAGCCCACGTCCACCGGGTAGGGGCGCGCTGGGTAGTGGAACGGCACCGGGCCGTCGGTCTCGCCGTGCACGAACTGACGCACGAACGGGTCGGTGGAATTGCGGATCTCGTCCGGCGTCCCCTCTCCGACGATGCGGCCTTCGGAGACGAAATAGAGGTAGTCCACGATCTGCAGGCACTCGTAGATGTCGTGGGAGACAACGATCGAGGTGACACCGAGCGCGTCGTTCAGCTTGCGGATCAGCTGCCCCACGACCGCGAGCGCGATCGGGTCCAGGCCCGCGAAGGGCTCGTCGTACATCACCAGCTCGGGATCGAGGACCACCGCGCGGGCGAGCGCGGCGCGGCGCGCCATGCCGCCCGACAGCTCCGCGGGCTTCAGGCGGTGCGCGCCCCGAAGTCCCACCGCCTCCAGCTTCATCAGGACCAGGTCGCGGATCATGCTCTCCGGAAGTTGCGTGTGCTCGCGCAACGGGAAAGCCACGTTCTCGAATACGGTGAGGTCGGTGAAGAGCGCTCCGAACTGGAACAGCATGCTCATCCGGCGGCGCAGCCGGTACAGGTCCTCGGGGGCGAGGTCGGGGACCGACTCGCCGGCGACGTGGATCGCGCCCGCGGTGGGGCGCAGCTGCCCGCCGATGAGACGCAGCAACGTCGTCTTGCCGCTGCCGCTGCCGCCCAGGATCGCTACCACGCGGCCGCGCTCGACGTGCATCGTGACGCCCTTCAGGACGGGCCTGCGGCCATACGAAAATGTCACCGAGTCGAGGTCGACCAGGGTTTCGGACACGCGGGGATTTTCGATGGGAAAAGAGAAGCGAATTCTAGCACTTCGCGCCGCGTCTCCCGCCCTATAATCGCAGCGATGGAACCGAGCGCATTGATGTGACCAGGCCGCGATTGCTGCTGGTCGACGACGACCCGCTGATCAGCGAGAGCCTCGCCTTCGCGCTCGCCGGCGACTACGACGTGGAGTGCGCATTCGATCGCCGCACGGCGGTCGAGCGCCTGCGGGCCGGGTTGAAGCCCGACCTCGCGCTGATCGACCTGGGCCTGCCCCCGGTGCCGCACCTTCCGAACGAGGGATTCAAGCTGATCGGCGACCTGCTCGCGCACGCGCCCGACGTGCGCATCCTCGTGCTCACCGGACAGAACGAGGAGTCGAACGCGCGCCGCGCGCGTGCCCTGGGCGCCGTGGACCTCGTGCCCAAGCCGTGCGAGCCCCAAGTGCTGCGCCGCCAGCTCGGACGGGCCCTGGATACCTCGAGCCTCGCGCGGCGCGAGGACGAAGCCGAGAACGTGCGCGCGCTCATCGGCGACAGTCCGCCGCTGCGCCGCCTGCGCAGCCAGATCGACCTCTACGCGGCGTCGGCCTTCCCCGCGCTGATCGAGGGCGAGTCCGGCAGCGGCAAGGAGCGCGTCGCCTACTCGCTTCACCACCTGAGCCCGCGCGCGCGCCAGTCGTTCCTCGCACTGAACTGCGCGGCGATATCGCCCACGCTGGTGGAGCCCACGCTCTTCGGCTACGCGCGCGGCGCCTTCACCGGCGCCACCCAGGCGAAGTCCGGGTACTTCGAGGACGCCGGCGAGGGCACGCTCTTCCTCGACGAGATCGGCGAGCTGCCGCTCGACCTTCAGGCGAAGCTGCTGCGGGTGCTCGAGAATGGCGAATACCAGCGCGTGGGCGAGACGCAGACGCGCGTGAGCCAGGCGCGCATCGTGGCGGCCACCAACCGCGACCTGCGCGAGGAGGCGCAGAAGGGCCGCTTCCGCTCTGACTTGTACCATCGCCTGTCGGTCTTCGAGCTCAGGGTGCCGCCGCTGCGAGAGCTGGGAGACGACAAGCTGAAGCTGCTCGACTACTACAGCGCGCTCTACGCGGCCAAGACCGGGGGCATGCCCTTCTCGTTCGACGAGAGCGCGCGAGCGCGCTGGGCCGGTTACGCATTCCCCGGCAACGTGCGCGAGCTGAAGAACGTGGTGATCCGCCTCACCACCAAGTACGCGGGCTACACCGTGTCCGAAGCGGAGCTCGAGGCCGAGTTCGCGCCCACCGCCGATGCGGGACGCGAGGACCCGGTTCGCCTTGCCCGCGCGGAGCTCCTCGCGGGCAAGGCGTTCAGCCTCGACGGCATGCTGCGCACGGTGGAGCAGGCCTACCTCGACGCGGCGCTCGAGATCGCCGAGGGCAACATGACGCGGGCGGCGAAGCTGCTCGGCGTCTCGCGCAGCACCCTCTACGGTCGCCTGGAAGCGCCGGGCCGGGCCGGTGCCAGGATCGCTTCATCAGAGACGGGCGAGGCGCGCGGCTGATGACAATCGCAAGCAAACGCCGCCCCCGCACCACACCTCCATGACGATGTACCTGCAGCACTTCGGATTGCGCGAGGCGCCGTTCCGCATCACGCCGCATACGGAATTCTTCTTCTCCGGCGCGAACCGCGGCGCCACCCTCGAGGCGCTCCTCTACGCGATCACCGCCGGCGAAGGCATGGTGAAGGTCACGGGTGAGGTTGGCAGCGGCAAGACGATGCTCTGCCGCGTGCTGATGGAGCGCCTTCCCGAGCGGATCGAGACCATCTACCTCGCGGTGCCGAGCCTGTCGCGCGACGAGATGCTCGCCGCGATCGCGGTCGACCTGGGCATCGACACCGCCGGCGCCAACACCACCCGGCTGGTGCGCGCGCTGCAGGAGCGCCTGATCCAGATCCATTCCGAGGGCCGCGCGGTGGTGGCGCTGATCGACGAGGCGCACGCGATGCCGCTCGCGACCCTCGAGGAGATCCGCCTGCTGTCCAATCTCGAGACCGCGAAGGACAAGCTGCTGCAGATCGTGCTCTTCGGCCAGCCGGAGCTGGACGCGCACCTGGGGCTGCCGAACATGCGCCAGCTGAAGGAGCGCATCATCCACAGCTTCATGCTCGGCCCGCTGCCGCCGCGCGAGGTCGATGATTACGTGAACTTCCGCCTGCGGGCGGCGGGCTACCATGGCCCTGCGCTCTTCGGGCCCGAGGCACTCAAGATCATCGCCGAGGCTTCCGATGGCCTTACGCGGCGCATCAACATCTACGCCGACAAGACGCTCCTCGCCGCGTTCGCCGGCGGCACCCATACCGTCACCGCAGACCACGCGCGAGCGGCGGTAACCGACACCCAGGTCGTCATGACGCGGCGCGAATCGCCGCGGCGCCTGGCGATAACCGCCGGCGCCGGCGTAGCCGTCGGCGTGGCGCTCGGGTTCGTGCTCGCCCAGCTGGTGAACGCCCGCGCTCCCGGCCCCATGGTCGCCGCCACCCTTCGCCCAAGCACGCCGGAGCCTGTGAGGGCTCCGGCTCCCGCAACGCCCGCCCCGTCCACCTCCGCCACACACGCCTCGCCCGCGGCGACGACCATTCCGGTCGCGACAACCCTGGCGGCCCCCGCCCCCGCCGTCGCCGCGCCGCGCGACCCGGTCGCCAATCGCATCGCCGCCGGGCGTGAGCTTCTCGCCAATGCCGCGAGCTCGCGCTACGCCGTCCAGCTCATGCTCACCGATGCCCGGGAACGGGCGTTCCTGGAGAACTACCTTGCGCAAGCCGGCCGCAGCGTCGCAGCCGACAGGCTCTACCTGGTGCCACAGGGCTCGCTGGAGGCCCCGCGCCTTGGCCTGCTGCTGGGGGGCTACCGCGATCGCGATGAGGCCCTGGCCGCGCTCGACAAGCTGCCCACTGGACTGCGGCAGTTCCGGCCGTACGTGCGAACCCTCGAGGCCGTTCGCGAGGAAGTCCGCCGCTCCGAGCGCCCCTAGACCCCTCAATTGATTCGGCACCGGATTTCCCGAGGCAGAATCAGGGGATTCCCGTTGTGTTTTGGCTACGAAAACGCTATAAAGATCGCGACGCGGGATTTCTCCATAAAACAAACACTTACGAATTTTTCTGCATGAGGTCAATAGCTTCCGCGACGGTCGTCGCACTGGCTTTTGTGATCGCCGGATGCGGTGCGCGTCCGGTGGCCAAAGCGGAGGGCCACATCCAGTCCGAGGCGCGCCCGCCGGCGTCCATTCCGCACCCGGTGCGCGCGGTACCGATGCCGCCCGCGCCGCAGGCGCGCGACGCGGAGATCCGCTATTCCGTGGTGGTCGCCAACCAGCCGGTGCGCGACGTTCTCATGGCCATGGCGCGCGAGACCCGCATCAACTTCGACATTCATCCGGGCGTCGAGGGCACCGTGAACCTGAACGCCATCGACCAGACGCTGAAGCAGATCCTCACGCGCATCGCGCGCCAGGTGGACGTTCGCTGGGAGACCGACGGGCCGACGCTCACGGTGATGCCCGATACCCCGTACCTCAAGAGCTACCGCGTCGATTACGTGAACATGAGCCGCGACGTGACCGGCAGCGTCTCGGTCCAGAGCCAGGTGGTATCCACGGTGGTGACGGGCTCCGGCGGGACGGGCAGCGCCAGCGGGCAGAACAGCTCCCTCCTCAAGGTCGACAACATCGGCCGCAACCGCTTCTGGGAAACGCTCGAGAAGAACATCAAGGACATGCTGCGGGAGACGGACAAGGTCCTTCCCGAGGGCAGCTCCGAGACCTACGTGCAATCGCGCGGCCATGGGCAGACGGCCACCACGCAATCGCGCACGGCACCCGCAAGGCGCGGCTCGGGCACCGCCACGCAGACCACCGCGACCACCACCACGCCCGGGACGGAGCAATCGGCCCAGGCGCAGGAGTTCGTGGAGCAGCGGCTCACGTTCCGCGAGGCCGCCTCGGTGATCGTGAACGCGGAATCGGGAATCATCTCGGTGCGCGGCACCTCGCGGCAGCATGAGCGCGTGGCCGAATTCATCGCCCAGGTGATGGGCTCGGCGCGCCGCCAGGTCCTGATCGAGGCGACGGTGGTGGAGGTCCTCCTCAACGACAAGTACCAGGCGGGAGTGGACTGGTCGGCGCTGGGCATCAATGGGCTGGGATACAGCTTTCGCCAGAACCTGGTCCAGGGCGATTTCCTCAACACGGCGAACCCGTTCTTCTCGGTGCAATACTCGAATCCGAACGCGGCCGCGGGCGGGTCGCTCAGCAGCACCGTGAAGATGCTCGACACGTTCGGCAATACCCGGGTGCTCTCGAGCCCCCGGATCATGGCCATCAACAACCAGACGGCGGTGCTCAAGGTCGTCGACAACCTGGTCTATTTTTCCGTCCAGGTGACTCCGGCGGTCACGACGGGGAACACCACCTCGCTGCCGGTGATCAACACCACCGCGAACCTGGTGCCGGTGGGGTTCGTCATGAACGTGACGCCGCAGATCGCCGAGAACGACATCGTGGTGCTGAACGTCCGCCCCACGATCACCAGCCGGATATCCGACGTGATCGACCCGAACCCCAACCTGAGCCAGACGATCCAGAACAAGGTCCCGGTGATCCGCTCGCGCGAGTTCGAGAGCGTCCTCAGCGTGCCCAGCGGCCGCACCGCGATCATCGGCGGGCTGATGGAGGACAGCTTCGAGGGGTCGCGCTCGGGACTGCCGATCCTGTCGCGCATCCCGGTCTTCGGCGACGCCGTGAGCTTTCGCGCCGACACCACCACCAAGCGCGAGCTGATCATCTTCCTGCGCCCGGTGGTGATCCGCGATGCGAGCCTCGAGGGCGACCTCGCCGCATACCGCCGCTACCTGCCCGACCAGGAATTCTTCCGCGACACGCACCCGCCGATGCCGGCGCTGGAGGAAAACCTGCAGCGCATGGAACGCGGCGAATTCCCCGACGTGCGCGGCACGCCCAACCCGGTGGTCCCCGACCCGCCCCCGCCCGGAGGGCGGAATTGAGCCTCCTGCTCGACGCGCTCAAGCGCGCGGAGCAGGAGAAGCTCGCCCGCGGCGAGCGCCCCGACCTTCAGATCGTCTCGCCCCAGGACGCCACGCCTCCCGCATCCGAAGCCGCGGCCCGCGAGGCTGCTGCCGCTTCGCACGCCGCACCCGAGGGTTCGCTCGAGCTGCAGCCGCCCGCCCAGCAGGCACAGGGCCCCCCGCCCAAGGCATCTTCGCCCGCCGCCGCGCAGGCAGTGTTCCAGGCCAAGCTGCCTCCCGGCACGGCGCGGGACCCTCCCGGGCGCGCCTGGCTCTTCGCGGCGGCGGGTGTCGTCGCCATCGCGGTGATCGCTGCGGGCGCCTACGTCTGGTACGCAATGCAGGCGCTCGCGCCGGCTCCGATCCCCGCCCGCCGGATGGCCGGACCGCTTGCCCCGCCGCCGCCCGCACCGGTGATTCCCACGCCCGCGATCCCACCCGCCGGATCCACCACGCCCGTGCTTTCCGGGACTCCCGAAAAAGGGCCTCTTCCCGCGGCCGTCACGACGACCACCGCAACTCGCGCTCCGATCGAACCCAGGGCGCCGCCCGCGCGGCCCCCCCGCGAGCAGGCTGCGGCAGATCTGCTGCGCGAAGCGCCGGCGCCGCGCGACCCGCCCGTGCAGCTCGACCGTGCGCCCCCGTCTGCGCGCATTCCCGCGGAGGTCGCAGCCGGCTACGAGGCGCTGCGCAACTCCGATCTCGTGGCGGCGCGCCGCGCCTATGAGGCCGCGCTCGCCGCCGACACGGCCAACGTCGACGCCCTCCTCGGCATGGCGACAGTCGAGGCGCGCAGCGGCAACATCGCGTCGGCCGGTGCCGCCTACCGCAAGGCGCTCGAGCTCGACCCGCGCAACGCCACGGCGCTCGCGGGCATGGCAACGCTCGCCGATCCCTCGCGCCGCGGCACGGTGGAGCCACGGCTGCGCGAGGACGTGATGCGCTATCCGCAGAGCCCGGCGCTGCACTTCGCGCTCGGCAACGTGTATTCGTCGCAGGCGCGGTGGAGCGAGGCGCAGGGGGAATTCTTCGAGGCGCACCGCCTCGACCCGTCCAACGCCGACATCGCGCACAACCTCGCGGTCGCACTCGACAACCTCGGACAGCCGCGGGTGGCCGCCCAGTTTTACCGCCGCGCGCTCGAGTCGGCGCGCGTGCAGCCGGCGCAGTTCGACCCGGCGCCGGTTGCGCGGCGCCTGCAAGAGTTGGGGCCCTGAGCGTGGGCTCGATCCAGGCGGCCCCCCTTTCCCGGGTCCCGCTGGGCCAGACGCTCCTCATCAAGGGAATCATCAGCCAGGACCAGCTGAACATCGCGCTCACCGAGCAGAAGCGCTTCAAGCAGCCGCTCGGCAAGGTGCTGGTGACGCTCGGTTTCGTGACCGAGGCCACGATCCGCGACATCCTCTCGGAGACGCTGGGGCAGGTCTCGATCGACCTCGACAACACCATCGTCGACCCGATGGCGATCGCGCTCGTCCCCAAGGACATGGCGCGGCGCTACCACGTTCTGCCGGTGAGCTACGACTCGGAACGCAAGCTCCTGCTGATCGCGGTCTCCGACCCCGCCAACGTGGTGGCACTCGACCAGATCCGCGCCCTCGCCCGCGAGGACCTGCGAATCGAGCAGGTGTTGGCGCGCGACTCCGACATCACCATCGGCATCGAGCACCACTACGGCTTCGAGCTCTCGATCGACGGAATCCTGAACGAGATCGAGACCGGCGAGATCGACTACCAGAGCCTCGCCACCGACTTCGACGAGTACAGCCAGCCGGTGGTACGCCTGGTGGACGCGCTGCTGCACGACGCGGTGAAGAGGAGCGCCTCCGACATCCACTTCGAGCCGGAGCAGGGCTTCCTGCGCATCCGCTACCGCATCGACGGGGTGCTGCGCCAGATCCGCAGCCTGCACAAGAACTACTGGGCGGCGATGGTGGTGAGGCTGAAGGTGATGAGCGCCATGAACATCGCCGAGACGCGCGCGCCGCAGGACGGGCGCATCTCGCTCAGGCTCTCCGGGCACCCGGTGGACTTCCGCGTCTCCTCGCAGCCGACCACGCACGGCGAGAACATCGTGCTGCGCATCCTCGATCGCGACAAGGGCATCGTGGCGCTCGAGGACCTGGGACTGCATCCCGACGACCTGAAGACGCTGAAGCTGATGCTCGCCCGCCCCGAAGGCATCATCCTGGTGACGGGTCCCACCGGCAGCGGCAAGACCACGACCCTCTACTCCATCCTCAACTACATCAACACCGAGGGCGTGAACATCATGACCCTCGAGGACCCGGTCGAGTACCCGATGGCGATGATCCGGCAGACCTCGGTGAACGAGGTGGTGAAGCTCGACTTCGCCTCCGGCATCCGCTCGATGATGCGCCAGGACCCGGACGTGATCCTGGTGGGCGAGATTCGCGACCAGGAGACCGCCGAGATGGCCTTCCGCGCCGCGATGACCGGCCACGAGGTGTACTCCACCCTGCACACCAATTCCTCGATCGGCGCCATCCCGCGCCTCATGGACCTTGGCGTGCTGCCCGACATCATGGCCGGCAACATCATCGGCGTGATCGCGCAGCGTCTGGTGAGGAAGCTCTGCGTCCACTGCAAGGCGGCCTCGGCGCCCGACGGCATGACCAGGCGCCTGATGGCGATGGACGACGCCGACACGCGCCCGATCTACCACGCGGTGGGGTGCGCCCGCTGCGACAACATCGGGTTCAAGGGCCGCGTGGCGATCATGGAGCTCTTCAAGCTGGATGCCGAGATCGACGAGCAGATCGCGCGCCGCGCCACGGGGCGCGAGATCCGCACGCTCGCCGGCTCCAAGGGGTTTCGCAATCTCGCCGAGGACGCCGTCTCGCGCGTCCTCCTCGGCCAGACAAGCCTGGAGGAGATCTCGCGCGTGGTCGACCTGACCGACCGCGTGATCTGACCGCGGCGGCCCCGTGGCGCTATTCGCCTACCGCGCCGTCGATGCAGAGGGTCGCATCGCCAACGGCAACCTCGACGCCACCAACGCCGTCGACCTGGAGCTGCGGCTGCAGCGCCTCGGGCTCGACCTCGTCACATTCCAGTCGGTCAAGCGCTCCACCGTCGCGCGCGCACGCCGCATCACGCGCGAGGAGTTGATCACCTTCTGCGTCCACCTCTCGCAGCTGCTCAAGGCCGGCGTCACCATCCTCGAGGCCCTGACCGACCTGCGCGACACCGTGGACAACCCGGGATTCCGCCAGGTCCTCGCGAGCCTGCTGGAGGACATCCACGGCGGCATTACGCTCTCGGAGGCGATGGCGCACCACGGCTACTGCTTCGACGACGTCTTCGTGGCCCTGGTGAAGGCGGGCGAGCAGAGCGGCGAGCTGAACGTCGTGCTCGACGAGCTCACCGAAAACCTCAAGTGGCAGGACGAGATGGCGAGCCAGGCGAAGAAGGCCCTCGTCTACCCGGCGGTGGTGCTGGTGGTGATCGTCGCCGTGGTGTTCGTGCTGATGACGGTGCTCGTGCCGCAGCTCGCGGCGACCTTCAAGACGCTGGTGCCGAAGCTGCCGCGCGAGACCGAGCTGCTGATCCAGCTGTCCAACTTCTTCGTGAAGTTCTGGTACCTCCTCCTCGGCATCCCGCTGCTGGCGATGGCCGCCGCGTGGATCATGTCGCGCAGCAACGAGAAGGTGCAGCGCGTGATGGACGGACTCGCGCTTCGCCTGCCTTTGCTCGGCGACCTTCGCCAGAAGATCATCCTCGCGCGCTTCTCCACCTTCTTCGCGATGCTCTACCGCGCCGGCATCAGCGTGCTCGACTGCATCCGGATCTGCGAGAAGATCGTCGGCAACCGCGTGATGGCGGCGGGCCTGCAGCGCGTCGGCCGCAGCATCTCGGAGGGGCAGGGGATATCGCAGGCGTTCATCGCCACCAAGCTCTTCCCGCCGCTGGTGCTGCGGATGCTGAAAGTGGGCGAATCGACCGGCGGCCTGGACGTGGCGCTGCTCAACGTGAGCTACTTCTACAACCGCCAGGTACGCGAGAGCATCTCGCGCATGCAGCAGCTCCTCGGCCCCGCGACAACGATCGTCCTTGGCGGCCTGGTGATCGCGATCATGTACGCGATCTTCCTGCCGATCTACGACGTGATCGCCAAGATAAAGTTCTAGCGCCATGGCCCGGCATTTCATCTACCTCACGAACACGCGCCTGGTGAGCATGGTCACCCGCGGCAAGCGGATCGCCGCGCGGCGCGAGTTCGCGGTCTCCGCCGCCGGGGCGGAGGAATTCAACCGCTACCTCGCTACCCTGAAGCGCGTGCCCGCGCATATCCTTACGGACCTGGCCGAGGAGGACTTCCGCCTCGATACCGTGCCGCATGTAGGCAGGGGCGATCGCGACGCGATCTTCAGCCGCCGCCTCACGCAGATCTACCGCAACTCGCCGTTTCGCTACGCGGCGCTGCAGGGTCGCGAGGCCGAGGGGCGCCGCGACGACCGCGTGCTCTACACGGCGGTGACAAGCCCCGAAGTGCTGCGACCGTGGCTGGAAATGATCGAGCGCCTGCAGGTGCCGCTCGTGGGCGTCCACTCGGTCGCGCTCTTCAGCCTAGCCCTGCTGCAGGAGCTCGATCTCGAGTTTCCGCACACCCTGCTGGTGACCTTCTCTCCCGGACAGGCGCTGCGGCAGACCTATTTCCGCGGCGACGAGTTCAAGTTCAGCCGCCTCACGCCCGTGGACCTCGAGGAAGGGCAGACGCTCGGCACCATGATGGCCGAGGAGACCATGCGCACCTGGCAGTACCTCGACAGCCTGCGTCATTTCGCCGCCGAGGACCGACTCCAGGTCTGCGTCCTGCTGCATGCGCACGACCGCGGCTCGATCGAGCCGCTCCTGCGCGGATTCGCCCAGATCCAGTACCGCGTGCTGGACATGGCCCCGGTCTCGACCAGGCTGGGGCTCAGGCCCGCGCCGCTCTCCTCCTCGGCGGAGGAGGTGATGGTCCACATCTTCCTGATGCGCCCCGCGGAGAACCACTTCGCGTCGTCCGAGATGCGCCGCCACGCGACCCAGCGGGTGGCGCGGCAGGTGCTGAACCTGGTGTCCGCCGTGGTGCTGGCCGCCGGCCTCCTCTGGGGCGGCTTCAATTTCGCCCGCGTGCTGCAAGCCAACACCGCCGACGATCGCGTCGCCCAGCAGCTGCAGGCTTACAACCGCGAGTACGACGAGATCACCCGGGGGCTGCCTTCGCTCGGCGTGGGCGGCTCGGCAATGCGCGATGCCGTGACTTTCTACAACGCGTCTATCAAGTCCTTTCCCGCGATCCACGGGTTCCTGCGTCCACTCTCGCAGGTGCTGCAGGAGTACCCGCAGGTGCGCTTGAACCAGCTGAGCTGGCAGGCCGCCGACGACCCGACTATCGTGCCCCGGCTCACCCTCGCGCCGCCGACGGTTCCCCCGCCGGTCAAGTCGATCGGGCGCCCCGGGGATTCGCCGCTCCCGCCGCCGCCGCCGGACGACGGCGCCAATCCCGCATTCACCACCGGCCGCTACGAGGTTGCGCTGATGGAAGCCACGGTGCAGGTGGCCAACAACGACTTCCGCGCGGCGCTCGAGCGGGTCGAGCGGCTCGCGGCGGACATTTCCGCGCGACCCGGCTACAAGGTGGAGGTGATCGAGAGCCCGCTCGACCTGCGCCCGGCGCTCGCGCTGCAGGGGCGCCTCGCGGAGAAGGAGCCGCCACAGATGGAGCCGCGATTCGTGCTTCGGATCGTGCGCGAGCGGGGGGCCTCGTGAAGCAGGTCTTCCCCAGGGAAGGGTTCGGGACGCTCCGCGCCTCCTGGGCGATCCTGGTTGCTTCGATCGCCGTGGCGGCGGCGGTCGCCGGGGGCAGCCATTGGTACCTCGAACGCCAGAAGCGCGAGAGCGCGACGATCGCCAAGCGCACCCAGGAAGGCCAGGGCCGCGCCGAGGCCGCCCGGCGCGAGCGCGAGAGCCTCGAGCAATCGGCGGACGTATTCCGCACCCTCGCCGCGCGCGGCCTGCTGCAATCTGAGCGGCGCCTCGACCTGGTGGAGCTGGTGAATGGGCTTCGCATCCGCCACCAGCTCTTCGGCCTCGATTACGAGATCGGGGCCCAGCGCCCGCTGCCGCTCGCCGGCGGGCTCGCCTTCCCGGCGCTGGACGTCCTGGCAAGCCGCGTGAAATTGCGCGCCCGCGCGCTGCACGAGGGCGACCTGCTCGAATTCATCGACGCCCTGTCGCAGAGCCACCAGGGCTTCTATCCCGTCGACCGCTGCGTGATTCGCCGCATCGAGGCGAGGGGCGGCGGCGAGGCGCTCCAGCCGCACGTCGAGGCCGAGTGCACGCTCGAGTGGATCACGCTGAAGGAGAAACGTGCGAACCGCCCGGCCTAGCCTCGCGCTCGTTGCGGCGCTCCTCGCCGCCTCCGCGGGCGCCTTCGCCGCCGAGGACCTCGGCCGGCTTTTCCATACGCCCGAGGAGCGCGCGCGCCTCGACAAGCTGCGCCGCGGCGAACCCAGCGAGACGGTCGGCGCGGTCGCCGCGAAGCCCGAGGTCACCGGCTACGTGAGGCGCAGCGACGGGCGCAACACCGTGTGGATCAACGGCGTCCCGATAACCGTCGTGGGCCCTCGCGGCGACATCCTCCTCGACCCCCGTGCGGTGCGCTCGCCGGAGAATGTGAAAGTCGAGGGCGGCAAGGGAGCCGAAGTCAAGCGATAGCACGGTCTTTCCGCGCGCGGTATCGCCGCGACAGCGCACCACAATCGCGTTTCCATGGAGCCTCCGGTCGAATGAGGAGGCGAGCTTGGATCGTCGGGCAACGCAACGCGGGATGGCGATCTTCATCGCCGTGCTCGCCCTGGCGCTCGCCGGGGGGCTGGTCCTGTTGGTGCAAGCAGCCTCGCTGTCATCCGCGCGCCGCGACCACGTGAGCGAGCGAGCGCTCGCCCAGGCACGCGAGGCGCTGCTCGCATTCGCATCGGATCGTCCGATCACGGCGGTCGTGGGCCCCGGATTTCTCCCCTGTCCCGATCTGGACGACGACGGCTGGGCCGAGTCCACCTGCGGATCGCTCGCCGGGGACCGCGGGCAGGAAGAACGCCTCGGACGCCTGCCGTGGAAGACGCTGGGGCTTCCCGACCTGCGCGATGGTCACGGCGAACGCCTCTGGTATGCGGTATCGACGCGCTACAAGGGCCTCCTGAACTGCGCCGCGAGCGCCGCGTGCGTGGACCTCTCGCCGGCGACGGGGCTGGGGACCATCACCGTCCGCGACAACTCCGGGCGCGTGCTGCATGACGGGACCCTCGCCGATGCCGATCGCGGCGGCGCGGCCGCGGTGATCATCGCTCCGGGCGCACCGCTCACGCGGCAATCGCCGGCCGGATCACGCGAGCAGCACCGCGACTGCGCGCCCGGCGATTGCAATACGCACGGGCAATGCGTCACCAAGCCCCCAAGCCGCGCCGCGCGCTGCGACCCCGGAAACTACCTCGACCTCGCGCCGCCCGAGCGCTCTGGCGAGGACAACGCCGACTTCCACGATCGCAGCGACGCGGGGCGCGTGCTCAACGGCAACGGCTTCATCCAGGGTCCCGTAGTGGATGCCCGCGGGCGCGTCGCCGTGAACGATCGGCTCGCGGTAGTGGCCTACACCGACGTGATGCCGCGTGTCGCGAGGCGCGTGGGCCTGGAGCTCGCGCAATGCCTCGCGTTCTTCGCATCGAGGCCCGAGAATGCCGGCCGGCTGCCGCGGGCCTCGCCAGCCTGCCCGGGCGTCGGGACGGCGGGCCGGATTCCGGACACGCCTTTCGACACCGCGCCCGGGATGCTCACACGCTGGTGGCGGGCCGAGCCTCGCCGGCCCGAAGTGCTCACCGAGCTTCCGACCCAGGCGCAGGCCTGCAATATTGCGGTCCCACCTGCCGACGCTGGGCAGACGCGCACGCTCGCCGCGGGCAATCCCTCGGACGAGGGCGCCACCGCGGGTGTGGACGACCTCTCATGGTGGCGGACGTGGAAGCCGTTCGTGCTGTACGTACCCGCCGCTGATCTCGAGGTCGTGGATGCCGAAGGCCACCTCCTCGCCGCCAATCGCCGCGCTGCCATCGTGGTCGGCATGCGGCGCGACGAGTGCGAAACGCCGCGGCTCGCCTGCGATGCCAGCTCCTGCACCCGGGTGACCTCCGCGCCCCTTCCCGGCCGGGTCCACGATGCCGTCATCGCCCTTCCCTGAACGCTCGCGCCGCACACCGGGCTTCACCCTGGTGGAGATGATGGTGGTGCTGCTGATCATCGGGAGCCTCGCGGCCGGGCTCATGATCCCGCTCGCCGCGCAGGTGCAGTGGCGCCGGCATGAATCGACGCGCCAGCAGCTCGACGAGGCGCGCGACGCGCTGCTCGGATTCGCGGCCGCTCATGGCCGCATGCCCTGCCCGGCGACGCCGGCAAGCCGCGGGCTCGAGAGCTTCGCGCCCGGTGGCGACGCCGGCAGCGGCGCGTGCGAGACATTCCATGGCGGGCTGCTGCCGGCGGCGGCGCTCGGCCTGGCGGGCCTCGACCCGGAAGGGTTCCTGCGCGACGCCTGGGGCGGGCCAGCCAACCGCATCCGCTATGCGGTCTTCGGCGGGCTCGCGATCAATGGCGTCCTGAACCCGCTTACTCGCGCCAACGGGCTGCAGGCGGCGACCCTTTCAGGCCTGGGCGGGGCCAGCCACTACCTGTACATCTGCGCGGACGGCGCCTTGGCGAACGCCGCGGGATGCGGACCGGCCGCGAACCAGCTCACGCGGCGCGCGGCCTTCGTGCTCCTCTCCGCCGGGCCCAATGCCGCCGAAGCGCCGCGCCCCGGGAGCGACGAGGCGCGCAACCTCGACGGCGACGGGGTGTTCGTCTCCCGCGAGATCTCCAACGTGCCCGGCAGGGAATTCGACGACGTCGTGCAGTGGGGAGCGATCCACCTGGTCATCAACCGGATGATCCTCGCGGGGCGCCTGCCCTGAGGGGAGCGGGGCGAGCCGGGGGATATAATTCCCTCATGAACCAACGCGACCGCAGCGTACCCATCGCCGACGTACAGGCCACGCCCGACACGCGCCGGCTGGCCATCGACCGGGTGGGGATCAAGTCGATCCGCCACCCGGTGAAGATCCGCGAGCGTGCCGGCGGTATCCAGCACACGGTGGCCCATTTCAATATGTACGTAGGGCTGCCGCATCAGTTCAAGGGCACCCACATGTCGCGCTTCGTGGAGATCCTGAACGCCCACGAGCGCGAGATCTCGCCCGACACTTTCCGGCTGATGCTGCGCGAGATGGTGACCAAGCTCGAGGCCGAAAGCGGCCACATCGAGATGACCTTCCCCTACTTCGTCAACAAGAAGGCGCCGGTTTCGGGGGTTGAGAGCCTCATGGACTACGAGGTCACTTTCGTGGGCGAGATCCTCGGCGGCCGCGAGGTCTTCACGCTCAAGGTGCTGGTGCCGGTCACGAGCCTGTGCCCATGCTCGAAGAAGATCTCCGAGCGCGGCGCGCACAACCAGCGCTCGCACGTGACGGTGGCGGCGAAGATCAATACCTTCGTCTGGATCGAGGAGATCATCGACGGCGTCGAGACCCAGGCCTCGAGCGAGCTGTGGGGACTGCTGAAGCGGCCCGACGAGAAGTACGTGACCGAGCATGCCTACGACAACCCCAAGTTCGTCGAGGACATGGTGCGCGACATCGCCGCGGCGCTGAACCGCGACCCGCGCATCGAGGGGTATGTGATCGAGAGCGAGAACTTCGAGTCGATCCACAACCACTCGGCCTACGCGATGATCGCCCGGGACTGAAACCGGGGACGGACCCTCAATTCCGTCGAGCGACATGCCTTGCGCGATACGTTGGCGGAATTGAGGGTCCGTCCCCGGTTTCAGTCCTCAATAGCGCTTGGTGAGCGTGAGGTAGGTGCCCTCGCGCCGCATCTCGGTGCGGTTGAGGAAGCTCATGCCGAGGAGCGCCGTATCCAACCCGCCCGACTCGTGAACCGCCCCCTCCACGTTGGTGAGCGTCACCCCGCCAACGGACACGCTGTCCAGGTTCACGCGCCAGAACGACACCGCCCCGTTGGCGGTCTGAGAGATTCCACGCCGTCCCTTGCGGTAGTCGATGCCCAGGCGGGTGGCCTGCGCGGCCGGGATAGAGACCAGCGTGGCGCCGGTATCGATGAGGAAGCGGATATGCGCGCCGTTCACCGATCCACTCGTCACGAAGTGACCGTGGGAGTCCGCGGGCAGGGTGACCTCGCGCCGCGTCCCGGTCTGGGACGCGGACTCGAAGTGGCGACCCATCTCCAGCGTGAGGCGCTTGCCCTCGATCTCCACCGTGGCGCTCGAGGAGTCGGCGGCCACCAGCTTCACGCCTTCGGGGGTGGATTCTCCGATGCGCAACGTTCTCGGATTGCCGCGGTCGACGGTGATCACCGCCCGCCCGGAGAAGAGCCCGATCACGGTCACGTCGACTGCCGCGGCGGGCGTCGATAGGGCCGCGGCAAGGAGGATCGGTGCCAATGATTTCATCGCGAGCGTCGAAGGTGAAACCGGTCGCCGTATTCAGGTTTTCGGACACGGAAGGGCCGGGGCATTTTGCCACATTCCTCGACGGATCCCGGGTGCCCTGGACCCTCGTGAAGCTGGACGCGGACGAGCCGGTTCCGGCCTCCAGCGAAGGTTTCGCGGGTCTCGGCTTCATGGGCGGGCCGATGAGCGCCAACGACGAGCTGCCTTGGACGCAGCCGGTGCTCGCGTTGATGCGCGACGCGGTGAAAGAGGGGGTCCCGATCATCGGCCATTGCCTCGGCGGCCAGATGCTCGCGCGAGCGCTCGGTGGAGAGGTGAAGAAGAACCGGGTGCAGGAAATCGGCTGGAACCCGGTACGGATCGAGGATTCGGCGACGGCGCGCGAATGGTTCGGCGACGCGAAGGAGTTCACCACCTTCCAGTGGCACGGCGAGTCCTTCTCGATCCCGCCGGGGGGCGAGCGCATCCTTACCGGCCCCCACTGCGAGAACCAGGCTTACGTGGTCGGCGACCGCCACCTGGGCCTGCAGTGCCACGTCGAGATGACCGCGGAGATGATCGCGAGCTGGCTGGGGAGCGGCGCCCGCGAGCTCGAGGCCAACCTCTCGAGTCCCGCGGTGCAACCGGCCGAAACGATCCGCGCCGAGATGCCCGAGCGCCTTGCGCGCCTGAACCGCACCGCCGAACGCCTCTACGAGCGCTGGTCGAAAAACCTGCGGGGCTAGCTAGTCGCGGAAGTTCTCGAACTTGACCGGCACGTCGGTCACGCCGGCGCGCACCATCTGGATCGCGGCCTGCAGGTCGTCCTTCTTGGCGCCCGAGACGCGCACCACGTCGCCCTGGATGGAGGCGGTGACCTTGAGCTTGCCGTCCTTCAGCATCTTCACGATCTTCTTGGCGAGCTCGGTCTCGACGCCGTGGCGCACCACGATCTTCTGCTTCATCTTGTCCCCGCCGATCTTCTGCGGGTCCCCGTGCTTGAGGAAGCGCGCATCCACGCCACGCTTGGCCATCTTGCCGAGGAGCACGTCGCGCACCTGCCCCAGCTTGAACTCGTCGTCGGCGAACGCGGTGATCTCGTGCTCCTTCTCGTTCAGCTCGAAGCGTGCGTCCGAGCCCTTGAAGTCGAAGCGGTTGGCGACTTCCTTGTTGGCCGTGTCCACCGCGTTCTTCAGCTCGACCGCGTTGGCCTCGCTGGTGATGTCGAATGAGGGCATCCCGTCTCCTTTGGATTTGGCTTCTGCGGTGCTCCGATAGTCAATTATTATCCCTCCTTCCCCCCGCGAAACCGAAAAATTGGCCACCATCCTGCAAACCCTGCCCGCCGGCGAGAAAGTCGGCATCGCCTTCTCCGGCGGACTCGACACCAGCGCGGCGCTCGCGTGGATGCGCGAGAAGGGCGCGATCCCCTATGCCTACACCGCCAACCTCGGCCAGCCCGACGAGTCGGACTACGGGGAGATTCCGCGCAAGGCGAAGCAGTACGGGGCCGAGAAGGCGGTGCTGGTGGAGTGCCGTCCGCAGCTCGTGGCCGAGGGCATCGCCGCGATCCAGTGTGGCGCGTTCCACATCTCCACCGGCGGGCTCACGTACTTCAACACCACGCCCCTGGGGCGCGCGGTCACCGGCACCATGCTCGTTGTTGCGATGAAGGACGACGACGTCAACATCTGGGGCGATGGCAGCACCTTCAAGGGCAACGACATCGAGCGCTTCTACCGCTACGGCCTCATCGCCAACCCGAACCTGCGCATCTACAAGCCGTGGCTCGACCAGCGCTTCATCGACGAGCTGGGCGGGCGCCGGGAGATGAGCGAGTACCTGATATCGCGGGGCTTCGACTACAAGATGAGCGTGGAGAAGGCGTACTCCACCGATTCCAACATCCTCGGCGCGACCCACGAGGCGAAGGACCTCGAGTTCCTCGACAAGGGCATGCGGATCGTGAACCCCATCATGGGGGTCGCCTTCTGGCGCGACGACCTCGCGGTCAGGCCCGAGACGGTCACCGTCGCATTCGACGAGGGACGGCCGGTGTCGCTCAACGGGCAGAAGTTCGGCGACGCGGTGGCGCTCTTCACGGAGGCGAACGCCATCGGCGGGCGCCACGGCCTGGGGATGTGCGACCAGATCGAAAACCGCATCATCGAGGCGAAGAGCCGGGGAATCTATGAAGCCCCCGGCATGGCGCTGCTGCACCTCGTCTATGAGCGCCTGGTCACCGGAATCCACAACGAGGACACCATCGAGCAATATCGCAACAACGGCCGCCGTCTCGGGCGCCTGCTCTACCAGGGCCGCTGGTTCGACCCGCAGACGATGATGCTGCGGGAGACCGCGCAGCGCTGGGTCGCGCGCGCGGTGACGGGAGAGGTGACCGTGGAGCTGCGCCGCGGCAACGACTACTCGATCCTGGACACGAAAAGCCCCAACCTCACCTACAAGCCGGAACGGCTGACGATGGAGAAGGGCGAGGCGTTCTTCACCCCGGCCGACCGCATCGGGCAGCTCACGATGCGCAACCTGGACATCGTCGACACTCGCGACAAGCTGCGGATCTACTCGGAGACCGGCCTCATCGGCCCCGGCGGTGGCGTGCCGCTGCTCGGCGCCGACTCGGAGAAATAGGCGTCGCGCCATCTGACGCCGCGGCGAGTGCCCCGGGCTTCGCGTCGACTCGGCGCTACGCCTCGATCTTGCCGAGCAGCAGGTATTCCATCAGGGCCTTCTGCACGTGCATGCGGTTCTCGGCCTCGTCCCAGACCACGCTCTGCGGGCCATCGAGGACCTCCGCGGAGACTTCCTCGCCGCGGTGCGCGGGCAGGCAGTGCATGAAGAGCGCCTCGGGCCTGGCGACGGCCATCATCCGCGCGTCGACCATGAAGCCCGCGAACGCGTCGTGGCGGGCCTTGGCCTCGGCCTCGAACCCCATGCTCGTCCACACGTCGGTGGTGACCAGGTCCGAGCCCCTGGCCGCTTCGAGGGGGTTGCCGCAGATCTCGACGTGCTCGCGGGACACGCCGGCGAGGCGGGCGGCGTCCAGGCCATAGGCGGCGGGGGTAGAGACCTTGAGGCGGAAGCCGAAGATCTGCGCGGCCTGGATCCAGGTATTGCACATGTTGTTGCCGTCGCCGATCCACGCGACGGTCTTGCCCTCGATCGCGCCACGATGCTCGATGAAGGTGTAGATGTCGGCCAGCACCTGGCACGGGTGATAGTCGTTGGTGAGCCCGTTGATCACCGGCACGCGCGAGTGCGCCGCGAAGCGCTCGAGGTTCGCGTGCTCGAAGGTGCGGATCATGACGATGTCGACCATGCGCGAGACGACACGCGCCACGTCCTCGATCGGCTCGCCGCGCCCGAGCTGGGTCTCGCCCATGTTGAGCACGATCGACGATCCGCCCATCTGGTAGATGCCCGCCTCGAACGAGACGCGTGTGCGCGTCGAGCTCTTCTCGAACACCATCGCCAGCATGCGGTCGGTGAGCGGCTGGTAGGCGACGTAGTTCTTGAAGCGCTCCTTGATGACGCGCGTGCGGCGGAAAAGATGCTCTAGTTCGCCGCGGTCCAGGTCGCGGAACTGCAGGAAGTGCTTCACGCCGCTGCGGCGGCCGGCGCCTCGGCGAGGAATGCCTTGATCAAGGGAACCAGGATCGCGACCAACTGCCGCGCTTCCTCTTCCTTGATGACGAGCGGCGGCAGCAGGCGGATCACCTTGTCGGCGGTCACATTGGTGACCATGCCCGCGGCGAGCGCTCGGTTCACGATGTCGGCGCAAGGGCGGTCGAGCTCGACGCCGATCATGAGGCCCATGCCGCGAACCTCTTTCACGCCGGAAACGCCGGCCAGCTGGCGCCGCAGCTCGCCCTGGATCAACTCGCCCATGCGCGCCGCATGGTCCAGCAGGCCGTCCTTCTCGATCACGTCGAGCGTGGTGAGGCCGGCCACGCAGACCAGCGGACCGCCGCCGAACGTGGTGCCGTGGTTGCCGGGCTTGAACACTTTCGCCGCGGTGCCGCGCGCGAGGCACGCGCCCATCGGCACGCCCGAGCCGATGCCCTTGGCGAGGGACATCACGTCCGGGATGATGCCCGCCCACTGGTGCGCGAACCACTTGCCGGTCCTGCCGATGCCGCTCTGCACTTCGTCGATCATCAGCAGCCACTGCTTCTGGTCGCAGATCTGGCGAAGCTTTTGCAGGTACTCGGCGCTGGCGACGTGGATGCCGCCCTCGCCCTGCAGCACCTCCATCAGCACCGCGACGATGGAGCCGTTGCTCGCGACACGCTCGATCGCCTCGAGGTCGTTGTAAGGCACGCGCACGAAGCCGCCCATCAGCGGCTCGAACCCCGCCTGCGCCTTGCGGGAGCCCGTGGCCGAGAGGGTCGCGAGCGTGCGCCCGTGCCACGCCTTCTCCATCACGACGATCGTGGCGTTCTCGATGCCGCGCTGATGGCCATGCAGGCGAGCCAGCTTGATCGCGCACTCGTTCGACTCCGCGCCCGAGTTGGTGAAGAACGCGTTGTCCATGCCGGCAAGCGCGCAAAGCCGCGCGGCGAGCTCCTCCTGCTCCACGACGCGGAAGAGGTTCGATGTATGGATGAGCTTCGCGGCCTGCTCGGCGATCGCGCGCGTGAGGCGCGGATGCGCGTGGCCGAGGCCGTTCACGGCGATGCCGGCGAGGGCGTCCAGGTACTTGCGCCCCTCGGTATCCCACAGCCACGCGCCATCCCCGCGCTCGAATGCGACCGGTTGGGGCGCGTACGTCTGCATCAGGTGGGCGGCGCTCATGACAGTCCCTCGCAAAAACGAGAACGGCGGCTGGGAGCCGCCGTCCGGGGAACGGCGATTATGCCCTAGACGCGGTTGCCCAATGCCTTCACCTGCTGCGCAAGGCGGCTCTTGTGCCGCGCTGCCTTGTTCTTGTGGATGATGCGCTTGTCGGCGAGCGAATCGATGATCGGCTGCTCGCTCTTCAGCACCGCTTCGGCGGCCTTGGCGTCGCCCGCCTCGATGGCCTTCTGGACCTTCTTGATCGCACTGCGCAGCTTGGTGCGCAGGCCCGCGTTCAGGGCACGCTGCTGGGTCGATTTCTTGGCGCGCTTCGCGGCCTGCTTGGTATTGGCCATGGCTGGAGGTGTTCCTTTGGGTAGTCGACGAAATCAAAAACGAAGCCTGATATCATACACCGCTTGTTCATACAAAACAAAGCCCTAGATAGCCCCACGGGCGTCGCCGGGGCCGGCCGGCGACGATGAATCTGCTGCGCGTCGCGGCCTCGGTGAGCGCGATGACATTGCTGTCGCGGATCACCGGGTTCCTGCGCGACACCCTGATCGCCATCCATTTCGGCGCCGGCGCATCCGCCGACGCATTCTTCGTCGCTTTCCGCATCCCCAACCTGCTGCGCCGCCTGTTCGCCGAGGGCGCGTTCTCGCAGGCCTTCGTCCCGGTGCTGGGCCAATGGCGCAAGGAAAAGGGCGAGGACGCGACCCGCGTGCTGGCCGCCAAGGTGATGGGCGTGCTCGCGCTCGCGCTCCTCGTGGTGACGGTCATCGGAGTGATCGCCGCGCCGGTCCTCGTCTACCTGATCGCCTCCGGTTTCGCCGCCGACAGCGACAAGTTCGGGCTCACGGTGACGATGCTGCGGATCTGCTTTCCTTACATCCTCTTCATCTCGCTCACCTCGTTCGCCGCGGGGCTGCTGAACACCTACGGGAAGTTCAAGGCGGCGGCGTTCGCGCCGGTGCTGTTGAACCTGTCGTTCATCACCTTCATCCTGTTCGCCACCCCGTACTTCGAGCGCCCGATCGTGGCGCTCGCCGTCGCGGTATTCGTCGGCGGGGTGGCGCAACTGGTCTTCCTCTTCGCCTGCCTCGAGCGGATCGGCATGCTGGTGCCGCCGCGGTGGGACCCACGCGACGAGGGCGTGCTGCGCGTGCTCAAGCTGATGGCCCCTGCCGCGCTCGGAGTCTCGGTCGCCCAGGTGAGTCTGGTGATCAACACCCAGATCGCGTCCAACCTCGGCGACGGGCCGGTGTCCTGGATCTACTATGCCGACCGCCTGCTCGAGTTTCCCTCGGCGCTCCTGGGGGTCGCACTCGGCACGGTGCTGCTGCCCTCGCTCGTGCGCCACCACGGCAGCGCCGATGCGGGTTCGTACTCGCGCCTCATCGACTGGGGGCTGCGGCTCACGCTGCTGTTGGCCGCACCGGCCGCGGTGGCGCTCGCGATGCTGGCAGTGCCGATGATTTCGACCCTCTTCTGGCACGGCGAGGCGTTCACGCGCCACGACGTGATGATGACCCGCAACGCGCTCATCGCCTATTCCGTAGGGCTCGCCGGATTGGTGCTGGTCAAGGTCCTGGCGCCCGGCTTCTATGCGCGCCAGAACATCCGCACCCCGGTGAAGATCGCGATCGCCACCCTGGTCGTCACCCAGCTGCTGAACCTCGCCTTCGTGCCGCTCTTCGCCCATGCGGGGCTCGCGCTCGCGATCTCCGTGGGCGCCTGCTTCAACGCCGCGTGGCTCTGGGTCCTGATGCTGCGTTCGGGGGCCTACCGGCCGGAGCCGGGATGGGGCGCCTTCCTGATGAAGCTCGCCGTCGCGCTCTACCTCATGGGCGGTGCCATCTGGTACACCATGGGCCGCGAGGCATCGTGGTTCGAGATCGCCGCCGGCGCGCGCGCCGTGAAGCTCACCTTGGTCATCGTCGCTGCGGCCGGCGCCTACTTCGCGGCGCTCTACGCGATGGGACTCCGGCCGCGCGACTTCGCCCGGCACGAGTAGCGATGAAGGTCCTGCGCCATCCACGGGGAAGCGGACGAGGCACGGCGATCGCGATCGGCAGCTTCGATGGCGTGCACCTCGGCCACCAGGCGCTCATCGCACACACGGTGAAGGCGGCGCGCTCGCGCGGGCTTGCGGCGGCGACCCTGAGCTTCGAGCCGTTGCCGCGCGAGCACTTCGCGCCGCAGGAGGCACCCGCACGGCTCACCAGCCTCGGCGAACGACTCCACTGGATGGCCGAGGGCGGCATCGAGGCTGCGTTCGTGCAACGGTTCGACGCGGCCTTCGCCGCGCTCACCGGGGAGGAGTTCGAGCAGCGTCTCGCCGGCGAATACGGCGCGCGCTGGATCATGGTCGGCGAGGACTTCCGCTACGGCGCCAGGCGGGGCGGCGACCTGGCGAGCCTGCGCGCCGCGGGCGCCCGGCTTGGCTTCGAGGTGCGTGTCCTTCCCGCGGTGACCCGGGAGGGAGAACGCGTGTCGAGCACGCGGGTGCGCGCCGCGCTCGCTGGCGCCGACTTCGCCGAGGCGGCGCGCCTGCTCGGGCGTCCCTACTCGATCTGCGGGCACGTCATGCACGGCGCCAAGCGCGGCCGCGACCTCGGCTTCCCCACCGCCAACGTGCGCCTGGCGCGCGCGAAGCCCGCGGTGCAGGGCATCTTTGCGGTAAAATGTTACGGTGCAGCAACTCGCGGACTCGAGGGAGTGGCGAGCCTCGGAATCAACCCGGCCGTGTCGCACGGCGGCCCGGCGACTCTCGAAGCATTCCTCTTCGATTTTTCCGGCGACCTCTACGGGAGGCGCCTCACCATCGAGCTCCACAAGAAGCTGCGCGAGGAGACACACTTCGCCTCGCTGGACGCGCTCGCCGCGCAGATCCGGCGCGACTGCGAAGCCGCCCGCGAGCACTTCCGCATGCTGTGAGGCGCAAGCCAGGAACCCGATGTCCGACGACCAGAAGCCCGACTACAAGCGCACGCTGAACCTCACCGAGACGCCGTTCCCGATGCGCGGCGACCTGGCGAAGCGCGAGCCCGCGTGGATCACGCACTGGCAGCAGACCCGCCTCTACGAGCGGCTGCGCGAGCGCTGCGAAGGCCGTCCCAGGTGGGTGCTGCACGACGGGCCGCCCTATGCCAATGGCGACATCCACATCGGGCACGCGGTCAACAAGATCCTCAAGGACCTGGTGGTGAAGTCGAAGACCCTGGCCGGCTTCGACGCGCCCTACACGCCGGGATGGGACTGCCACGGGCTGCCGATCGAGCACGTGATCGAGAAGAGGCACGGGCGCAACCTCGAGCCGAACAAGCAGCGCGCGCTCTGCCGCGAATACGCCGCCGAGCAGGTCGAGAAACAGAAGGCCGACTTCCAGCGCCTCGGCATCCTCGGCGACTGGGACCACCCGTACAAGACCATGGACCCCGCCACCGAAGGCGCGGAGATCCGGGCGCTCGCGACCATCTGGAAGAACGGCCTCCTCTACCGCGGATTGAAACCCGTCAACTGGTGCATCGACTGCGGCTCGGCGCTCGCGGAGGCCGAGGTCGAGTACGAGGACAAGACCTCTGCGGCGATCGACGTCGCGTTCGAGAGCACCGCTCCAGCCGCGCTCGCGCAGGCGTTCGACGCACCGGCCACACTCGCGCGCGCCGCCGCGGCGATCTGGACCACCACGCCCTGGACGCTTCCGGGCAACCAGGCGATCGCCGCGCACCCCGACCTCATCTACGAGCTGGTGGATACCGGGCGCGGTGCATTGATCGTGGCGGCCGACCTGCGCGAAGCAGCGCTCAAGCGTTACGGCCTCACCGCGCGCGCGGTCCTCGGCCGCGCCGCGGGCGTGGCGCTGGAAGGGCTCTCCTTCCGGCACCCCTTCGAGGAGCGCAGCGTGCCGGTGGTGCTGGGCGAGCATGTGACGCTCGACGCGGGCACGGGCCTCGTGCACACCGCCCCGGCCCATGGCGCCGAGGACTTCGACATGGGGAAGAAATACAACCTGCCCCTCGACCAGCCGGTGGACGACCTCGGCCGCTTCAAGGACAACGTGCCGCACTTCGCCAGCATGAGCGTGCGCGCCGCCGAAAAGCCGATCCTCGAGCTTCTGGAGAAGAACGGCGCGCTGCTGAAGAACGAGCCGCTGCGGCACAGCTACCCGCATTGCTGGCGCCACAAGACGCCGATCATCTTCCGCGCGACCACGCAGTGGTTCATCGGCATGGACAAGCCGTCGAACGTCGGCAAGCCCGGCACCGAGGGCCGGACGCTGCGCGAGCTCGCCATGCACGCCATCAACAACACGCGCTTCTATCCCGCCTGGGGGCGATCGCGCATCACCGCGATGGTGGAAAAGCGCCCCGACTGGACGCTCTCGCGCCAGCGCAACTGGGGCACGCCGCTGCCGTTCTTCCTCGATCGGCAGACCGACGAGCTGCACCCGGACACGGAGGCGCTCCTCCAGCGCGCAGCCGACGTGGTCTCGAAGGGCGGAGTCGAGGCATGGTTCGCGGCGTCGTGCGCCGACTTCGGCGTCGACGAGGCGCGCTACCGCAAGATCACCGACACCGTCGACGTCTGGTTCGACTCCGGCACCACCCACTTCACGGTGCTGCGCAGCCTGCCCGAACAGAAGTATCCCGCGGACCTGTACCTCGAAGGCTCCGACCAGCATCGCGGCTGGTTCCAGTCGAGCCTGCTCTCCGGTTGCGGCATGGACGGGCGCGCCCCTTACAACGCGCTCCTCACCCATGGCTTCACCGTCGACCGCGAGGGCCGCAAGATGTCGAAGTCCCTCGGCAACACGCTGGCCCCCCAGAAGATCTCCGGCACCCTGGGCGCCGAGATCATCCGCCTGTGGGTGGCGTCCACCGATTACTCCGGCGAGCTGGCCATCTCCGAGGAGATCCTGAAGCGCGTGGTCGAGAGTTACCGCCGCATCCGCAACACGCTGCGCTTCCTGCTCGCCAACACCGCGGACTTCGATCCGGCCAGGCACCTGCTGCCCGTGGAGGATTGGGTCGAAGTGGACCGCTACGCGCTCGCGCTCACCCGCGACATGTCCGAGGCATGCAAGGCCGACTACAAGAAGTTCGAGTTCCACCTGGTGGCGCAGCGCCTGCAGAACTTCTGCTCCGAGGACCTCGGCGGGTTCTGGCTCGACGTGCTCAAGGACCGCCTCTACACCGCGGCAGCCGACTCCACCGCGCGCCGCTCGGCGCAAAGCGCCCTGCATCACGTGACGCAGATGCTGCTCCGCCTGATGGCGCCGATCCTTTCCTTCACCGCGGAAGAGGCGTGGGCGGTGTTGAACCCTGTTTCCGCCGATTCTCCGGAGACTTCCCCCGAGAGCATCTTCTTCCACACCTGGACGGACGCGCTGCCGCCGCAAGCCGGCGAGCCGGCGCTCCTCGAGCGCTGGAAGCGCCTGCGCGAGATCCGCGCAATCGTCACCCGGCGCCTCGAGGACAGCCGCACCGCCGGCGCCATCGGCTCGTCGCTGCAGGCCGAGGTCATGATCGCGGCGCGCGGCGCCGACTTCGAGCTGCTGCGCTCGCTCGGCGACGATCTCAAGTTCGTGCTCATCACCTCGAGCGCGACATTGCGCGACGGCGGTGGCGAGATCGAAGTCGAGGTGGCGGCGAGCACCCATCCCAAGTGCGAGCGCTGCTGGCATTGGCGCGCCGACGTGGGCAGCGATGCGCGCCACCCGTCGATCTGCGCGCGCTGCGTGGCGAACCTCGAAGGCCCCGGCGAGGCGCGCCGGCATGCTTAGGCCCGCCCAGCCCGGCTGGACGCGCTGGCTCGCGCTCGCCGGCGCCGTCATCGTCGCCGACCTGGCCACCAAGGCCTGGATCACATCGGCCTTCCGCCATGGCGAGGTGCGCGAGATGACGCCCTTCTTCAACCTGGTCCTCGCCCACAATACCGGCGCCGCCTTCAGTTTCCTCGCCGGGGCCGGAGGGTGGCAGCGCTGGTTCTTCGCCATCATCGCCGTCGCGATCTCGGCCGGCATCGTGGTGATCCTGCGCGGCCACGCGGGCAAGCGGCTCTTCGCCCTCGCCCTCGCGCTGGTGCTCGGCGGCGCGCTCGGCAACCTCTACGATCGCGTGAGCCTCGGCTACGTGGTGGATTTCGTCCAGCTGCACGCCGCGGGATACTACTGGCCCGCCTTCAACGTCGCCGACTCGGCCATCTGCGTAGGCGTGGCGCTCCTCCTCTGGGACGGGTTGAAGAGCGGCGCCGCGGTCCCATCTTCCACGGTAGTGCGCCAGGAGAAGCCATGAGCATTCCCGCGAATACCGAGCCGCGCCCCGAGGTCCTGCTGGCCCAGCCGCGCGGCTTCTGCGCCGGAGTCGACCGCGCCATCGCGATCGTCGAGCGGGCGCTGGCGACCCACGGAGCGCCGATCTACGTGCGCCACGAGATCGTGCACAACAAGTTCGTGGTGGAGGACCTGCGCTCCAAGGGCGCCGTCTTCGTCGAGGAGCTGGAGGAGGTGCCCGAGGGCGCCACGGTGATCTTCTCCGCCCATGGAGTGTCGCTCGACGTGCGCCGCGAAGCCGAACGGCGTGGCCTCAAGGTATTCGACGCCACCTGCCCGCTGGTGACCAAGGTCCACGTCGAGGTCTCGAAGATGCGCGAGCAGGGGCGCGAGGTCGTGATGATCGGCCACGAGGGTCACCCGGAAGCCGAGGGCACCATGGGCCAGTCCGACGGGGGAATGTACCTGGTGGAGAGCGAGGCGGACGTGGCGAAGCTGCAGGTGCGCGATCCCGAAAGGCTCGCCTATGTCACCCAGACCACGCTGTCCATCGACGACTGCCAGCGCATCATCGCGGCGCTGAGGGCCCGCTTCCCGGCGATCCAGGGGCCGAAGAAGGACGACATCTGCTACGCCACCCAGAATCGCCAGGACGCGGTCAAGTTCATGGCGCCGAAGTGCGACGTGGTGATCGTGGTGGGATCTCCCAACAGCTCCAACTCCAACCGCCTGCGCGAGGTGGCGCGCAACCTCGGTCCCGAGGCGTACCTGGTGGACAGCGCCGACGAGCTCCGCCCGGAGTGGGTCGAGGGCAAGCGCACCATCGGCGTGACCGCCGGCGCTTCCGCCCCGGAGGTGCTGGTGCACGAGGTGATCCTGCGCCTCCAGGCCCTGGGGGTCGCCCGGGTGCGCGAGCTGGAAGGCATCAGCGAGGGAGTGACCTTTCCGCTTCCGAAGGGACTGGCACCGCCCCCGACCTGACCGCCCGTCGGCCGGCCGGGTGCCGTTTGCCCGGGCATTCCTGCCGCTCATCGGGCACCGTTTGCCCGCAGCCGAGGGGCCGATCCATGATGGCGGCAATCCAAAGGGAGAGCGCCGTGTCCAAGGCCCGTGGCTTCACACTGATCGAGATCGTCATCACCGTTGCCATCGTCGGCATCCTGGTGGCGATCGCGGTGCCGTCCTACCAGGGCCAGTTGCGCAAGGGCCGCCGCGCCGAGGCCCAGGCATTCATCACCCAGGTGGCCCAGAAGGAGCAGCAATACCTTCTGGATGCGCGCCAATA